>NZ_JBVHZH010000060.1:26401-46288 GCF_055574515.1 Streptomyces sp. NPDC029466
GAGGCGCGGAGTAATCGCGCGTTGCCTATGCTCTCCCCTCCCCCCCCCCCCCCCCCCCCCCCCCCCCCCAAGCCCCGCACGGGCACCGCGGCTACCGTGGAGGTACGGCCCCGCACGCGTGAGGGGCCCTCCAGCGGAGGCCAAGGTGGGCGACCACGGAAGCGGCCGGCGCGATACCGCCCGGCGCCGGCTCGATGCGCTGCCGGACGAGCTGCAACAGCGCCTCGACGCACTGCGGCAGGGTCCCGGCGAGCCGGTGAATCTGCTGCTGGAAGCCGTGCTGTCGGTGGGCCGGGAGCTGGATCTGCCGCAGGTGCTGCGCCGCATCGTGGAAGCGGCGGTGATGGTCGTGGACGCCGAGTACGGGGCGCTGGGCGTGGTCTCGGAGGGCACCCGGCTCACCCAGTTCCTGCCGGTGGGGGTCACCGACGCACAGCAGCGGGCGATCGGCCGGCTGCCCGAGGGACACGGCATCCTGGGTGAGCTGATCCGTCACCCCCGGCCGCTGCGGCTCCCGGAGCTGTCCGAGCACCCGTCGTCGTACGGCTTTCCGCCGCACCACCCGCCCATGCACTCCTTCCTCGGGGTGCCCATCCGGGTCGGCGACGAGGTGTTCGGGAACCTCTACCTCACCGAGAAACGGGGCGGCGGCGGCTTCGACGCCGAGGACGAGACGGTGCTCTCGACGCTCGCGGTGGCGGCGGGGGTCGCCATCGAGAACGCGCGGCTGTACGAGGAGGCCCGCTACCGGCAGCGGTGGCAGGAGGCCAACGGTGAGATCGTCGCCAGGCTGCTGTTGCCGGGAACGGACGAGATGGCGGCCCTGGGGCTGATCGTGGACAAGGCGCGGGAGATTCTCACCGCGGATCTCGGGGTGATCGCCTTCCCCGAGCAGGACGGCCGGGCACTGCATGTCGCCCTGGCGTCCGGAGTCGACGCCGAGGCGCACCGCGGGCTGGTCCTCCCCCGGCAGGGGTCGTTCATGGGGGCGGCGCTCGACACACGGGAGCCGATGATCAGCGCCCATATCGAGCAGGATCCACGGATCACCGCGGGGCCGCCGCGGTGGATGGGGCTGGGGCCCGCGGTCGCCGTACCGATGATCACCCGTGGCCGGCCCCGTGGCGTGCTGCTGGTGGCGCGGGTGCTGGAGCGGCCCCCGTTCACCGAGCTGGAGACCGGCCCGCTGCTGACCTTCGCGGGGCAGGCCGCGCTCGCCATGGAACTGGCCGACCAGCGCCGGTCCGCCGAGCAGCTCACCCTCCTTCAGGACCGCGACCGGATCGCCCGTGATCTGCACGATCTGGCGATCCAGCGGCTTTTCGCGACGGGGATGACGCTCCAGAGCGCGGTCCGTTTCGTGGACCATCCGGAGGCGCGCGAGCGGCTGCTGCGCGCGGTGGACGATCTGGACGAGACGATCAAGATCATCAGGTCCACCATCTTCGGGCTGCGCGCCCATACGCCGGGCCGGGCCGGCCACGGGCTGCGGGCCCGCACCGTCACGGTGGTCGAACAGGCCGCCCGCGCCCTGGGGTTCACCCCGTCGCTGCGGATGCAGGGCCTCATCGACACCGATGTGCCGGCCGAGCTCGCGGAGCATGTGGTGGCGGTGCTGGGCGAGGCCCTGAGCAATGCCGCGCGGCACGCGCACGCCACCACGGTCGAGGTCTCGCTGGCCGTCGGCGGCGGAGCGCTGAGCCTGAGCGTCACGGACAACGGGGTGGGCATGCCGCGCGACGGGCGGCGGAGCGGGCTGAGCAATCTCGCCAAGCGGGCGGCGAGCGTGGGCGGCGAGATGACGCTGGCGGCACCGGCGCAGGGCGGCACCCTCCTGCTGTGGCAGGCGCCGCTCCCGTCGGCCTGAGCCGCTTCCGGGGTCAGAGGCGGTACGACCCGGCGTCCCCGGCGGCCGGCGGCGGTCCGTGGGCGGCGAGGACGGCCGCCTGGATACGGCGTTCCACCCCGAGTTTGGCCAGCAGCCGTGAGATGTGGTTCTTGACCGTCTTCTCGGAGAGGTAGAGCCGCTGCCCGATCTGACGGTTCGTCAACCCGGTGCCGATCAGCCCGAGGATCTCCCGCTCCCGCGGTGACAGCCCGGACAGCGCGTCCGCCGCGGGCTCCTCGCCATTGTCCACGCCGCGCAGGCTGTGCATCAGCCGCGCGGTGGTCGCCGGGTCCAGCATCGAGCGGCCGGCGGCGACCGTACGGACGGCGGCGACCAGGTCGGATCCCTTGATCTCCTTGAGGACGTAGCCCGCCGCGCCCGCCATGATGGCGTCCAGCAGCGCCTCGTCGTCGTCGAACGAGGTGAGCATCAGACAGCCGAGTCCGGGCAGCCGCGACCGCAACTCCCGGCAGACGCTGATCCCGTCACCGTCCGGCAGCCGTACGTCGAGCACGGCGACATCCGGGTCGAGCGCCGGACCGCGGGCCAGCGCCCGCTCGGCGGTGCCGGCGTCCCCGACCACCTCGATATCGGGTTCCGCGTCGAGCAGGTCCCGCACACCGCGGCGCACCACTTCGTGGTCGTCGAGCAGGAACACCCGGATCGGCCGCTGCGGTGAGAACTCGCGTACGTCGCCCATGGCGTCCTCCACGCTCTCCTCGTCCGGTGCGGCGGTGCTTCTCATCGTCGTCCTGCCGCGGTGCGCACACCAGGGCCGAACGGGGCCGCCGCCCCCGCCGGGCCGACCCCGACCGGCCCCCCGCGAGGGCCATTCGGCCCCTCCTGCCGGCTTCGCGCCACGTGCGACGGTCGGGCCACAGGCGCAGGGGGTGCGTGATGGCTCGCAGCGAGTTCCTCCGGCCGTGGCGGCACAGCCCGCTCCGGCGGCGTTCGGATGTGGTGGAGGGCTGGCTGGTGCTGGTGACCGCCGTGCTGATCGCCCTGGGCGCACCGGCCGCCGGGCTGGCCGCCGCGCAGGCGGTGGACGCCGGCACCGGCCAGGAACGACAGGGCCGGCAGACCGTATCGGCCGTACTGACCGAGAACCCGCCGTCCCGGATCGGGGTGGATGTCTCCGGAGGCGTCGGCTCGCGGGTCCACGCCACGGTGCGCTGGACGGCCGCCGACGGCACGGCCCGGACGGGCGTCACGACGGTGTCGCCGGATCTGCGGGCCGGTGACCGCACCACCGCCTGGCTCGACCGCCACGGGGCGCTGGTGCGCGACCCGGTCTCCCCGAGGGAGGCGACGGGCGAGAGCATCGCCGTCGGCACCGTGGCCGGCACCTCGGCCGGGCTGCTGCTCCTCGGCGCCCAGCGCACCGGCCGCGCCCTGCTGAACCGCCACCGCTACGCCCAGTGGGAGCGGGAGTGGGCGGCGGAGGACCCCCGCTGGGGGCAGCGGGCGACATGACCCGGCGGGCTGCCGCCGGGGCCGGTCCGGCTCGGTGCTCCGTGCGGCGCGCCCACGGACCGCAGCCGTGGTGCCATGGAAGGGACACCGACGAACGGAACCGTCACCATGACCGGCGCGCCGTCCCTGGCAGCGTGCCTGCAGTCCCTGCGGGCCGTCATCTTCGACACCGACGGGGTCATCACCGACTCCGCCGCGGTACACGCCGCGGCCTGGAAGGGCGCCTTCGACGCCTGCCTCGCGGCCGTGGGCGGGCAGCGCCCCTTCGACCCGGTGGACGACTATCTGCGCCATGTCGACGGCCGGTCCCGGCTGGACGGCGCTGCCGCCTTCCTGCGCTCCCGGGGTCTTGACCTGCCGCCCGGCGACCCGGACGACGCGCCGGGCACGGACACCGTCGGCGCCGTCGCGGCCCGCAAGGAAGAGCTGTTCAGCGAACGCCTGCGGAACCACCCCGTCGCCCCCTTGCCCGGCACCGTGCGGCTGCTGGAGGAGCTGCGGCGCCAGGGGGTGCCGTGTGCCGCCGTCTCGGCCTCGCGCCATGCGACCGAGCTGCTGTCCGCGGCCGGGGTGCGGCCGCTCTTCGGGGCAGTGGTGGACGGCAACGAGGCGAACCGGCTGCGACTGCCGGGGAAACCGGACCCCGCGCTCTTCGTGGAAGCGGCCCGGCGGCTCGGGGTCCCGCCCGCGGACACCGCCGTGGTGGAGGACGCCCTGGCCGGGGTCGAGGCCGGCCGCCGCGGTGGATTCGGCCTGGTGGTGGGCGTGGACCGGACGGCCGGCCCGTACAGCGCGACCGCCCTGCGCCGCCGCGGCGCCGATGTGGTCGTGGCCGACCCCGGCGAGCTGCTGACGTCGGGAGAGGACGGATGACCCACGCCTGGACCTGGTCGTACGAGGGGTACGACCCGGAGACGGAGCGGCTGCGGGAAACCCTGTGCACCCTCGGCAACGGCTACTTCGCCACCCGCGGCGCGGCATCCGAGGTGCTCGCCGGGCCCGTGCACTATCCGGGCACCTATGCGGCCGGCTGCTACAACCGGCTCCTCTCCACCGTGGACGGCCGCTCCATCGAGAACGAGGACATGGTCAACCTCCCCAACTGGCTCCCGCTGCGCTACCGGATCTGCCCCGCCGACGCGGCCCCCGGCCCCTGGCTCTCCCCCGACCACCCGTATCTGACGGAGCACCGGCAGACGCTGGACCTGCGGCACGGCACCCTGACCCGCTGGTCGGTCTACGAGGACGAGGCGGGACGGCGGCTGACCGTGGAGCAGTGCCGCCTGGTGCACATGGGCGAGCCTCATCTGGCGGCGCTGCGCACCTGTTTCGCGTCCGACGGGTGGACGGGCGCGGTGGAGGTGGAGTCCGGGATCGACGGGGCGGTCCGCAATGCCGGCGTCGCGCGCTACCGCGGTCTGGCGGACCAGCATCTGACGGGCTGGGAGACCGGCTCCGAGCAGCCGGACACGGTGTGGCTGAGCTGCCGCACCCTCGACTCGGACATCCGTCTCGCGCTGGCCGCCCGGACCCGGGTCCCGGCCGGCCACAACGGGTTGGCCCGGCCGCAGCTGTCCGCACTGCGGGCGTTCCACACCCTGGTGGTGCCGCTCGTCCCCGACTCCCCCGCGGTCGTCGACAAAACGGTGGCGCTGTACACCTCCCGCGACCCGGCGATCGAGAGCCCGCGGCACACGGCCGTGGACGCGGTGGCCCTCGCCCCGCACTTCCGGCAGCTGCGCGCCGCCCACCGCCGTGCCTGGGAGAACCTGTGGCGGCAGGCCAAGCTGGAGGTCCCCGGAGAGTCGGGCCGGATCCTGCGGCTGCATCTGTTCCATGTGCTCCAGACCCTCTCGCCGCACACCGCCGAGCTGGATGTCGGGGTGCCCGCCCGGGGCCTGCACGGCGAGGCGTACCGCGGGCATGTCTTCTGGGACGAGCTGTTCGTCCTGCCGTTCCTGAACCTGCATCTCCCGCAGGTCTCCCGGGCCCTGCTCGACTACCGCTACCGGCGGCTGCCGGCGGCCTGTCACGCGGCGCGGGAGGCGGGCCGTACGGGGGCGATGTACCCGTGGCAGAGCGCGGGCGACGGCCGCGAGGAGACCCAGCAGCTCCATCTCAATCCACGCTCGGGACGTTGGCTGCCCGACTACTCCCGGCTTCAGCACCACGTCGGGTCGGCGATCGCCTACAACGTGTGGCAGTACGGACAGGCCAGCGGCGACACCGAGTTCCTGCACACCAGGGGTGCCGAGATGCTGCTGGAGATCGCCCGCTTCTGGTCCGCGGCCGCGGACTGGGACGCCTCCCTCGGCCGCTATCGCATCCGTGGGGTGGTCGGTCCCGACGAATACCACGACGGCTATCCGGACGCCGCCGAACCGGGGGTGGACGACAACGCCTACACCAATGTCACGGCGGCCTGGGTGCTGATGCGCGCGCTCGACCTGTGCCGCACGCTGCCCGAGCCCCATCAGCGGCAGCTCTTCGAACAGCTCCAGCTCGCCCCGGAGGAGCCCGAGCGCTGGGAGGACGTCGCGCACCGGCTCCATGTGCCCTACCACCGCGGGGTGATCAGCCAGTTCGCCGGGTACGGGGAGCTCGCCGAGCTCGACTGGCACGGATACCGGCAGCGCTACGGCGACATCCGCCGGCTGGACCGGATCCTGGAGGCGGAGGGCGACACGGTCAACCGCTACCAGGCCTCCAAACAGGCCGATGTCCTGATGCTGGGCTATCTCTTCGCGCCGTCGGAGCTCGCCGCGGTGTTCCGCGGGCTCGGCTACCCGCTCGACGAGGAGACCTGGCACGCCACTGTCGACTACTACCTGCACCGCACGAGTCACGGTTCGACGCTCAGCGCCCTGGTCCATGCCTGGGTCCTGGCCCGGGTACACCGGCCGGACGCCTGGACGTACTGCGAGGAGGCGCTGACCGGGGACGTGGCGGACGTCCAGGGCGGGACCACCGCGGAGGGCATCCACCTGGGCGCGATGGCCGGCACCCTGGACTTCGTCCAGCGCGGGATGACCGGGCTGGAAACCCGTGACCAGGCACTCTGGCTCGATCCTGCGCCGCTGCGCGAGCTCTCCAAGTTCGGGGTGCGCATCCGCTACCGGCGTCACTGGGACATCGATCTGCGCATCCGTGCCGAGCAGGTACGGATCGCGGTACCGGCCTCCGAGAACGCCGCGGTACGGGTGAACCTGCGCGACCGCTCGTTCAAGCTCGCGCCCGGTACGTCCCGGCGGCTGGACCTGCCGGGGGACTGAGGGGGCCGAAGGGCCCTATCGGTCATGGCCCGCCCGGCCCTCCTGCCCGGCGTGCTCGCCGCCTTTCATGGTGACAGCGGCCCGGAGGCCGGAATCGTGCGGACAGGTGAGAACCATGCGGCAGTCGACGACACGTAGGCGCGAGCGCCCCATGGGCGCGCCGATCGTCGTCACACTCTTCGGAGAACTGGACTACCCGAGCGCGGCGCGCACCAACAGGCGCCTCGACCCGGTGACGGCCGGGGACCGTCCGCACATGATCCTGGATCTGAGCCGGGTGGACTTCCTCGACTGCGGCGGTATCGGGGTGCTGTGCCGCGCCCGCCGCCGCGCCCGTGCGCACGGCGGCCGGCTCTCCCTGGTGATCACCGACCCCCGCTTCCTGCGCACGCTGGACGCCGTCGGTCTCACCGGCAGCTTCGACATCCTCGGTGCCGCTCCGGACACGGCCCGCCCGGTGGACGACGGGCCGTGCGGCACCGGAGGTGGCGGGTCCATCACCTCCGCAGCGGCCCCTCACAGCTGAAGTCCGCGGTGCCGGCCTTGCCCGAGGTCCAGATCTCGGTGGGGCCGAAGGAGCAGTTCATATCGGCGAAGTTGTTCGCCGCGGGCTCGGCACGGTCGAGGATGAAGTAGTCGACCGTTTCGGCCATGTCCTTGAAGTTCTGGTCGGGACTGCCGGAGTTGCTGAGGTTGGCGGTGATCCGGCCGGTGCAAATGAAGCGGCCGTAGGCCGGGTCGCCGCCGTCCTTGCAGGTGGGCCGGGCGGCGGTGGCGGCGGTGAAGGCGCTCTGGACGTCGGCGGGCCGGGACAGTTTCAGTGAGCCGTTGGGGACGAAGGCGGTCTTCGGCACGAAGAGGTCATCGACGATGGCGATCTGGGCGTTGAGGAAGGCGTCGTACTGCTGCTGGAGCCCCGGGTCGGACCCCATGCGGTTGCGCCAGGAGTCGAACGCGGCCGGGTCATCGGCGCGCAGATGGCGGTACATCTCCTGGAGCTTCCCCGGGTGGTCGCGCCACAGGAACTCGAAGAACGTCCCGGCGTAGTTGTAGAAGCGGAAGCCGTCACCGTCGTAGGTCGCGTGGAGCAGCTGGTTGATGCTCATCCGCGGTCCGCCGCCCGCCGTGTCCGCGATGATGCCCTTGACGAGGGACCGGCGTACGGCGATCCCGTCGTCACGGGTCGAGCCGTCGAAGAATTCGGCGCTGCCCTCGTCCATGGCGGTGGTGCGGTCGCCCTGGTACCAGGGGCCTTCGCCGAAGAAGCCGGGGACGGCGAAGCGGCCGTTGAGGTAGTGGACGTACTCGTGCCGGAAGAGCTCTTCGAGGGTGAGGCTGGAGTCCTGGGGGACGCGGCGCTGGTAGGTGTAGAAGGTGGCGCCGCGCTCGATGTAGACCCCGCCGTTGTTGGTGCCCATGCCGGTGAGCAGCGGGTGGTAGACCTCGTAGTCGGCGCGCGAGGCGTACAGCACGATGTTCAGGGTGGTGTTGGGGTCGCCGGCGAGCGGTTCCATGGTGCCGACCACTCGGTGGAACTGCGCCCTGACCTGCTTGGACGCATAGTAGAGCTGGTCGACGGTGGCGCGATCGAGGGCGGTGCGGACCTTGATGGCGCCGTTGTCGTAGGAGTAGGTGCGCGGGAAGATCCGCTGTTCGATGTCCGCCTTGCACACCTTGTACGGGGCACAGGCCCCGAAGTAGTCGAGCCAACTGGCGATCTTGGCCCAGGGCTCGCTGCCCTCACCGTAGTTCCGCACGGTGGTGGGGAGCAGCGCGCCGAGGTCGGTGATGATGCCGGGCTTGAGCGAGGCGATCTCACCGAAGCGGCCGTACTCGCTGAGGGCGTCGCGGACGACCCAGGCGTTGGGTGTGCCCTTGAGGTGGGTGTACCCGACAAAGCCCTTGAAGACGGCGCGGTAGCCGGCGTCGGCGGTGACCGCGGCCTGGAAGGCGGTGTCCCTGTTGCCGGGGTAGACGCCCAGGTAGTTGACGGAGAGCGCGGCGAGGGCGGCGTTTCCCCATGCCGGGTCCTTGTGGGTGGCGGTGTGGGACGCGTCCATGGTCGCCAGGACCCTGCGGATCAGACCGAGTTGGTGCTGCCGCAGCCCGGGAGCGCTGGCGGCGTTCAGGGCCTCGCGCAGCGTGTCGGCGTTGGTCCGGGTGACGTCGAAGGTACGGGCCGCGGCGGCGAAGGCGTCGACCGCGCGGCGGCCGGCGTCGACGGTGGGGCCGTCGGTGGTGTCGATCTCGTCGTGCGAGAAGTCCTGGTAGGCCACCGCGTGCAGATAGGTGAACATCTCGTACAGGTGGCTGGAGTTCTTGCCGTCGTGGGCGGCGGCCAGCCCGGTGATGCGACGGGCCACGGCCTGGACATGGGCGTCCGACATGACGGGGACGAGCCGGGCGTCCCAGGTCCACACGAGCTTGCGCAGACAGTCGTCGGCGGTGACGGCCGGGTCGGCGAGGAAGTCCGCGAACTGTTCGGGACCCAGCCCCGTGATGCCGTCGAGGGTGCAGGGGGCGACGGCGGGTCTGGAGCCGGGTGACCCGGCGGTGGGTCTGGTCTGCGGTCCCGGTATCCGGCCCCGCTTGGTGAGGGAGCGGGGTGCCGGCGCCGGGGCCGGAGTCACCTTCGGCGTTCTGGCGAGGCGTTGGGCATGGTCGAAGGGGTTGGGGGTGGGCGCGGCGGCCTGCTGTGCGAGCCGCTGTGCGGGGGTGGCCGGCGCGTGCGGCGCGGCCTGGGCCGACTGGACGACCGGCAGGGCGAGGGCAGTGACGAGTGTCGCGGCCAGCAGGATCCTGCGCGGCGTGGGCGAATGTGACACCTGAACCTCCGAGAGGGGGTGGAGGGTTGTGTGGGGGGTGGGGTGTTGGCCTTCACTCCACGAGATGTGACCTATAACATAGTAATGTGAAATTGCACTGACAAGGCTTCAGAACCCACCTTTCCCGGAGGCGTCGACATGACCTCGCGTACCGCCCAACTCCACACCGGAAGCCATGACTTGCCGGTCCCGGACGCCCTCGCCGACTTCATGACCGGCCAGTGGGCCGCCACCCCGCTCCCCGACGACTCCCGCGTCCCCGGCTTCGCGCTCTTCGCCGGCCGCCGGTCCCGGCTCGCCGCTCGCTTCCCGGGCGAGCGACTCCTCGTCCCCGCGGGCGAGTTGAGGGTGCGGTCCCATGACTGCGATCACCGCTTCCGGCCGCACAGCGCCTACGCCTGGCTGACCGGACTGACGGGCGAGGACCAGCCGGGGCATGTACTGGTGCTGGAGCCGGACGGCGAGGCGGTGCTGTACATACGGCCGCGCTCACCGCGGGACGGCGGCGGGGAGTTCTACCGGGACCGCAAATACGGGGAGTTCTGGGTCGGCCGCCGCCCCGATCTCACCGAGGCCGCGCGGCTCACCGGCATCCGCTGCGCCCACCTGGACGACCTGGTACGCCACCCAGCCGACCGGGACGCCGCCCGCGATCCCGAACTGGCCTGTGTGCTCGCCGAGTTGCGGCTGGTGAAGGACGCCTGGGAAGTCGGGCAGCTTCAGCAAGCCGTCGATCACACCGTCACCGGCTTCGAGGACGTCGTACGGGCCCTCCCCGCCGCGCTGCGCCATCCCCGCGGGGAACGCTGGATCGAGGGGGTCTTCCAGCTCCGCGCCCGCGCTGAGGGCAACGGCACGGGCTACGAGACCATCGCCGCCGCCGGCGCCCACGCCTGTGTGCTCCACTGGATCCGCAACGACGGTCCCCTCGACCCGGACCAGTTGCTGCTGCTCGACGCGGGCGTGGAGACCGACTCGCTCTACACCGCCGACCTCACCCGTACCCTGCCGCTGTCCGGGCACTTCTCCAAGGTGCAACGACGGGTGTACGAGCTGGTGCTCGCCGCGCAGGACGCGGGCATCGCCGCCCTCAAGCCGGGGGCGAGCTTCCGCGACTTCCACCGGGCCTGTACGGCCGTCCTGGCCGAGGGCCTGGCCGACTGGGGTGTGCTGCCCGTTCCGGCGGCGGAGGCGCTCGCCCCCGACAGCGGTCTGTACCGGCGTTACACGCTGTGCAGTTCGGGACATATGCTCGGGCTCGATGTACACGACTGCGGCCGGGCCCGCGCGGAACAGTATCTGGACGGCGTACTGACGGAGGGGCAGGTCCTCACGGTCGAACCGGGGCTCTACCTCCAGCCCGACGACGAGACCCTGCCCCGCGAACTGCGCGGTATCGGCATCCGCATCGAGGACGATCTGGTGATCACGGCGGACGGGGCACGGCTGATGTCCTCGGCGCTGCCGCGTACCGCCGACGGCGTGGAGGAGTGGATGGCCGGACTCCTCGCCGGCGGGGCCTGAGCCCGAGTGACCTGGGCCGGCCGACCTCAGGCCCGGCGCGCGCCCGGCAGAGGGGGCCGCGACACCAGCGGCTCGTCCCCGTCCCCGGCCCACAGCGAGCGGACATGACCGAGGTGGCGGGCCATACAGGACTCGGCCGCCGCGGCATCGCCCGTCAGCATCACATCGAGCAGCTCCCCGTGCTCCTCGGCGGAGGGCAGCAGCTGATCGCGCTCGTCGAGCCGGGTGAGGCCGTAGAGCCGGGAGCGCTTGCGCAGCTCACCGACGGTCTCGACGAGGCGGTCATTGCCGCCGAGGCCGAGCAGTTCGAGGTGGAAGCGGCGGTCGGCCTCCAGATAGCCGATGAGGTCATGCGCACGGGCCGCCGCGACGATCTCCAGTGCGGCCGGGCGGAGGGCCTCCAGCTGTGCGCGGCCGGCGGTGCGGGTGACCAGGCCGACGACCGGCACCTCGATCAGTGCCCGGATCTCGGTGTACTGGTCGAGGTCGCGCTCGCTCACCTCGGTGATCCGGAAGCCCTTGTTGCGGACCGGTTCGACCAGCCCCTCCCGGGCCAGGTCGAGCATCGCCTCGCGCACCGGGGTGGCGGAGACCCCGAAGTCCGCGGCGAGACCCGGCGCCGAGTAGACCGATCCCGGGCGGAGTTCCCCCGCGACAAGGGCCGCGCGCAGCTGATGGGCGACCTGATCACGGAGCCGCTCCTGAGCGGTGATCAGGCTGCGATGCTTGAGTTCACCCATCGTGCTCCTCCGAGTGGCCGCGAAGTGCCAGCGTACAATGTCACGTTGCGACAATTGCCTGATGACGGCGATCCACCCCGCCTCCGCAACGCACCCTGACGGGCGGGCGGCAGCGCGCTTTCCGCACCTACTCCCGCGCGTTCTCTCTGGATGTGGTCACCAGCGGAACGCTGCTCGGTGGCGCAGGGCGCGCACATGGTGACGGCAGGTCGCGCGTGGTGACGCCGTGCCACCGGGGGGCCAGCCATGTCGCAGAGACACCGAACGCGCGTCGTGAGTCCTCTAGCGTGGAGGGATGGAGAAATCCGGAGCGGAGGGATCACCGCCGGGCACGGACGAGAGCGGCTTTCCCGCCTATCACGCGGGGCGCTGCGGCGGGCTCGCCGAGCTGGACGCGGAGCTGGTCCGCTGCCGGGCCTGTCCCCGGCTGGTGGCCTGGCGCGAGGAGACCGCCGCACAGCCGCGCGCGGCGTTCCGGGGCCAGGAGTACTGGGCCCGCCCCGTCCCGGGGTTCGGGCCGTCGGACGCGGCGCTGGCCATCATCGGACTGGCGCCGGCCGCACACGGCGGCAATCGCACCGGCCGGATGTTCACCGGGGACGCCTCCGGCGACTTCCTGTTCGCCGCACTGCACGCGGTCGGCCTCGCCTCCCGGCCCACCGCGACGGACCGGGACGACGGACTGGAGCTGTACGGGGTACGGGTCACCGCGCCGGTGCACTGCGCTCCGCCGGAGAACCGGCCGACGCCCGCCGAGCGCCGTACCTGCCGGCCGTGGCTGTCGGCGGAGCTGCGACTCCTCGGCCCGAACCTGCGCGCCGTGGTGGCCCTGGGCGCCTTCGGCTGGCAGGCGCTGCTGCCCGTACTCGGCGAAACGGGGTGGCCCCTCCCCCGGCCCCGTCCGGCGTTCGGCCACGGGGTGCGGCTGACCCTGCCCGCCACCGGGCAGCGGCAGGAACTCCAGGTGTTCGGGAGCTACCACCCCAGCCAGCGCAATACGTTCACCGGCCGGCTCACCTCCGGCATGCTCATCGAGCTGCTCGCCCGGGCCGCCGACGCCGCCGGTCTGACACCGTCGGCGGGCTGACTCGCCGCCGTGCAGCCCCGGACACCGACTTCTATCCTGGAGCGGAACGGCTGCGCGGACCGGCGGGTGGTGCGCCCGGAGGGGCGCGGGGAACTGCGCGACCAGCCACGACGCGGCCGCAGACGCATGACGGCTCGGCACTTTCCGCGGAACGCAGAGGAGTGCGCGTGGCGAACAAGGTCGAGGCGACCATGGCGGCCGGCTCCTTCTCGCGTCAGGACCGGGCAGTGATCGCCGCTGCCGCGCTGTCCATACTCATCGTGCAGATGGACTGGTTCGCGCTCGATCTGATGCTGCCGGTCATCGCCCGGGACTTCGGGACCTCGTCGACCGACCTCCAGTGGCTGATCAGTGGATACATGCTGGCCATCGGCGCGTTGATGATCGTCGGCGGCCGGACCGCCGATGTGCACGGGCGACGGCGGGTCATCGTGATCGGCCTGATCGTGTTCGCCGTCATGTCCGTGGTGTGCAGCACCGCGCAGAACGCCCCCTGGCTCGTGGGGGCGCGCGTCGTGCAGGGGACCGGTGCGGCGCTGATCTTCCCGGTGTCCGTGGCGGTGGTGACCAGTTACTTCCGGGACGCGCGGCAGGGTCCCGCGGTCGGTACGGTGCTCGCGTTCAGTTCCATCGGTACCGCGCTCGGGCCGTTCGTGGGTGGTGTCTTCGCCGAACACGTCAGCTGGCGGGCGGTGTTCCTGCTGAATGTGCCGGTGTGCCTGGCCGCCACGCTGCTGGTGCTGCGCTTCGTCCCGGAGAGCCGCGACGAGCACGCGACCCGCCGTCTCGACCTGCCCGGCGCGGCGACCGTCGCCCTCGGTCTGGCGTGTCTGATGCTCGCCGTCGACCAGGGGCCGGGCTGGGGGTGGGCCTCCGCACCCACCCTGGTCACGTTCGCGCTGGGGGTGGCCTTCCTCGTGCTGTTCGTGGCGGTGGAGCGGCGGGCGCCGGAGCCGCTGATCGAGCTGTCGCTGTTCCGCAATGTGAAGTTCGATGTGATCACCCTCGCGGGCTCGCTGTCGAATGTGGTCTATTGCCTGATCGCGGTGCTCTCGGCCCTCTATCTCCAGCAGGCACGGGGGCTGTCACCGTCCCAGGCGGGGGTGATCTTCCTGGCCCTCTCCTGCGGCGTCGGAGCGGCGAGTTACCGGGCCGGGCACCTGGCGCTGCGCTGGCATGCCGAGACCCTGATGGCCTGCGGCATGCTCACCAGCGGCGCCGGGTTGCTGGCGCTGACCTGGGTTCGGCCCTTGGGCTGGTACGCGGTGGTCTTCGTGATCTGCGGGGTGGGCATCGGACTGGGGTGGGCGCTGACGAATGTGGCGACCCAGGCACATGTCCCCGCGGAGCGGACGGGCGCGGCGTCGGGTCTGGTGCTGACGTCGCTGGTGCTGTTCGGTGCGGTGAGCGTGACGATCGCGGCGACGGTCCTGGAGGCCGTCAGCGGCTCCCCCACCACCGCGGCCGCCGACGGCCCCGCCATCGAGGCCGTCCTGCGCGGCACCTCCGTACTGGCCTTCCTCGGCGCCTTCGGCCTGTTCGCGATCTGCCGGCCACGACTGCGGGCGAGCGGCGTGGCAGCGGAGGACACTGCCTGACGGGTGGCCAGGGTGGGGCGGAGGGCGCGGCAGCGCCTCCGATGGGCCCGTGGGCCGGCCGCCGGGCCTGAGCACGCGCCGGCCCCGTCACCGAGCGCCGTAAACCGGCCCCGGCGCCTCCGCATCGGCCAGCAGTTTGCGGGCGGTCTCGCCCACCTCGGCGGGGGTCCAGCGGCTGCCCTTGTCCGCGGTGGGGCCGGGGCGCCAGCCCTCCATCACGGTGATCCGGCCCGCCTCGGCTTCGAAGACCCGGCCGGTGACCCCGGCGCTGCCGGCGGACGCCAGCCAGACCACCAGCGGGGAGACGTTCTCCGGGGCCATCGCGTCGAACTCCCCGTCGGCGGGCGCCGCCATCGCCGCGGCGAAGGTCCGCTCGGTCATCCGGGTACGGGCGGCCGGGGCGATGGCGTTGATCTGTACGCCGTAGCGGGCCATCTCGGCGGCGGCGACGAGGGTGAGGCCGATGATGCCGGCCTTCGCGGCGGAGTAGTTGCCCTGGCCGACGCTGCCGAGCAGCCCGGCGCCCGAACCGGTGTTGATGATCCGGGCGTCGGGCGTACGGCCGGCCTTGGCTTCGGCGCGCCAGTGCGCGGCGGCCTGCCGCAACGGCAGGAAGTGGCCCTTGAGATGGACCCGCATGACGGCGTCCCAGTCGTCCTCGTCGAGGTTGACGAGCATCCGGTCGCGCAGGAACCCGGCGTTGTTGACGAGGGCGTCGAGGCGGCCGAAGGTGTCCAGGGCGGTGGTGACGAGTGAGGCGGCGCCGTCGGTGGTGGTGATGTCGCCGGTGTGGGCGACGGCCCGGCCGCCGTGTGCGCGGATCTCGTCGGCGACCTGCTGGGCCGGTCCGGCCGAGGCGCCGGCTCCGTCGGGAGCCACCCCGAGGTCGTTCACCACGACGTCGGCTCCTTCCGCGGCGAGGGCCAGGGCATGGGCGCGGCCCAGACCGCGACCCGCTCCGGTGACGACGGCGACACGTCCCGCGCAGATTCCGTTACCGGTCATCTCAGGTCTCCTGTTCCGTCATGGCGGATCTCCTCGGGCACTTCGGGCGAGGTGGGGTGGTTGACGGTGGCGGCGTCGAGGAAGGCGGGGCGCTCGCCGCCGCCGTGCATCAGCAGGCTCGCGCCGGTCAGATACGCGGCACGGTCGGAGGCGAGGAAGACGCAGGCGTCGCCGATCTCGGCGGGTTCGGCGAGCCGGCCGAGCGGGACGGTGGCGCCGACGGCGGCGACGCCTGCCTCGTCTCCGTAGTGCAGAGCGGCGAGTTCGGTGCGCACCATGCCGAGGACCAGGGTGTTGACCCGGACCCTGGGAGCCCATTCGACGGCCATGGAGCGCGCCAGGTGGTCCAGGCCGGCCTTGGCCGCGCCGTAGGCGGCGGTGCCGGGCGAGGGACGGGTGCCGCTGACGCTGCCGATCATGATGACCGAGCCGCCGCCCGGCCGGTCGCGCAGCACCTCGTACGCCGCGAGCGAGGCGGTCAGCGGTGCGAGGAGGTTCAGTTCGACGACCCGGGTGTGCCGCTCGGCGGCGGACTGCCCGAGCAGTCGGTACGGCGTGCCCCCCGCGTTGTTGACCAGGCAGTCCAGCCCGCCGTGCGCCGCCGCGACCTGCGGGAAGAAGGCCCGGACGGCGGCCGGGTCGCGCAGGTCGAGGGGGCGGAAGTGCGCGGTGCGGCCGGCCGCGGTGACGGGGGTGTCCGGTGGCCGGCGGGCACAGACCACGACCTCCGCACCGGCCTGGAGGAACGCCCGGGCGATGCCTGCGCCGACGCCCCGGGTGCCGCCGGTGACGACGGCCACCCGGCCGCTCAGATCGAGGGTCAGGCTCATTCGGCACCCCTCCCGCAGCGCGCGATCCGCTGCTAGCTTCGCTACCTAACAAACGCTTGGTGGAAAGGTAGCTGATCGCCTCATGGGTGTCTCCACCTCCACACCGGACAAGGGCGTCGCCGTCATCACCGTCGACTTCCCTCCGGTCAACGCCCTTCCCGTACAGGGCTGGTACGACCTCGCCGACGCGGTGCGCGCGGCCGGCCACGACCCCGGCATCCGCTGTGTCGTCCTGACGGCCACCGGCCGCGGCTTCAATGCGGGCGTCGACATCAAGGAGATGCAGCGGGACACCGCGGCCGGCGGCCATGGCGTCCTGATCGGCGCCAACCACGGCTGCGCCGAGGCCTTTTCGGCGGTGTACGCCTGTGAGGTGCCCGTGGTCGCGGCGGTGCACGGCTTCTGCCTGGGCGGCGGCATCGGCCTGGTCGGCAACGCGGACGCCATCGTGGCGAGCGAGGACGCCACCTTCGGGCTGCCGGAGCTGGACCGCGGGGCGCTCGGTGCGGCCACCCATCTGGCCCGGCTGGTCCCCCAGCATCTGATGCGCGCGCTCTACTACACCTCGCGCACCGCCACCGCCGCCGAACTGCATGCGCACGGCTCGGTCTGGAAGGTCGTACCACGCGCCGAACTGCCGGTCGCCGCCCAGGAATTGGCGCGGGAGATCGCGCGGAAGGACGGCAGTCTCCTCCGTCTCGCCAAGGCCGCCCTCAACGGCATCGACCCCGTCGACGTGCGGCGCAGTTACCGCTTCGAGCAGGGCTTCACCTTCGAGGCGAACCTCAGCGGGGTGGCCGACCGCGTCCGCGACACCTTCGGCACGCCGCACGGCGCACCGGACAGGGAGGGCTGAGCGATGACCGACAAGACCATGACGCCCGAGGACGTCGTTGCCCGGCTGCACAGCGGGATGACCCTCGGCATCGGCGGCTGGGGCTCGCGCCGTAAGCCAATGGCGCTGGTGCGGGCGCTGCTCCGCTCCGACATCACCGATCTCACCGTGATCTCGTACGGCGGTCCCGATGTCGGCCTGCTCGCCGCCGCGGGCCGGATCCGCAAGCTGGTCGCGGCGTTCGCGACGCTGGACTCGATCCCGCTCGAACCGCATTTCCGCGCGGCCCGGCAGCGTGCGGCGTTCGAGCTGATGGAGATCGACGAGGCGATGTTCATGTGGGGCCTGCACGCGGCCGCCAACCGACTGCCGTTCCTGCCCGTACGGGCCGGTCTCGGTTCGGATGTGATGCGCGTCAACCCGGGCCTGCGTACGGTGACTTCACCGTATGAGGACGGCGAGACCCTGGTCGCCGTGCCGGCCCTGCGCATGGATGCCGCGCTGGTCCATCTGAACCGGGCCGACCGCCTCGGCAACGGCCAGTACCTGGGCCCCGACCCGTACTTCGACGATCTGTTCTGCGAGGCCGCGGACCACGCGTATCTCTCCTGCGAACGGCTCGTGGACGACTTCGCCACCGCGACCCCGCAGACCCTGCTGGTGAACCGGCACTCGGTCACCGGGGTCGTCGAGGCCCCGCACGGCGCGCACTTCACCTCCTGTGTGCCGGACTACGGCCGTGACGAGGCCTTTCAGAAGCTGTATGCGACCACGCCCTGGCCGGAGTTCGCCGAGCGGTTCCTGCGCGGGGACGAGAAGAGCTACCAGTCCGCCGTCGAGACCTGGCACGAGGAGCAGACGTGAGCCGGACCCTCACCACGACGACCCGCGCCGAGTACTGCGTGATCGCCTGCGCCGACGCCTGGCGCGACAACGGCGAGGTGCTGGCCAGCCCGATGGGCCTGATCCCGTCGCTCGGCGCCCGGCTCGCCAAGCACACCTTCTCCCCCGATCTGCTGCTCACCGACGGCGAGGCGACGCTCGTGGGGCTCGACGGGGCGCCCGAGGGCTGGCTGCCGTACCGCCGGCATCTGGCCATGGTCACCGGCGGCCGACGCCATGTGATGATGGGCGCGAGCCAGCTCGACCGCTTCGGCAACCAGAACATCTCCTGCATCGGCGACTGGCAGCAGCCCGCCCGCCAGCTCCTCGGGGTACGCGGCGCGCCCGTCAACACCCTCAACAATCCGGTGAGTTACTGGGTGCCGAAGCACTCACGGCGGGTCTTCGTCGAGAAGGTCGACATGATCAGCGGGGTCGGTTACGACAGCGCGGCCGCCGCCGGCCCGTCCGCGACCCGCTACCACCGCATCCCGCGGGTGGTCTCCGACCTCGCCGTCCTGGACTTCGAGACCCGGGACCGGACGATGCGGCTCGCCGCCGTCCATCCCGGGGTGACGGCCGAGGAGGTCCAGGCGGCCACCGGGTTCCCGCTCGCCCGGCCCCCCGAGGTGCCGTGCACCCGGGAGCCCACCCCCACGGAACTGCGGCTGATCCGTACGGTCCTGGACCCGGACGGGCTGCGCGACCGCGAGGTGCCGCCGGCATGACGGCCACTCCCGGCATCGAGACCCCGCTGACCCGGCTCGTCGGCGTGCGCCACCCGCTGGTGCAGACCGGCATGGGGTGGGTGGCGGGGCCCCGGCTGGTCTCCGCCGCGGCCAACGCGGGCGCCCTGGGCATCCTCGCCTCGGCCACCATGACCGTCGAGCAGCTGCGGGCGGCGGTCCGCGAGGTCAAGTCCCGCACGGACGCGCCGTTCGGGGTCAATCTGCGGGCGGACGCGGGAGACGCGGCGGAGCGGGTGCGCCTCGTCGTGGCGGAGGGCGTACGGGTCGCCTCGTTCGCCCTGGCTCCCTCCCGTGAGCTGATCGCCCGGCTCAAGGACGCGGGGGTCGTCGTCATCCCGTCCGTCGGGGCCCGCCGCCACGCCGAGAAGGTCGCGGCCTGGGGCGCGGACGCCGTCGTCGTCCAGGGCGGGGAGGGCGGCGGGCACACCGGGAACGTCGCCACGACCGTGCTGCTCCCGCAGGTCGTGGACGCCGTCGATATCCCGGTGATCGCCGCGGGCGGCTTCTTCGACGGCCGCGGCCTGGTCGCGGCGCTGGCCTACGGTGCGGCCGGTGTCGCGATGGGCACCCGCTTTCTGCTGACGTCCGACAGCACCGTGCCGCCGGCCGTCCAGGCCCGCTATCTGGCGGCGGCCGCCAAGGACATCACCGTCACCACGAAGGTGGACGGGCTGCCGCACCGGATGCTGCGCAGCGAGCTGGTCGAGGCGCTGGAGCGGTCCGGGCGCGCCACCGCACTGCTCCGGGCGGTGCGCCATGCCGCGTCGTTCAGGAAGCTGTCCGGTCTGAGCTGGGCTCAGACGGTCCGCGACGGCCTGGCGATGAGACATGGCAGGGACCTCTCCTGGAGCCAGGTCCTGCTCGCGGCCAACACCCCCATGCTGCTCAAGGCGTCGATGGTCGAGGGGCGCACCGATCTCGGGGTGATGGCCTCCGGCCAGGTCGCCGGGCTGATCGAGGATCTGCCGTCGTGCGCGGAGCTCGTCGACCGGATCATGGCCGAGGCGCGCCGGACACTGGCCGGGCTGCCGCCGGACGCGGCGGGCTGAGGGGCCCGCTGCTGGGGGGGGGGGGAGGGGGGGGGGGGGGGGTGGGTCGGGGGGGGGGGGGGGGTCCTTCTCGTCGGGGTGGGGCGACTATTGCGGGGCCGTTCACGCTTCCCTCTCCCCCCTCCCCACA
>NZ_JBVHZH010000061.1:0-21965 GCF_055574515.1 Streptomyces sp. NPDC029466
GTTGTTTCTTGGGCTGAGAGTTGGCCGTCACCCCGCGGGGAAAGGAGAAACGGGCGGCCCAACAGAAGGGGGAGGAGGGGGAGGGGGGGGGGGGGGGCCCCCCCCCCCCCCCGCCCCCCCCCCCACACCGTGTCAGCCGGTCCACTCCCGCGCCCGCAGCGGCGCCCCCGAGTCCCCGGGCTCCGGGGTCCGGACCGCCAGCACCTGGTTGACTCCTATGCGGTTGCGCTCGAAGGACAGCGCCGACGCGGCCATGTAGAGCCGCCAGACGCGGGCCCGGCCCACGGAGGTGAGCCGCGCCGCCGCGTCCCAGTGCCGCTCCAGGTTCTCGACCCAGCTCCGCAGCGTCAGCGCGTAGTGCTCCCGGATCGCCTCCACGTCCCGGACCTCGAACCCGGCCTCCTCCAGCTGTCCGACGGTCCGGCCGACCGGGGCCAGCTCACCGTCCGGGAACACATACCGGTCGATGAACTCATCGACGTGATACGCCTCCTCGTCCGCGACCGGCCGCCGGGCGATCTGGTGGTTGAGCAGCCGTCCGCCGGGCTTGAGCAGGGAGTACAGGGCCGCGGCGTACTCCGCGTACTGGGTACGGCCGACGTGCTCGGCCATCCCGACCGAGGAGATCGCGTCGAACGGCTCGTCGTGGATCTCGCGGTAGTCCTGCACCCGGATCTCGATCCGGTCGGCGAGCCCGGCCTCGGCGATCCGCTTGCGGGCGAAGCCGGCCTGCTCCTCGGAGAGGGTGATGCCGACCGCCCGGACGCCGTACTCGCGGGCGGCGTGCAGCACCATCGAGCCCCAGCCGCAGCCCACGTCCAGCAGCCGCTGGCCCTTCCGGAGGCCGAGCTTGCGGCAGATCAGGTCGAGCTTGTCGCGCTGGGCGTCCTCCAGAGTGGCCCGGGGGCTCTCCCAGTAGGCGCAGGAGTAGACCATGGACGGGCCGAGGACCAGGGCGTAGAAGTCGTTGCCGACGTCGTAGTGGTGGCTGATGGATTCCTTGTCGCGCCGCAGGGTGTGCAGCGGGCCGCGGCGGCGCCGGAGCTCTTCGGCGGGCGGGGCCGGCGGGACCGGGGCGCCGGCCAGCAGGAGCAGTTCCCGGGCGGCGGCGCGGATCTCCGGGCGGGCCAGGGCGCGTACGAGGGCGGCCCGCGGCCGTCCGGGGGCGTCGCCGCGCTCCCAGATCAGGCCGGCGAGCCGGTCGAGCGCTTCGTAGAGGTCGCCCTCGATGTCGAGGTCGCCGGCCACCCAGGCGCGGGCCAGGCCGAGTTCGCCCGGCTTGAACAGCAGCCGGCGCAGCGCCCGGCGATGGCGGATCACGAGGGTCGGTGCCCCCGGCGGGCCGGACTCGCTGCGGTCCCAGGCGCGGATGCGTACCGGGAGCGGTGCTCCCAGTACCTCCTCGGCGAGCTTGGTGAGCCGTCCAGCGGCATCGGCCATGTCGCACACCTCCGTGTTTGACGAGTCGGGCGAAGAAGCTTCACCCACCACGTAAACGCCAATGGGGCGCCCAGTTAGTCCCGTTCACACGTAAGAGAACCGCACACCGCCCGCTTTGCGCCAGAGTGGACACGCCTGCGGACACGCCAAAGGGCGCCCGCCCCACGGATGGCGGACGCCCTTCGGGCTGGTCGGAGTAGCCGACCGGGAATTCAGGAAGCCTTGGCCTTGGTCTTGTCCCCGGCCTCGGCGGCGGTCGGCGGGGCCGGCGCCGGCTTGGCGGCCTCGTAGAACTCCTCGCGGGGGTTCTCCATGGCGCCGAGCGAGACGACCTCGCGCTTGAGGAACATGGCCAGCGTCCAGTCGGCGAAGACCCGGATCTTGCGGTTGAACGTCGGCATCGCCATGCCGTGGTACGCGCGGTGCATGTACCAGGCGAGACGGCCCTTGAGCTTGATCTTCATCTTGCCCATGACGATCATCGCGACGCCCTTGTGCAGGCCCAGACCGGCGACCGCACCCTTGTTGGCGTGGCTGTACTCCTTCTGCGGGAAGCCCCGCATACCGGAGAGCACGTTGTCGCCGAGAATCTTGGCCTGCCGCAGCGCGTGCTGCGCGTTCGGCGGGCACCAGGCGTTCTCGTTGCCGTTCTTGCGCCCGACCAGGTCCGGGACCTGGGCGTTGTCGCCCGCGGCCCAGATGTAGTCGGTGCCCTGCACCTGGAGGGTGGTGCCGGTGTCGACGTGGCCGCGCGGGCCCAGCGGCAGACCGAAGCGGGCCAGCGCCGGGTTCGGCTTGACGCCCGCGGTCCACACGATGGTGTTGGAGTCGACCTCCAGGCCGTTGTTGAGCTTCACATGGCCGTCGACGCAGGAGTCCATGCCGGTCTTGAGGTAGACCTCGACACCGCGGCTCTCCAGGTGCTCCTTGCCGTACGCACCGAGCTTGGGACCGACCTCGGGGAGGATCTTGTCGGCGACGTCGACCAGCAGGAAGCGCATGTCCTCGCGCTTCACGTTGTTGTAGTACTTCGCGGCGTCGCGGGCCATGTCCTCGACCTCGCCGATGGTCTCCGCACCCGCGAAGCCACCGCCGACGAAGACGAAGGTCAGCGCCTTGCGGCGGACCTCCTCGTCGGTCGTGGAGTCGGCCTTGTCCAGCTGCTCCAGCACGTGGTTGCGCAGGCCGATGGCCTCTTCCACGCCCTTCATGCCGATGCCGTTCTCGGCCAGGCCGGGGATCGGGAAGGTGCGGGAGACCGCGCCCATCGCGATGACCAGGTAGTCGAAGGGCAGCTCGTACGCCTCGCCGACCAGCGGGGCGATCGTGGCGACCTTGCGGTCCTGGTCGATGGTGGTGACCCGGCCGGTGAGGACCTCCGCCTTGGGGAGCACGCGTCGTAGCGGCACCACGACGTGGCGGGGGGAGATGCTGCCGGCAGCAGCTTCGGGGAGGAAGGGCTGGTACGTCATGTACGAGCGCGGGTCGACGACCGTGACGGTCGCCTCGCCGTACCGCATCTGCTTGAGGATGCGGCGTGCCGCGTACAGGCCTACGTACCCACCGCCTACAACGAGGATCCTGGGACGCTCCGTGGTGCTCATGCAATCGAGTATCCACCCCCACATGGGGGGTCGCTCGTGAGCCCCTTCACAAGCAACGGAGGGGCATCTGCTACACTCCGCCGGCTTCGTGACCGACGCCATAGTCCAAAGCGGAACCACTGTAGGGCGCAAGGCGTTGGAGACCCCTGTTGATCAGGCGTTGTTCCCGTGTCACGGCCCGTCAGGCGGGCTGAACCACCGCCTCCGCGAGCGCGTCGCCGCCACCTCGGCAACCGCGCATTCTCCGGGTGCAGGAGTCCTAGGACCTTCGAATGAGGGCCGGACGGTCAGATTGTTCGTCCAAGGACAGGCTTTTTCATGTGAAGGATTTCACGAACTTTCTTCGCCGGCCCCTCCGCGAGACCCGCTGAAGGCCCCTGAAGACCGCTCGGCCGGGCGGCCGGGACCGCTCAAAAAGCCGGACGGCAGAGGCCGTTGCCGACCCCTGCCGCACACCGTGCTCACCTCAGCCGGCGAGGCTCCAGGCGATGCCGTCGAGGATGTCGTGCTCGCTGACGACGACCTCCGCCGCGCCGGTCCGCTCCATGATCGACAGCAGCACCAGCGCGCCCGCGGCGATCACGTCGACCCGGCCGGGATGCATGACGGGGATGGCCGCGCGCTCGGCATGGGTGGAGGACAGCAGCCGGTCGGTGATCTCGCGGACCTTCGCCAGGGAGATCCGGGAGTGGTGAATGGCCTCGGACTCGTACCGGTCGAGGCCCAGCGCGATCGCGGCGACCGTGGTCACCGAGCCGGCCAGACCCACCAGGGTGGCCGCCTCGCGCAGCGGGACGGTCTCCTCCGCCCGGTCCAGCGCCGTGGCGACATCGGCCTTTATCGCGGCGATCTGGCCCTCGGTGGGCGGGTCGCTGATCTGGCCCTCGTGCACCAGATGCCGCTCGGTCATCCGGACGCAGCCGACGTCGACCGAGCGGGCGGCGCGGACCGCGTCATCGCCGAGCACGAACTCGGTGGAGCCGCCGCCGATGTCGACCACCAGGAACGGCCGTGCCAGGTCGGCGCGGCCGGTCAGCTCCTTGGTGGCGCCGTTGAAGGAGAACTCGGCCTCCTGGTCACCGGTGATCACCTCGGGCTCCACCCCGAGGATGTCCACCACCCCGCGGACGAAGTCGTCGCGGTTCTCCGCGTCCCGGGAGGCGGAGGTCGCCACGAAGCGGACCTGTTCGGCGCCCAGGCCCTTGATCACCGCGGCGTACTCCCGGCAGGCCGCGAAGGTGCGCTCCAGCGCCTCGGGCGCCAGCCGCCCGGTGCGGTCCACGCCCTGGCCCAGCCGGACGATCTGCATCCGGCGGTCGAGGTCCTTCAGCTCACCCGTTGCCGGGTCTGCGTCCGCGACCAGCAGCCGGATGGAGTTCGTACCGCAGTCGATGGCGGCGACCCGCTTCACGTGGCGTCTCCTTCGGGGGCGTCCCGATCTCCGGTGGTGTCCTGGCACGGGGTCACGCACGGCCCCTTCTTCCACCACTCCGGCAGCATCGCGAGGGCCTCGTCACCGAGCGGGTTGACGCCCGGCCCGGCCGCCAGCGAATGACCGACGAGGACATGCAGGCACTTGACCCGGTCGGGCATGCCGCCCGCGCTCGGGAAGCCCGCCAGCACCTCGATGGCGTCCCGCCGCCGGATGTAGTCCTCGTGGGCCGCCCGGTAGGCGGCGGCCAGCTCCGGGTCGGTCGCCAGCCGTTCGGACATCTCCTTCATCACGCCGTTGGCCTCCAGCGTGCCGATCGCGGAGGCCGCGCGCGGGCAGGTGAGGTAGTAGAGCGTGGGGAAGGGCGTGCCGTCCTCCAGGCGCGGCGCCGTCTCGACGACATCCGGCTGGCCGCAGGGGCAGCGGTGCGCGATGGCGCGCAGCCCGCGGGGCGGGCGGCCGAGCTGCTCCTTGAAGGCGGCGATGTCCGCGGCGGTGGGCTCGGTGGGCTCGGTCTGGGGCGGGGGGGTGTCCATGTGCGCTTTCGGTGAGGTGAGTGGTGTGGAGGGGGCGGCGCGGCGCGGCGGGCCGTCCGCTGTCGACGGTACGGGCTGCCGCCCGCCTGCGGTACCGGCCGGCGTCACCGCTTGTCGGCGGTGTCGACGGCGTCCCACAGATTCTCGTACCAGGGGCGCTGCGCCGCCCGCGCCCCCCTGGGTGCGGGGCCGGTGCCGGAGCCGTCCGGGACGATGTATCCGGCCTCGCCCGGCATGACGTAGTGCAGATGCCGGCGGGCCTGCTGGCGTACGAACGCGGGGTCCTGCCAGCGGGCCTTCTGCTCCCGCAGCCGGTCCAGCGCCGCACCGGCGTCCTGGGCCTTACGGCGCTGTTCGGCGATGTCGGAGCGCTGGGAGACGTACTGCCTTATGGGATACGCGAGCGCGACGACCAGGGAGCACATCACCAGCGCCAGCAGGGCGGCACGGCCGGTGAGGCGGTTACGGCGGGGCGGGCGGGCGCGGTAGACGCGGGCGGCGGCCTGCTCGCCGAGCGCCTTGAGTCGGGTCGCGGTCGAGAACCGGTCCGCGGGCACGTCGTCTCCCCTTCACTGACGGACGCCTGACTGCTTCAAGCAGGTACGTCCCCGGCAACGGTACGGGACCGTCGCCGGGGACGTACGGGGCGCGGGGCGATTGCCTCGCCCGTTCAGCCCCTGCTGCCCTGTCCGGCCTGGCAGCGGGCCGTCTTCGTCAGCTGCCGTGGCGGAAGCGCGGGAAGGCGGAGCGGCCGGCGTAGACCGCGGCGTCGTCGAGGATCTCCTCGATGCGCAGCAGCTGGTTGTACTTGGCAACGCGCTCGGAGCGGGCCGGGGCGCCGGTCTTGATCTGGCCGCAGTTGGTGGCGACGGCGAGGTCGGCGATGGTGACGTCCTCGGTCTCACCGGAGCGGTGCGACATCATGCACTTGAAGCCGTTGCGCTGGGCCAGCTCGACGGCGTCCAGGGTCTCGGTCAGCGAGCCGATCTGGTTGACCTTCACCAGCAGCGCGTTGGCGGAGCCCTCCTCGATGCCGCGGGCGAGGCGCTCGGGGTTGGTGACGAACAGGTCGTCGCCGACGAGCTGGACCTTGGCGCCGAGCTTGTCGGTGATGACCTTCCAGCCGGCCCAGTCGTCCTCGAACAGCGGGTCCTCGATGGAGACCAGCGGGTAGGCCGCCACCAGCTCCTCGTAGTACTCGGTCATCTCGGCGGCCGAGCGGTCCTTGCCCTCGAACTGGTACTTGCCGTCCTTGTAGAACTCGGAGGCGGCGACGTCCAGCGCGAGCGCGATGTCCTGACCGGGGGCGTAACCGGCCTGCTTGATGGCCTCCAGGATGAGGTCGAGGGCCTCACGGTTGGAGCCCAGGTTCGGGGCGAAGCCACCCTCGTCACCGAGACCGGTGGACAGGCCGCGCTCCTTCAGGACCTTCTTGAGGGTGTGGTAGACCTCGGTGCCCCAGCGCAGCGCCTCGGAGAAGGACTCCGCGCCGATCGGGGCGATCATGAACTCCTGGATGTCCACGTTGGAGTCGGCGTGCGAGCCGCCGTTCAGGATGTTCATCATCGGGACGGGCAGCACATGCGCGTTCGGGCCGCCGAGGTAGCGGAACAGCGGGAGGTCGCTGGCCTCGGAGGCGGCGTGCGCCACGGCGAGGGAGACGCCGAGGATGGCGTTGGCGCCGAGCGAGCCCTTGTTGTCGGTGGCGTCCAGGTCGAACATCGCCTGGTCGATCAGCCGCTGCTCGGTCGCGTCGTAGCCGACGAGCTCCGGGCCGATCTGCTCGATGACGGCCAGGACGGCCTTCTCGACGCCCTTGCCCAGGTAGCGGTTCGGGTCGCCGTCACGGAGCTCGATGGCCTCGAAGGCGCCGGTGGAGGCGCCGGACGGGACGGCGGCACGACCGGTGCTGCCGTCGTCGAGGCCGACCTCGACCTCGACCGTGGGATTACCTCGCGAGTCGAGAATTTCGCGGGCTACGACGACGTCGATCGACGGCACGTTGTCTCCTTCGTGGGTGTCTGGCGTTCTGCGCATGAGCCTAACGGCCCCGGGCTCGTCCGCCTGCCCTTGGCCCGCTCCGTGGGACGGAACACCCCCGAAAACCTGCCCAAAGGCCCAGTTCGCGGGACGTTTGGCACATTGTTCGCCGAACGGGGAAAGTCGCGGAACAGTGCCGGTCAGCGGCCTGCCGCCGGCCGGGGGCCTCGGATGCGGTCCGGGACACGAGAAGCCCCGCCACGGCACGCTGGGGGGAAGGGCGCGCCGTGACGGGGCGGTCTCACGGAGGAAGGAGGGGCCCGCCGCTCGGGCCCTCAGGAGCCCCGGTGAGCTCCGGCTCAGACGTTGAGCTGCTGACCCGGGATGATCAGGTTCGGGTTGCCGCCGATGACCGACTTGTTGGCCTTGTAGACGGACTTCCAGTCGGTGCCGTGGGCCTTGGCGATCTTGGCGAGGGTGTCGCCCGCCTTGACGGTGTAGTTGCCGTGGCCGGTGGACTTGCGCTCGGCGGACCGCGAGGCACGGTCCTGGGACGGGGCCTTCTTGGCCTCCGGCTCGGCCGACTCCTGCTTCGGCGCGGACTTGGTCTGCGTGGAGGTGTCGACGTCGGGGGACGGACCACCGGCGGTCAGGTTGCCCGCACCGGCGCAGGACCAGGCACCCGGGCCCTGGATGGCGAGGAGCTTCTCGGCGGCGGCGATCTGCTGCGACTTGGTGGCCAGGTCGGCGCGCGGCGCGTACTGGGTGCCACCGGCGGCGGCCCAGCTGGAGTTGGAGAACTGCAGGCCACCGTAGTAGCCGTTACCGGTGTTGATCGACCAGTTGCCGCCGGACTCGCACTGGGCGACCTTGTCCCAGGTGGCGACGGAGGCTGCGGAGGCGGAGGTGGCACCCATCATCGGGACGGCCACGGCGGCACCGGCCACACCGGCCAGGGTGGCGACGCGGACGGCCTTGGAGGGACGACGGTGCTTGCCCTTGAAGATCAGCATGGTTCGTTCGTTTCCTCACCGACGCCTGCGAGGTGAGCTGTCGGGTTCGGACTGATGAGTCGCCCGGCCGTGTGCGCGGAACGCACCTGGCTTCACCCCAAGCCGGTTGACCCGTTTTCACGGGCGGGGCCGGCACAAATCCTGGGTCCCCCGCTCCTGCCTTCGGCGCTTGCGCGTCAAGTGCCTCCGACCACCGGCAGGATTCGGCGTGTGATCGAAGGGCCCGCTTTGGCGAGCGATCCTGACGTTAAGCAGTAATGCCCTTGGGGTTCAAACCCCACCATCTGAACCAAGTTGACCGTTTTTGATCACGGGTTGGTTACATATCCGCAGGTGAGGCCCGGTATGCCGGGGTTGCGCAGACCGGACCCCACCGGAGTCAACGAGACCCTTGTCTCACTTTCCCAAAAGAGGGCGAAGGGTGCCGAACTACCCTGCGTTCCGCCCGAGATCGAGCTGCTGACCGGGCTGGATCAGGTCCGCGTCGGACCCGATGACGCCCTCGTTGCGGTCGTACAGCGCACCCCATCCACCGGGCAGCCGGTGGGCCACGGCGATGGCTGACAGGCTGTCACCCGGGCGCACCGTGTAGTCGCCATCGGCCGCCGGGCCCGTACGGTGCGCGTCGTCGCCGCGCGAGGCGTGCCGGCCGCCCGACCTGCCGTCGTCGCTGCCCCTGGCGTCCTCGTCGCCCGCCTCGCCGCGGTGCTTGCCCTTGGTGGGCACCTTGTGCGGCGTGCCGGTGCTGTCCGTACGGCTGCCGTCCTCGGACGGGTCCGTGGAGGGGCTGCCGGACGGGTCCTCGTCGGACGGGTCGGCGGACCGCGACGGGTCGTCGCCGCGGTCGCCGGGCGTCGCCGGGTCGGACGGCTCCGGGCTCGTGGACGCCTCGCCCGGCTCGCCGGAGTCCGAGGGGTCGGGCGAGGGCGTCACGTCGGACGGCCGCCGGTTCTCGTCGCCGTGCTCGTCGCGCGGCGCGTCGTCGCGTCCGGCGGAGCCCCCGTCGTCGTGCGACCGGGACGGGTCGGAGGTGTCCCAGGGGTCGCGGGAACCCTGGGAGTCCGACGGGTCGGGTGCGGGGGTGCTGGTGCTGCCCGGGTCGACCTCAGGGGCCTCGCCGTCGCCGGTCAGCCCCGCGTTCACGGCGCAGCTCGGCCAGGCGTCCGGCCCTCGGTCGTCGAGGATCGACTCGGCCACGGCGATCTGCTGGGAGCGACTGGCGTAGTCGGGGCGCGAGGCGTAGGCCGACCCGCCGTAGTTGTCCCACATCTCCTGGGTCAGCTGGAGGCCGCCGTAGTAGCCGTTGCCCGAGGCGGCGCTCCACACGCCGGCGCTCTCGCACTGGGCGACCTTGTCCCAGGTCGCGGTGTCGGCGGCGTGTGCGCCGCTCGCCCCGAGGAGGGGGAGGGCGAAGCCGGCGCCGGTCACTCCCGCCGTGACAAAGATGGCCGGTGCCTGACGGGGGCGACGATGTCGGCCGTTCCCGGAACGCATGCGGATGCCTTTCGCGCGGCGGTTGAGTTGTTCGACGAGCTCTTCGGAGCTGCTCGACGGAGCCTCCGGCCGGCCGACGCACGCGAGCGGCACCGTTACAACGGTCCCCCACATCACCGCTTCGACCGATCGAGTGAAGCCTGTCGATCGTCGGGTCGAAAGGTAGCCGGGCTCTCGGGTAGTCACAAGTCGGTGTAGTGCGGATCACGTAATGGTCACGCGGTTGACTCTGCGTCACATGTGGTCTTGTCGCTGGTCAGGGCCGATCCGGAGTGAACTCCACCGGAAGTGAACGCAGTCCGCGCATGATGAGCCCGCCGCGCCAGCGCAAATCCTCCGGTTCCGCCGCAAGCCGGATGTCCGGGAGCCGGGTCAGCAGGGTCGCCAGCGCGGTCTGCCCTTCGAGCCGGGCGAGCGGCGCGCCCAGGCAGTAGTGGATGCCGTGCCCGTATCCCAGATGCTGATTGTCACGCCGGGTCAGATCGAGCACATCCGGCTCGTCGAAGCGCGCCGGGTCGCGGTCGGCGGCGGCCAGCACCACCAGGACCGGGTCCCCCTCGGCGATCCGCTGCCCGCCGAGCGTCAGCTCCTCGGTCGCGAACCGCCAGGTCGCCAGCTCCACGGGGCCGTCGTAACGGAGCAGTTCCTCGATGCCGGTGGCGAGCAGCTCGGTGTCGCCCGCCGCGATCGACTTCTGGAGCAGCTCCCGCTGGGCGGGGTGGCGCAGCAGCGTGTAGAGGCCGTTACCGATCAAGTTCACGGTGGTCTCAAAACCGGCAAACAGTAGGATAAAGGCCATCGCGGCGGCCTCGTTCTCGGTCAGATGCTCCCCGTGGTCGGAGGCCCTGATCAGGGCGGAGATCAGATCCTCGTCCGCCTCGGGGGTGTCGCCCAGCGACGCGCGCTTGCGGTGGATCAGCTCGGCGAGATAGCCGCGCATCTTCTTCACGGAGCGGGCGACGCCGCCGCGCGGCCCTCCGCCGTGGCGGATCATCATGCCCGCCCAGTCCCGGAAGTCGTCCTGGTCCTCGCGCGGCACCCCCAGCAGATCGCAGATCGCGTAGATGGGCAGCGGGAAGGCGAACTCATGGATCAGATCGGCCTCCCCGGCGCCGCCCGGTTTGGCGATCATGGCGTCGATGAGCCGGTCGGTCAGCTCCTGGACCCGCGGGGCGAAGGCGGCGACCCGGCGCGGGGTGAACGCCTTCGAGACCAGCCGGCGCAGCCGCGTGTGGTCCGGGGGGTCGATATTGAGCAGATGCGTCATCAGGTTCGCGCTGCGCTCCCCCGGGATGCCGACCTTGCCCTTGCCGTGCGCGGCCTCGCTGTGGTGGACCGGGTTCTTGGACAGCCGGGCGTCGGCGAGCGCCTGCCGCGCCTCCGTGTACCGCGTGACCAGCCACGCCTCGACACCGCTGGGCAGCTCGGTCCGGTGCACCGGCGCATGCTCGCGCAGCCAGGCGTACGCGGGGTACGGGTCGGACGCGAACTCCCAGGTGAACAGCGCGGGGGCGGGCCCGGCGGCGGGGCAGCCCGCGGGGGCGTCGGCGGCGGTGGTGTGGGGCTTGTCGTGCACCTTCCGACCGTAACCGCTGGGCGCACAACGGCGCGCCGCGCACCGGGCGGGGGCCGGCCAGGGCCTGTAGCCACGGTCCCGTCGTCCGCCGCGAGGCAGGCGGGCCTCCGAAGACAGGCCCTACGCCACCTCCACCCCCAGCCCGGTCAGAAAGGCCACCGCCGCCGGTGACGGGCCGAGGCCGCTCCACACCACCCGCTCGGTCCGCTCGGGCGCCGGGCGCACCCGCACGATGTGCAGCCCGGCCAGCTCGGAGGCGATGGCCTCCGGAACCATGCCGACGCCCAGGCCCGCCCGCACCAGCTTCGCCAGGAACTCGACCGTGGTCACCTCGAACGCCACCTCCGAGGTCAGCCCCGCCGCACGGAAGGCGTCATCGCGCTGTCGGCGGGCCGCCGACCCCGCCGTGAAGTCGACGAAGGTCTCCCGCGCCATCCGCGACAGCGTGGTCCACTCCCGCCCCGCCAGCGGATGCCCCGGCGGCACGACGGCGACCAGCTCGCCGCGCGCCAGCTCCTTCTCCCGTACGCCGACGGTGCGGGCCGCGGGCACCAGCCCGACGAAGGCGACGTCCAGCACGCCCTGCCGCACCTGTGCGATGAGCTCATCGCTCATGTCGGTCTGCAGACTGATCCGCACCTGCGGGCACCGCGTACGGAAGGCCCCCAGCTCACGGGCGAGATCCACGGCGGCGACGGTGGTGATCGCGCCGACCGCGAGCCGGCCGCGCACCTCCCCGGTCGCCGCCGCCACCTCGGCGCGGGCCCGTTCGGCCGCTTCCAGCGCCTGCCGGGCGACCGGCACGAAGGCCTCCCCGGCGGCGGTCAGCCGGACACTGCGGCTGGTCCGGTCGAAGAGCCGGGCCCCGAGCTCCTTCTCCAGCCGGGCGATCTGATGGCTGAGCGCGGACTGCACCACATGACAGCGCTCAGCGGCCCGGGTGAACCCACCGGTCTCGGCGACCGCGACCACATACCGCATCTGCTGAAGCTCCATGGCCACCGACTCTAAAGCCATTGATCTGCATCCACGATCAATGCGATGACAACAATGTGTTGGACTCATGGATCGCCCGGCCCCCAGGCTGGAACGTGCCCGCCGCCGCGGTGGCCGTGGGCGCACCGAGGAGGTCAGGTCATGGAGACCGAGCACATACCGGAGCCGGCCGCCGGGGACACCCCCGCGACGCGGCCGGGCCTGGGCCGCGGCACCCTGCTGCTGATGTCGGTCGCCACCGGACTCTCCGTCGCCGGCAACTACTTCGCCCAGCCGCTGCTGGACGTCATCGGCCGCGATCTGCACCTGTCCGCGTCCACCGCCGCACTGGTCGTCACCGTCGCCCAGGTCGGCTACGGACTCGGGCTGCTGCTGCTCGTCCCGCTCGGCGATCTGCTGGAGCGGCGCCGGCTGGCCGTCACCCTGACCGCCGCGACCGCGGTCTTCCTCACCGTCACGGCGAGCGCCCCCAACGCCGCCCTCCTGCTCACCGGCACCGCCCTGACCGGTCTGACCTCGGTCGCCGCCCAGGTCGTGGTGCCGTACGCGGCGACCCTCGCGGCGCCCGCCGAGCGCGGCCGGACCGTGGGCACCGTCATGACCGGGCTGCTGCTCGGCATCCTGCTGGCCCGTACCGCCGCCGGGCTGCTCGCCGAACTGGGCGGCTGGCGCACCGTGTACTGGGTCAACGCGGCGCTGATGCTGCTGATGGCGGTGCTGCTGCGGCTCCGGCTGCCGGCCCTGCGTACCACCGCCGGGCTGCGCTATCCGGCGCTGCTGCGCTCCACGCTGGCGCTGTTCCGCCAGGAGCCGGTGCTGCGGTGGCGGGGTGCGCTGGGCGCCCTGACCTTCGCCGGCTTCAGCGTGCTGTGGACGGCGCTGGCCTTCCTGCTGTCCGGGCCCTCCTACGGCTGGCAGGAGTCGGCCATCGGGCTGCTGGGGCTGGTCGGCGCGGCCGGCTCGCTGTCCGCCTCGGTGGCCGGACGGCTGGCGGACCGCGGCCTGGCGCACCGGGTCACCGGCGCGGCGGCCTTCCTGCTGCTGGGGTCGTGGGGCCTGCTGGCCCTCGGCGGAGCGGGCGGCGCCTGGTCACTGGCCGCGCTGCTCGCCGGGGTGATCATCCTGGACCTGTCCGCCCAGGCGGTCCACATCAGCAACCAGAACCTGGTCTACGCGGTGCGCCCCGAGTCCCGGAACCGCCTCAACTCCGCCTACATGACCAGCTACTTCGTGGGCGGCGCGGTCGGCTCCGCACTGACCTCGGCGGTCTGGGGCGCCGCGGGCTGGCACGGGGTGTGCGTGCTGGGCGCGGTGCTGGCCGCCGTGGTCGTGGCGCTGTGGGTGCTGGAGCGCATGCGACAGCGGGCGGCCGGCGGGGGCCGGAAGGGGACGGTCACCGCGGCCGGCGCACCCACGCCGTCGCTCACGCCGTGACCGGAGGGCACCCGCTCAGTGGGCGGCGCCCTCGGCGGCCACCACCGCATCGCGGTAGGCCCGCGCCGCCGCGCGCAGGGCGGCCTCCGGGTCGACGCCCTCCGCTTCGGCCCGTACGGCGAGCGCCAGCAGTTCGTAGCCGATGCCCTCCCCGGCCGGCGGCGCGACCTCGATGCCCGCCGTCCGCACCCGCGAGGCCAGCTTCGCCGCGAGCGCCAGCCCCGGCTGGGCCAGCGGAATCCCCTCGGTCACCGACTCCCGCTGCTTCTCCTCCGCCTTCTTCCGCAGCCACTGGGCCCTGACTTCTTCCGGGGTGGCCACCTCCTCCTCCCCGAAGACATGGGGGTGGCGGTGCAGCAGCTTCTCCACGATCGTGCCCGCCACATCGTCGATGGAGAACGGCTCGTCCGGATCGTCCTGCGCGATCCGGGCATGGAAGACGACCTGGAGGAGCACATCCCCGAGCTCCTCCCTCAGCTCCGCGCGGTCGCCCTCCTCGATCGCCTCGACCAGCTCATACGCCTCCTCGATGCCGTACTTGGCAAGATCACGGTGCGTACGGACACTGCTCCAGGGGCACTCGGCGCGGATCTGGTCCATGACCTGGACGAGATCGAGCAGCCGGGCACCGGGCAGGTCGTAGGAGCCGGGCAGCAGCTCCAGATCCGGCATGGTCTCCCGGCCGGAACCGGCCAGCCGTGCCAGCCCGTCGGTGAGCGCACTCTCGCCGTCCGCCGAGGTCAGCACGACGGCCGTACGGGCCTCCGGCACGCAGTAGTCGACCAGTTCGCGGGCGGCGGGCGCGGCGGTCTCCACCTCGATACCGGCCTCCCGCAGATAAGGCAGCTGCGGATGATCCGGATCGGCGCTCACCACACGGTCGGCCGCCCGCAATATCTGCCATGCGGGCCAGGACAGGAGCCCGGGAGCGACCCGGTGGCTGGTGGTGAGCAGAACCAGGCGTCCGGTACCGGAACCCTCGGGACGGGCGTCGGCGCCGGTACCGGCGGCGGAGGCGGAGGCGTCAGCGTTCACGCCTCGAACGTAACGCACGGCACTGACACCGACCGGTGGCGGTGGGCGGGCGGAGGCGAGACGGCCGGGCCCCGGCGGGCACATGGCTGGGCTGACGCCGCCCGGCGCCGGTCGGGGGACGAGCTCCGGCACCGGCGCCGACCGCCCGTCCCCCGGCGCCCGGTCAGGTCTGCTGCTTCGCGGGCTCCCGGGTGATCCACGGGTCCTTGGTCTCGCCGAGGATGACCTGCTGGTCGTCCCACTTGCCGAACCGCGGATTGACGTCGATCCCCATGGACCGGGAGGTCTTGGCCAGCGCGCGGGCGAGCTTCTGCTGCCCCTCCGGCGCGCGGCGGTCCGCGTGCAGATGCTCGGCGACCCCGTCGAGCAGCAGCTGATTCCGGACCATGGCATCGATCTCGTCCGGGGCCACACCCTGCTGCAGCCACATCGCCTTCAGCCGCTCGGCACTGCCGGCCTGCTTCTCGGCCCGGCCCCGCCACTTCTGGATGTCCCCACGGCTGACCGTCACCCCGGCGTCCCGCGCACCGCGCGCCAGCACCTCGTCGAAGATCATGCCGTTGAGCGTGGCCAGGCTCAGCCGCCCGGTGCTCATGATGAGCTGCCCGCCCTGCGGGGACTCGGCCTGCGCGGCACGCACGTCCTTCACCTTCGCCTGGAGCTGCGAGACGGTGATCCGCTTCCCGTCCACGATGGCCGCGGCACCGGGATGGGCGTCATTGCCGCACGCGGCCAGCAACGGGGTAGCGGCCAGCAGAGCGGCGGTGGCGGATACGGAGAGCGCTGTCCTTCGGCGGAACACATGGCCTCCCGGCAGATCGTGCGACGGAGTCTCGACCTTGATTGATCGATGCTATGGAGTCGGCGTGGCCCAGGCCACTGCTTCGGCCAACGATCTGTGCGGGAGTCGGTTTCTGCTCCGCTGTCCCTTCTCGTCGCCGCCTCCTCAGTGGGCTGCTCCGCCGCACCCCAGGGCCTGGCGAGGCATACGACCGCGGGGCTCCGGGACAGCTGGCGTCACCACCCGGCCCACCTCACCCCTGCACCCTCCCCAGCCAGTACAACGTCCTCCGCAGCTCCTCCGGGAAGGGGTGGTGGGGGCCGTGGAGGCGTTCGGCGTCGTGGAGGAGGCGGGTGAGGGTTTCGTGGGCGGCGCCGCGTTCGCCCTGGGCCAGGAGCAGGTGGCCTATGGAGCGGCGGATTTCCAGGGGGCGTACGGGGTCGTCGGCGTAGTGCTCGAAGTAGGGGAGGAGGGCGCGGTACTCCTCCAGGGCCTGGGCGACCTCGCCGAGTTGTTCCAGGCACTGGGCGGCCTCGTAGTGGAACTGGAGGGCATGGCGGGTGGCGCCGGCGCCGGATTCCCGGCCGAACTCCTCGGCCAGCAGGCGGAGTTCGGGCAGGGCGCGGCGGTACTGGCCGTCGTCCATGAGGGTGGCGGCGTACTGCTTGCGCAGGGTGCGGACGACCGGGGAGTGGGCACCGTGCCGTTCGGCGGCGGCCGGCAGGATGCCGCCGAGGATGTCCACGGCGCGGGTGATCCGGCCCTGGTCGAGCAGGCTCTTGACCTCGTCGACGGCGGCGGCGACGTCCGGCCCGGAGGTGGCGGGAGAGGGGGAGTTGGGCGTGGGGGTGGCGGCAGATGCGTAGGCGGGGGTGGGAGTAGCGGGAGCGGTGGAGGGGGCCGGGGTGTAGGGGGTGGCTGCGGAGGTCCAGGCGCCGGGGCGGGAGGTGGCCGGGGCGGCGGGGACGGCGGAGGTGCGGGGGTCCGTGGCCGGGTGCGGGGTTGCGGCCGGGCGGGAGGAGCTGCCTTGGCGGGGTACGAGGCCCGGTCCGGTGGGAGGCGGGGACACCTGCGCTGGTGAGGACACCGGTACCTGTGAAGGCTCCGGTACCTGTGAGGGCTCCGGTACTTGTGGGGTGGAGAGGGCGGTCGGGGTCGGGGCGGCGGCGGGGGAGCCCGCGGAGCGGGTCGGCCAGGGGGCGTGGGGCTGGCGGAAGGGGCGGGTGGGGTCCATGGGGGCGAGCGGGGCGGGCGGGGACCGGTCGGCCTGCGGGCCGGTGGTGGCGGCGGGCAGGAGGGGGGCCAGGGCCTGGTAGACCCCTTGGGCGTCGGTGGGGCGGGCCTGGGGGTCCTTGCGCAGGAGGCGGAGGACGAGGGCTTCGAGGGCCTCGGGCACGTCGGGGCGCAGGGTGCGTACCGGGACGGGCTCCTCGTGGAGGTGGCGGTGGAGCACGCCCAGGGCCGTGGAGCCGGCGAACGGGACCTCGCCGCTGAGGAGTTCGTGGAGCAGGACCCCGAGGGCGTAGAGGTCGGTGTGCGGGCCGACCGCGCCGCCCATCGCCTGTTCGGGCGCCATGTAGGCGGGGCTGCCGATGGGGGAACCGGTGTGGGTGAGGCGGGTGGTGTCGGTGTCCAGGGCGGAGGCGATGCCCAGGTCGAGGATGACCACCGAGCCGTCCGGCCGGATCATGACATTGCGGGGCTTGAGGTCGCGGTGGACGATCGGGACGGCGTGCACGGAGGCCAGTACGGCGCAGAGCTGGGCCGCGACGGAGACCGCCCACGGCCAGGGGTAGGGGTCGTGCTCGGCGAGGTGGTCGGAGAGGTCGGCGCCCTCGACGTACTGCATGACCAGGTAGAGGTCCTCGTCGTCGCTGCCCGCGTCATGGACGGTGACCAGCCCGGGGTGGTCGACCTGTGCGGTGACCCGGCATTCGCGGACGAAGCGGCGGCGCATCTCCTCGCCGTCCGGGGTGCCCGCGACCCGGTCGGGGCGCAGCAGTTTGACGCCGACCCGGCGGTCCAGGCGGCGGTCGTAGCCGATCCAGACCTGGCCCATCCCGCCCTGGCCGAGCAGCGCGGAGAGCTCGTAACGCCCGCCGATGACCCGGCCGTTCACCGGCCCTCCTCCTTCCGGAGGTAGTCGCTGAGCTCATCGAGCTCGGCCCGCACCCGGTCGATGCGCTGCGGCGGCTGGAGCCGGTCCGGGGGCGGCGGGGCATACGGGCCCGCGGGCGGCGGTGCGGGGTGGGGCGGTGCGGCCGGTCCCCCGGGCTGGGGCAGCCGGGTCTCGGTCAGGGCGTACGGGTTGACGGGGGTGGCGCCGCCCGGTGCGCCGTACGGCCGGTGCTCCGGGGCGTGGTGCGGGACCGGCGCCGGACCGTACGGGTGCGGCGCCGCCCCGGCGGCCGGATAGCCCGCCGGGCCGGCGCCGTAGGCGGCCCCGAAGCCCGGCGGCTGTCCGGCCGGCGGCCCGTACGGCTGACCGGCCGGCCGTGCCGCGCGCAGGTCGACCACGAGGTAGTAGGCCACGGCGGCGGCCATCTGAAGCAGGATCACGGCGACCGCGGCATCCGTGTGCCAGTCCGTTTCGGGATAGCCCCCGGACCACATGATGGTGGCGGCGAGCAGGACCACATCGGTGCCGAACAGCCACCATCCCAGCGGCCTGCGCTGGACGAGCGCGGCCCGCAGCAGCGTGGCCCAGGCCAGAAAGCCCAGGCTGAGCACCGCGACGGCCACGAAGAGCACCCGCAGCAGAACGACCGTGCCCGGTGCCGGGGGACGGAACGGCGGAGGGGCCGGGACGGGGCCGTGCATTGCTGCTCCTGACGGATCGTTTCGTGGCGGGCGGGGCGGCGTCGTGGCGGCCCGCGGCGCCACCCCCTCGCGCGGGCGGGCCCGGCTGCGCATACGTGCTTGCGAGCGTATATACGACGCCGACCGCGCGTGCGGGGTTGTACGGATTGGACGATCGGATCTGCGGGCCGGGGACCGGCCCGCCCGGGTGTCCCTTCCTGGCCCGTGCGACGGCGCCGTCCGCGGCCCGTTCGCTGGCTCCGTCCGATGGCCGTCCGCCGGCCCGTCCGCCGGCGCCGGCAATCGGCACCCGGCACCCGGCACCCGGCACCCGCCGAGTCAGCCCGGCACCCCCAACCCCTCCGCCCGTCCAACACCTACGAGCCCTCCGTCGGCCCGGCGCCCCCAAGCCCCCGTCAGTCCGGTGCCACCGACCCCTCCGTCAACCCGTCGTGCAGTCCCTGGATCAGTTGCTCGCCGAGCCGGGACGCCAGGCGCAACGCGCCTTCGAAGTCGGCCAGTTCGCGGAAGCGCTGCCCGTAGCGGCGCTGCTCGGCGAGTGGCAGCCGGGGCAGGTGCAGCCGGCGGACGTCGAGCCGGGTGGCGGTGGAGGCGTAGCTGCTGGCCTGCCGGGTGTTGGCGGTGCCGCGCAGGAAGCCGGCGAGGAACCAGGGGTCGAGGGCGGCCGGGTCGGGCCGCAGCAGGGTGAGGTTGCGGCCGAGGGCGGCGCCGGCGGTGTCCGCGTCGACGACCCGGGCGACGGCGCCGCCGCCGAGGACCGGGACGACGACATCGCCCTCGCGGAGCAGCACCGCCTCCTCCGCGGGCCCGGAGGCGGGCGCTTCGGGGAGGGCACCGGACGGGGCGCCGCCGCCGAGCACGTCGTGGTCGGTGAGTACCGCGGGCGGCTCCCCGGGCTCCCGGCCGCCCTCGGGCGGGGTGGCGCCCATGGGCAGGGTGGTGCCCGTGCTCGTCGCCGCGGTGCCGGCGCCGCCCGCGCGCAGCACCAGGGCGCCGGAGCGGGCGAGTTCGCCGACGGTGGTCAGCGGCCGGCGGCCGGTGCCGGCGGGGTCCGGGACGGTGTCACCGGCCGCGGGCCGCGGGGTGAGCTCCGTCGTACGGGCGAGGGTGGCGGTCAGCCGCTCGCGGACCCGGGCGAGTTCGGCGGGGCCGCCGGCTGCCGCGGGCGGCGGGAGGTGCCGGGCCGGGGCGAGATCGACATCGTCGTCGAGGAGGTCGATGGCGGCCAGCGACCGGCGGACGCCGGGCTGTTCCTCGATGCCGCCCTCGCGGTCGAAGGTCTGCCAGGCTTCGACGGCGGTGGCGTGGACGCTCTGCCAGTCGGGCCGGTCACGGCCGGCGGGGGTGCCGGTGGCGAGGTCGGCGGTGTCGACGACGAGGAGGTGGGGGGCGGGCGGCTGGCCGCCGCCGGGCTTGCGCAGCACCCACAGGTGCAGCGGGACGCCGTTGGGCGGGGCGGCGCCGGCGGGCAGCGCGATGACGGCACGCAGTGCGCCGCGGCGCAGCAGGTCGGCGCGGATCCGGCGGCCGGAGCGGCGGGAGGCGGCGGCGGGCGGCATGAGGAGGACGGCGGTCCCGCCCGGCCGGAGCCGGGCCAGCGCGTGCTGCACCCAGGCCAGTTCGGATTCGGTACGGGCCGGGAAGCCGTACTCCCACCGGGGGTCGTAGGCGAGTTCGTCATGGCCCCAGTTGCGCTCGTTGAACGGCGGGTGCACCAGGACGGCGTCGGCGGCGAGCTCCGGGAAGGCATCGGCGCGCAGGGTGTCCGCGGCGCGGACCCGGACCGGGGCGCCGGGGGCGCTCAGGGCGAGGCGGAGCGCGGTGAGCGCGGCGAGGTCGGGGGCGGCTTCCTGGCCGTGCAGGGTGATGGGGGCGTCGGCCGGGGGTGTGGCAGCGCCCGCCCCCTCCGCCCCGTCAGTGGCCTGCTGTCCGGCGCGCTCCTGGGCGGCGGTCAGCAGCGCGCCGGCGCCGCAGGCCGGGTCGAGGACGCTGCCCAACGGTCCGGCCGAGGCGGCCAGTTCGGCCATCAGCGCGGCCGGTCCCGGCGGGGTGAGGGTGTACTGCCGGGGGTTGGCGTCCAGGTGACGGCCGAGCAGGAAGGTGTACGCCTGGGGGGCGCCGTCCGCGGCCGCGAGGTCACCGGCGGCCCGCACCAGCGCGGCGGACGGGGCGAGCGCCTTACGGGTCAGGCCGCGTACGGGGTGCTCCGGGCCGAGCCGGGCGGCGAGGACGGCATCGAGCATCGCGGGGAGCACCCCGGTCAGTTCGGCGTCGTCGGCGGCGGTGCGCAGCTGCTGCCAGACCGCGGGCCGTTCATGGACGAGCAGCAGGACGGCGCCTGCCTGGCGCAGTGCGGTCGCGGTGCCGGCCGGGTGCCCGACGAGCTGCTGCCAGACCCGTTCACGGAGCGGGACCTCGGCGAGTTTGCCCTGGTCGCGCAGCCATTGCTCGATCTCGCCGAGGGCGAAGGCGGGGCTGGTCTCGGTGCCGCCGACCGGTTTGGGGAAGTCCGCGTGCCGGCGCCGCCAGTTACTGACGGCGGCCCGGCCGACTCCGGCGAGCCGGGCGATACCGGCGGCGGTGACCTCGGCGCTGCCGACGGTCATTTCGGCCGTGCTGCCCGTCGCGTTGTCCGGCGATGCGTTGTCCGGCACCTGGCTGACTCCCATCCGTGGCCCCCGACCGCTGTGTCGGCAAGCATACCCAGCAGCAGTACACCTGCCCTTTCACAGCGTGAACTACTCAGCTTCATTCATTCATGTTGACTCGGTTCACAGGCTCTGTTCTTATTGACCCATCGCTTCGGCAGCACTTGATTCGAGCGCCCGGAAGGGGCCCCTTCGCATGTCTCAGCAGATGCACTACCAGCCCGCACCACAGGGGCCCGCCGGCGCTCCGGCCCCCCAGGCGGCCCGCAACGGGCTGGGTGTCGCCGCCCTGATCCTCGGCATCATCGGCGCGCTCAGCGGCATCCCGATGATCCTGTTCTGGCTCGCCGGACCGCTCGGCGTACTCGCCCTGATCTTCGGCCTGGTGGGCCTCAGCCGCGCCAAGAAGGGCCAGGCCACGAACAAGGGCGTGGCGGTGACCGGCACGATCCTGGGCGCCCTCGCGATCGTCCTGGCGGTCGTCGGCGTCATCGTCACCGTGGTGGCCGTCAACGAGGCGGTCGACGAGGTGCACAAGCAGGTGGAGCAGAGCTCCGGCCAGCCGAAGAACGGCTCCGGCCAGAGCGCCGAGGACCTCGGCCCGGGCGAGACGGCGAAGTACAACAACGGCGTCCAGGTGTCCGTCTCCAAGGCGGCCCCCTACACCGTCGACCCGAGCACCGTGGTCAGCGGCCACACCCAGGGCAACAAGGCCTACAAGCTCACCGTCACGATCAAGAACACCGGCAGCAAGACGTTCGACAAGCCCCTCGTCCAGACCAAGGCCCGGGTCAACGGCAAGGAGGCCGAGGAGGTCGACGACGACAAGCACGGCATCCTGCACCACGACTTCGGCAACGCGATCAGCCCCGGCGAGACCGCCAGCGTCGAGATGGTCTTCGACGCGCCGCCGACCGCCAAGCAGCTCGACGTCGAGGTCACGCCGGACCTGATGCTCGACTCGTCGAGCTGGAAGCTGGCCCTCTGAGCCACCGGCTCCCCGCCCCGCTCCGGACCCCGGGGGGGGGGGGGGGGAGGGGGGGGGGGGGGGGGGGGGGGGGGGGGTGGGGGGGGGGGGGGGGGGGGGGTGTGGGGGGGGGTGGGGGGGGGGGGGGGGGAGGGGGGGGGAGGGGGGGGGGAAGGGGGGGGGAAGGGGGAGCGGTAGGGCCGCCCAGC
>NZ_JBVHZH010000061.1:21975-44736 GCF_055574515.1 Streptomyces sp. NPDC029466
CGGCACCGCGACCCCGCGGTGCCGGGCCGGCGGCCGTCCCTCCCCGGGAACGCCCCGCCCCAGGACCCCGTCTGACCCACTGCCGGCCCGGCCGTCGCAGCGCAGCGGCCACCGGGCGGACCGGTCAGCCGGTTCGAGTATCTTTTCGGGCACGGGGAGAGTGAGGATCCGCATGGACACGGCCGCAGCAACGGCTGGGGGCGCCCCCGGACGGATTCCGGTAGAGGACCGCGGCACGGTGCCGCCACCCCGGACCGCCGGGCCGGCCGCCGCCGCGACCACGACTACCGACGCACCACCGGCCCCGCCCGGCCGGCTGCGGCACACCGCCGACCGGCTGCGGACCCGGACCGCGCCCCTCCGCGCCCCTCGCCTGGACCCCTACTGGACCGCCTTCTTCTTCTTCCTCGCGTACGCGCTGCTGTCCGTCTACCGGTACCGCACCATGTCCATCTCCTCCTGGGACCTGGGCATCTTCGAACAGGCCGTACGGGGCTACGCGCACTTCCAGGCGCCGATAGTCGACCTCAAGGGCCCCGGCACGAACATCCTCGGCGACCACTTCAGCCCCGTGCTGATCGTGCTCGCCCCCCTCTACCGGGTGTTCCCCTCCCCCGTGACCCTGCTGACCGCGCAGGCCGCGCTGTTCGCCCTGTCCGTGCTGCCGGTCACCCGCGCCGCCGCCCGCCACCTGGGCCGCCTCCCGGGCCTGTCCCTCGGCATCGCCTACGGCACGTCCTGGGGCCTACAGAAGGCCGTCGACTTCGACTTCCACGAGATCGCCTTCGCCCTGCCGCTGATCGCGTTCGCGCTGGAAGCGGTGCTGCGCGGACGGTGGACCGCGGCGGTCTGCTGGGCCGCGCCCCTGGTGCTGGTCAAGGAAGACCTCGGGGTGACCGCCGCCACCATCGGCGCGCTCGCCCTGATACGCACCCGCCGGGCCAGCCCCCTGGCCATCGGCCTGGTCGCCTTCGGCATCACCGCCACCGCCGTCACCCTCGGCCTGCTGATACCCGGCTTCAACGGCTCCGGCTCCTACGACTACTGGACCAAGTTCGGCGCCGACGGCGGCGGCGCCACCATCCCCCTCGACGACGCCCTCCGCACCACCCTGTGGGTCCTGCTCCCCACCACCGGCCTGCTCGCGCTGCGCTCCCCCCTCCTCCTGGTCGCGCTGCCCACCCTCGGCTGGCGCTTCCTCTCCCACGAACCGCACTACTGGGGCACCGACTGGCACTACAACGCCGTCCTGATGCCGGTCGTCTTCCTCGCCCTGATCGACGCCCTGCCGCGCATACGGGTATCCGCCCGCCCCTGGCTCCGCTCGTACGCCCACCACCTCCCGGCCGCCGTCCTGGCCGCGGCCCTCGCCCTGACCGCCAATCTGCCGCTGTCCCGGCTCACCGAGGCCGCCACCTACCGCACCCCGCCGAACGTCACCGCCGACGAGAAGCTGCTGGAGCGCATACCCGACGGCGCGACCGTGGAGTCCGACATCCGGCCGCTGAGCCGCCTCACCCACCGCACCCAGGTCTTCTGGATCGGCGACACGGGGGGGCTGTCGCCCCAGTACGTCGCTGTGCAGCTACGTGATGACCGCACCCCGCGGCAGGTACTGGCGGAGACCACCGCCCGCCATCCCCGCTCCACGTATGTGGTGCTCGGCGACACCGCGGATCTACTGGTCTTCCGCCGGACCTCTGCGAAGTAGTTTTTCGGCCCACGTTGTCGGGTGGCCCCGCCGTGCCTCTTTCTGTTGTTTCGCCTATCGGCGGGAGGGGTGTGTTGGGGTGGGGCCCCGGTGTGTGGTGGGTGCCGGTGGCGGGGCCTCCGGGGTGGGTGTTCGGACTGCTTCGCTTTACGTCCGAACACCCACCCCTCCGGCCCCACCCCCTCCCGTAGGTGATGGGACCCCACCCCGGTGGGGGGAAGGAAAGACAAAGACCAGCAGTTCGGCCGCATCGTGGTGCGGCCGAACTACTGGTCTTTCACAACTCCCCCCACCGGACGGGGGCCGCCATCCGAACGGGAGGGGGCGGGCCGGAGGGGCCTGTGTTGTGGACGTAAAGCGAAGCAGTCCACAACACAGGCCCCGGAGGACCGAACCCGGCACCCACCACCAACAACAAGCGGCCCCCGCCCAAACCTCACCCACCCCCGCCGACAGGCGAAAAAGCAGGCACGGCGGCGCCACCCGCAACGTGGGAAGCGGGGCTAAGAGCCCAAAATGGTGGAGAGGAACTCTCCTGTCCACGCGAGCAGCTCGCGCCCAACCACGGGCTTGCCGCCGATCTTCCCCGTAGTAGGCCGCGGAACAAGAATTTGTTGTGTGGCCGGCTTGAGGACCGTACGGGGGTGGAGCCGCTTGAGTCGCAGTTCCTGGGACTCGCGCAACTCGACGGGGCCGAAACGGACGTTGGCGCCCTGGAGCGTGATGTCGGAGACCCCGCAGGCGCGGGCCAGCATCCGCAGGCCGGCGACCAGCAGCAGGTTCTCGACGGGCTCGGGCAGCTTGCCGTAGCGGTCGGTCAGTTCCTCGCGGACGGCCGCGATGTCCTCCTCGGAGGAGGCGGAGGCGATGGCGCGGTAGGCCTGGAGGCGCAGCCGCTCGCCGGGCGCGTAGTCGTGCGGGACATGCGCGTCCACCGGGAGTTCGATCTTGACCTCCAGGGGCGGCTCCTCCTCCACGCCGCCTTCGAGGGAGGCGCGGTAGTCGGCGACCGCCTCGCCGACCATACGGACGTAGAGGTCGAAGCCGACGCCGGCGATATGGCCGGACTGCTCGCCGCCGAGGAGGTTGCCCGCGCCGCGGATCTCCAGGTCCTTCATGGCGACGTACATGCCGGCGCCCATCTCGGTGTGCTGGGCGATGGTCGCCAGCCGCTCGTGGGCGGTCTCGGTGAGCGGCTTCTCCGGCGGGTAGAGGAAGTAGGCGTAGCCGCGTTCCCGGCCGCGGCCCACCCGGCCGCGCAGCTGGTGGAGCTGGGAGAGGCCGAAGTTGTCGCCGCGCTCGACGATCAGGGTGTTGGCGTTGGAGATGTCGATGCCCGATTCGACGATCGTCGTCGAGACCAGGACGTCGAACTTCTTCTCCCAGAAGTCGACGACCACCTGCTCCAGTTGGGACTCGCCCATCTGGCCGTGGGCGGTCTGGATACGCGCCTCGGGGACGATCTCGCGGAGCCGGGCGGCGGCCTTGTCGATGGACTCCACCCGGTTGTGGATGTAGAAGACCTGGCCCTCGCGCAGGAGTTCACGGCGGATGGCGGCGCCGATCTGCTTCTGCTCGTAGGGGCCGACGAAGGTGAGGACGGGGTGGCGCTCCTCGGGGGGCGTGGTGATCGTCGACATCTCGCGGATGCCGGTGACCGCCATCTCCAGGGTGCGGGGGATGGGGGTGGCGGACATGGTGAGGACATCGACGTTGGCGCGCAGCTTCTTCAGCTGCTCCTTGTGCTCGACGCCGAACCGCTGCTCCTCGTCGACGATGACCAGGCCCAGGTCCTTGAACTTGGTCTCGGAGGAGAAGAGGCGGTGGGTGCCGATGACCAGGTCGACGGAGCCCTCCCGCAGTCCTTCGAGGACGGTCTTGGCCTCGGTGTCGGTCTGGAAGCGGGACAGCGCCCGGACGTTGACCGGGAACTGGCCGTAGCGCTCGGTGAAGGTGCCGAAGTGCTGCTGCACGAGGAGGGTGGTCGGCACGAGGACGGCGACCTGCTTGCCGTCCTGGACGGCCTTGAAGGCGGCGCGGACCGCGATCTCGGTCTTGCCGTAACCGACATCGCCGCAGATCAGGCGGTCCATCGGGACCGACTTCTCCATGTCCTCCTTGACCTCGGCGATGGTGGTGAGCTGGTCGGGCGTCTCCGCGTACGGGAAGGCGTCCTCCAGCTCGCGCTGCCAGGGGGTGTCCGGGCCGAAGGTGTGGCCGGGGGCCGCCATCCGCGCGGAGTAGAGCTTGATCAGGTCGGCGGCGATCTCCTTGACGGCCTTCTTGGCGCGCGCCTTGGTCTTGGTCCAGTCGGCGCCGCCCAGGCGGTGCAGCGTCGGGGCCTCACCACCGACGTACTTGGTGACCTGCTCCAGCTGGTCGGTGGGGATGTAGAGGCGGTCGCCGGGCTGGCCGCGCTTGGCGGGCGCGTATTCGACGAGGAGGTATTCGCGGGTGGCGCCCTGGACCGTGCGCTGCACCATCTCGATGTAGCGGCCGACACCGTGCTGCTCATGGACGATGAAGTCGCCGGCTTCCAGGGTGAGCGGGTCGATGGTCTTGCGGCGGCGGGCCGGCATCCGGGCACCGTCCTTGCCGGCCGCCTTCTGGCCGGAGAGGTCGGTCTCGGTGAGGACGGCGAGCCGGAGCGCGGGGTCGAGGAAGCCGTTGTCGAGGGAGCCGCAGGAGACATGGACGACGGACGGGGCGATGTCGGCCAGTTCGGCGTCCAGGCGGGCGGGGATGCCCTCGCCGCCGAGGACCTCGACCGTGCGGGCCGCCGGGCCGTGCGCCTCGGTGAGGAAGACCGTGCGCCAGCCGTCCGCGAGCCACTGCTTGGTGTCGGCCAGCGCCCGCTGGGTGTCGCCGCGGTAGGTGTCGGGGGCGTGCATGCCCAGCTTGAGGGTGTCGCCGTCGGCCGCCAGGTCCTCATCGGCCGCGAACGGGCTGACCGACCACCACAGCATTCCCAGCTCGCGCGCCCGGTCCCGGACATCGGCGATGCCCCACAGGGAGGCCGCGCCGACATCGATCGGGGCCGCTGCGCCGTCGGCCGGCTGCCCGCCGCCCGCGCCGTTCATCGCGGCCGCCGCCCAGGACGCCTGGAGGAACTCCTGGCTGGTGGCTACCAGATCGGCGGCCCGGGTCCGCACCCGCTCCGGGTCGCACACCACGGCCATCGAGCCCTTGGGCAGCACGTCCAGCAGCAGCTCCATGTCGTCCACCAGGACCGGAGCCAGTGACTCCATGCCCTCGACGGCGATCCCCTCGGCGATCTTGCCGAGCAGCTCGCCCAGCTCGGGATGCTGCTCGGCGAGCGCCGCGGCCCGCTCCCGCACCTCGCCGGTCAGCAGCAGCTCCCGGCACGGCGGCGCCCACAGCCCGTGTTCGGCGACCTCCAGGGACCGCTGGTCGGCGACCTTGAAATAGCGGATCTCCTCGACATCGTCGCCCCAGAACTCGACCCGCAGCGGGTGTTCCTCGGTGGGCGGGAAGACGTCCAGGATGCCGCCGCGGACCGCGAACTCGCCGCGCTTCTCGACCAGCTCGACGCGGGCGTAGGCGGCCGCCGCCAGACCGTCGACGATCTCTTCGAGGTCGGCTGTCTGCCCCGTGCGCAGGCTGACGGGCTCCAGGTCGCCGAGGCCCTTGACCTGCGGCTGGAGCACCGAGCGGATGGGCGCGACGACGACGGAGACGGGGCCGGCCGTGGGGTCGTCGTCGCGCGGGTGGGCGAGCCGGCGCAGCACCGCGAGGCGGCGGCCGACGGTGTCCGAGCGCGGCGAGAGCCGCTCGTGCGGCAGCGTCTCCCAGGACGGGAACTCCACGACGGAGTTGTCCTCGCCGGCCGGCATCAGGCTGCGCAGTGCGGCGGCGAGGTCCTCGGCCTCCCGGCCGGTGGCGGTCACCGCGAGCACCGGGCGGCCGGCCTGCCGGGCGAGCGCGGCGATCGCGAAGGGGCGGGCGGCCGGCGGCCCCACCAGATCCACCTGGGGGCGGTGCCCGTCGGTCGCGGCCTGCACCGCTTCGGCGAGCGCCGGGTCCTTGGCGACGACGTCGAGCAGACCAGTCAGGCTCATGAGAAGGTTCCGTCCCAGCGAGGCGAACAACGCAGCAGCCCGACACGTCTCACGGGCCGGGGTTGCCAAGCGTACGCCCGCCCACCGACAGCCCGGGCCGGAAGCCGGGGACGGCGCCCTCGCGCCCCCGTGCCACCCGGCTTCGCGGTTCCGCACCCCCCGCTCCCATGGAAGGGTGCACCCTACAAGGACTCCAGGAGGGGGCACGGTGAGCGGAAGCACGCGACGTACCGGAGACAGTGGCACGCTGCGGGCGCAGGCCCCGCCGCCCACGGGCCCGCCGCCCCGCCCCGTCGTCGCCGCCCTGATGCTCGGTATGGCGCTGGCCGCGCTCGACTCGACGGTCCTCGCCACCGCCGTCCCGCAGATCGTCGGCGACCTCGGCGGCTTCGCGGTCTTCTCCTGGCTGTTCTCCGGCTATCTGCTGGCCGTCACCGTCACCCTGCCGGTCTACGGCAAGCTCTCCGACACCTTCGGCCGCAAAACCGTCCTGGTCACCGGCATCGTGCTCTTCCTCGTCGGCTCGCTGGCCTGCGCCGGAGCCTGGGACATGGCCTCGCTGATCGCCTTCCGGGTGGTGCAGGGCCTGGGCGGCGGCGCCCTCCAGGGCACCGTCCAGACCATCGCCGCCGACCTCTACCCGATGAAGGAACGCCCCAGGATCCAGGCCCGGCTCTCCAGCGTCTGGGCCACCTCGGCGGTCGCCGGGCCCGCCCTGGGGGGACTGCTCGCCGCCTACGCGGACTGGCGCTGGATCTTCCTGGTCAATCTGCCGGTGGGCGCGGCCGCCCTCTGGCTGATCGGGCGGCACTTCACCGAGGCGCAGCGGAGCCGGCCGGGTCCCGGTGCCCGCCCGCGGGTGGACTGGCCCGGCGCGCTGGCGATCTTCGCCTGCGGTGGGCTGCTGCTGACCGCCCTGGTGCAGGGCGGAGTGGCCTGGGCCTGGCTCTCCACCCCGTCGCTGCTGCTGTTCGCCGGCAGCGCGGGGTGCGCGGCGGTCACCGTCCTCATCGAACGCCGGGCCGCGGAGCCGATCATTCCCGGCTGGGTGTGGCGCCGCCGCACCATCTCCGCCGTCAACCTCGCGCTGGGCGCCCTGGGCCTGCTGATGGTCGCCCCGACGGTGTTCCTGCCCACCTACGCCCAGTCGGTGCTGGGCCTGAGCCCGACCTCGGCCGGCTTCGTGCTGTCGGTGATGGTGCTGAGCTGGCCGGTCTCGGCCGCCCTCAGCAGCCATGTCTACAACCGGCTCGGCATCCGCCGCTGCGCGATGCTCGGCATCGGCGCGGCCGGCCTGGTCCTGCTCGCCTTCCCCGTGCTGCCCTACCCCGGCGCCGCCTGGCAGCCCGCGCTGATCATGCTGGCGCTGGGGGCGGCCCTGGGCCTCTTCCAGCTCCCGCTGATCATCGGCGTGCAGTCCTCCGTCGGCTACCGGGAGCGCGGCACCGCCACCGCCTCCATACTCTTCTGCCGCCAGGTCGGCCAGTCGCTCGGTGCCGCGCTCTTCGGCGCCCTCGCCAACGCCACCCTCAACGACCGTCTCGCGCACGCCCCTTCGGACATCCGCGCGGGCCTGCCCGACGACCTCGACGCGGTCTCCCGCGCGCTGGAACACCCCGACGGCCTCACCGCACAGGCCACCGACTACCTCCGCCGGGCCGTCGACACCACGGTCGACCATGTCTACGTCGGCGCCGCAGCGGCCGCCGGGCTCGCGCTGCTCGCCCTGCTGCTGGCACCGCGGCACTTCCCGGTGCACACGGACACCGGCGGCACGGACGAGGGCAGAGGAACGGGCGAGGGCACGGGCACGGGTGACGGCGCGGGCACTGACGGGCCGGACGGAGCCTGACCGGAAGACCGGTGTCCGGGCGGTGGCGTGGCCGTCCGTCAGGCGCCCGCGCCGCCGCCCGCGCGGGGCAGCTGCGTCTCCAGGGTGTCCTCCGCGTCGGGGCCGGCGGCCTCCCCGGCATCGGCTTCCCGCCCGCCGTCCGGCGCCCCGTCGTCCTCGTCCGGCACCGGTGCCTTCCCGGTGAGCGCGGCCAGGCTGTTGCGCACATGGGTCATATGGGTGCGGACCTCTTCGCGCTCCGCGTCGTGCTCCCGCAGGATCCGTGCCGTGGTGCGCTCGATGCGCTCCACCTCGGCCTCGGCTTGGGCCAGCAGACCGGCGCCGCGGTCCTCGGCGTCCTCCTGACGGTGCCGGGCGGCCTCCTCGGCCTCCGCGTAGAGCCGCTCGCTGTCGGCGCGGGCGGCCTTCCCGCGGGCGTCCAGCTCCGCGACGAGCCGGTCGGTCTCCGCCTCCCGCTCCGCGATCTCCCGCCCGGCCGCGTCCCACTCGTCGGCCTGCCGCTTCTCCTGGTCGCGCAGCAGCTGCGCGGTCCGCCGGTGCACCTCGGCCAGCTCGGCGGCCGCCTCCTCCCGGAGCTTCCCGGCCTCCTCGGTCGCCACGGTCACCAGCTCCGCGGCCTCCCCCCGCGCGGCCTCCCCCGTCCGCCGGGCCCGGGTCTCCGCCTCGTCGCGCCGCGCGTCCGCCGCCTTGCCGGCCGCCTCCCGCACCTCGTCCGCATACACCGCGGCCGCGTCCCGGATCTCCTCGTCCGCCTGCTGCGCCCCGGCCCGCAGCCGGGCCGCCTCGGACTCCGCGGTCGTCAGGATCAGCCGGGCCTCGCTGCCGAGCGAGGCATACGTCTGCGGCGGCAACTGCGCCACCCGCTCCTGCAGTTCGGTGAGTTCGGCCGCCATCTCGTTGGACAGGACCGTGAGCCGCGCGGCGCGCTCCCAGCAGGAGTCCCGGTCGACCGAGAGCCCCTCGACGCGGCGGTCCACATCCTCCGGCCGGTAGCCACGCCCTCGTACGGTCTCGAACCCGTGAGGCGAAACCGATGCACTCATCCTCAAGCCCCTCTCCGCCGCGCGGCCGTCGTGCGATCCGCGGCCTTCCGCGCTCTTTCGCATGGTTGTGTGCAGGACTGTGCCGTTATGCGCACTTCCCTTGGGATCGGTGCGAGATCGCACCCTCGCGACACTTCACCCCATCCACCCCACCAGGATGCGTTATTTGGTGCCAGAAGTCGGAATCCGTTCATCGTGGCGCAGCGCCCCGAACAACTCCCGCGCACCGCTCTCGTTCCACGCGAGGACCGACCCGACACCACTGACCATCACCCCGGGCCGGTTCACCGGAACCGTCGTCGCCGTGCCGCCGCCCCCGGCGATCTGCTTCATCGACCAGCCCATATCCAGCACCCGCGCCATGTCCGCGCCGTCGTCCACGACCAGCGCCGCCAGCGAGGTGTCCAGGACGCGCTGGAACCGGTCCGGGTCGAGGAGCACCGACGGGGCGGCCATCTCCTCCGCCACCGCACCGAGCAACTGCCGCTGACGCTTCACCCGTCCGAGGTCACCCTCCGGGTCGGCATACCGGGCCCGTACGAACGCCAGCGCCTCGGCGCCGTTCATCCGCCGGCAGCCGGCCGGGAAGTCCGCACCCGACTTCTCGTCCTTCAGCGGGGCGTCCAGACACAGCCGCACCCCGTCCAGCGCGTCCACGACCTGTACGAACCCGAGGAAGTTCACCTCGGCATAGCGGTCGATCCGCAGTCCGGTCGCCTGCTCCACCGTTCGGGTGAGCAGCTGCGGGCCGCCGTCCGCGTATGCCTCGTTGATCTTCCGGCTGCCATGGCCGGGTATCGGGACGTAGCTGTCGCGCGGCAGGCTGACCAGCGTGGGGCCGTGCTCACCGGAGTGCAGCACCATGATCGTGTCGGTGTTCTGCACCTCGTTGTTGCCGACGTGCAGCTGCTCACGCTGCTCGGGGGTCAGCGCGGTACGGCTGTCGGTACCGACCAGCAGCCAATTCGTGCCCTTGCCCGCGGCCGGACGCCCGGCGTACTCGCCCAGCGCATCGACGTGCTGGAGCTGCCGCCCCGCAGAGACATACAGCCAGGCCCCGCCCGCGAGCACCAGGGCGACCAGCACCAGCAGCGTCACCAGGATCCAGGTGAGCCACGCCCGCCGGCGGCGGCGCGGCCCCGGCCTGCGCGGCGGCCGGCCCGCCGGCCCGCGGTGCCACCACCGCGGGCGCCCTGCCCGGTACAGCGTCGTCGACGACGCCTGCGACAGCGGGGGTATCGGACGGCCCATATACGCATGGTCAGGGCGCCCGGCCCATCCCGCAGGTCGAGCGCCCGGCCCCGGACCGGCGGCAGCACCCGCCTCCGGTCCAGTGACACAGCGCTACAACAGCCCGTCCCACATCTGCTCCAGCAGGACCGACCACCAGGTCTCCGGCGACCCCAGCGCGGGCAGGTCCAGGGCGACCAGCTGCGCCTGGAAGTCGACGGTCCAACGGCCCGCCTGCTCGGGCGTCAGCCCGTACCGCAGCCGCCACATCCGCCCCAGCATCGCCAGACAGCGGGTGAACTCCGGCAGCCCCGAGTTCACGAACTGCGGTGTCGCCGGCTGACCGCCGGGACCGGCCTCCATGGGCACCGCCACGATGTGCGCGGTCCCGTACTGCACACACAGCTGACGGCCGAAGTCGTTGCCCATCACCAGATACGAACCGGCGTCCGCGGCCGGCTGCACCATCCGCTCCGCCGCCAGCTCCGCCAGCGTCGGCACCGGGCGGTGCGGCTGCGCCTGCGCCCAGAAGAACGGCCCGAAGTCGACCGGCAGCCCGGCCCACACCAGCATCTGCGCCACCACATCGGGCACCCCCTGCCGGGAGACCGCCCGCTGGTCGAAGCGGAACAGGGCCTGCGGGCCGAACGCCTGCTCCAGCTCCTGCCCGATCACCTGCGGGGGCACCGGCGGCACCGGCGGAACCTGCGAGGGATGCGGCAACGGCACCCGCACCGGCGCCGGCCGCGCCGGGCCGTCCGCGACCTGGTGCAACTCGCCCTGATGCTCGACGAGATGCCGTACGCCCTGCTGGCGCGAGGCATGGTCACGGCCGTACGCGGCGGTGTGGCTGATCCGCACCTGCGGCCAGTTGTCCCGGATCATCCGGGCGCAGTAGCCGCCCGGCAGATCACAGCACTCCAGCTCGGTGTGCAGCTCCAGCACCTGCTGCGGCGGAACGTTCATCGCGCGCAGCTCATGCAGCAGCTGCCACTCCGGGTGCGGGGTACCGGGCGCGGAACGGCGCACGATCTTCTGCTCGGACCCGTCCGGCGCGCGATAGCTCAGCACGGCCATATAGCCCGGACCGACCGTCGGCTGACCGCTCGGCGCCTGCGGATAGCCGTACGCACCGCCGCCGGGGCCCGGCGCACCGGGCGGCCCCTGCGGAGGACCGGGCGGCGCAGCGGGCGGGGGCGTGGGACCGGCCGACGGGGGAACACCCGGCCCACCGGGACCGCCGTCGGGCAGCGCCGCGCCACCGGCCAGCATCGTGGCCGCCGCATGCACACCGCCGCCGGTACCGCCCACGGCGGGCGGCGGAGGCGGCGGGGGCGGACCGCCCTGGCCACCGGAGCTCCGGCCGTCCGCGGGCACCCCGGGCTTACCGGGCGGGCCGGGAGGCTTGGGCGCGCCCGGCACACCGGGCGGCGCGGGCGGCGGCGGCACCCCGGGACCGGCGGCGGCACCGCCCGCACCCCCGAGGGACGCCTGAAGGGACGCGCCGTCGGCGAGCATCGTCGCCGCGGCATGCACCCCACCGGACCCGGAACCGCCGGCCGCCGGGGAACCGGCGCCACCGGACCCGGACCCGTCGGACCCGCCCGACGCGTCCGCCCCGCCCGGCCCGTCCACCGCGCTGAGATCCACATCCGCCGCGTCCAGCTGCGAGACCAGCTGCGTCGGCACATAGCCACCGGCCGGAACTCCCGGCGCACCGGGGCCGGACGCCGCGGGGCCGCCGGGTCCGGCTCCGGTGGCGCCTCCGTCGGCGGGCTGCGGCGCACCGTCCCGGCCCGCACCGGGCGGACCGGGCGCGGCGGGCGGCGGGGGCGGGCCCGCGGCGGCGTTACCGGGCAGCGACGAGCCGTCGGCCAGCATCGTCGCCGCGGCATGCACCCCACCGCCCGCGGGCGGCGCCGGCGGCGCGGCCGGAGGCGGCACCCCCGGCCCGGCCGCGGCGGGCGTACCGGCACCCGGCGGGGGCGGCACATCCGTGACCGGCGCGCCCGACGGCGGCGGCAGATCCGGCAGCGGAGCGGCGGCCGGCGGCGCGGGCGGCATCGGCGGCGGCAGCGGACCACTGCCGGCCCGGGCCCCGTCCTCCGGCAGATCCAGCGCGGGCGAGACCTGCGTACGCGGCAACTGACTGCCGCCGTGCAGAAGTTCGGTCTTGGCGTCCGGCCGGGCCCGCGGCGCCGACGGGGCCTCGTCCTCCTCGTCGAAACCGGCCAGCGGCGGTGCGAACACCGTCGCGGGCAACCCCACCGAACGGTCCTCGCTGCCCGCGCCGGAGGTGGTGTCCGCGTCGGCCCACGGCGTCGGCACCCCGGAGGCAGCGGCCCCCGGGCCCGTCCCCGCCGCCTGCGCACCGCTCTGCGCGGCCGCGCCGTCCGTGCCGTTGACGCTCACCTCGGCCCAGGCGTCCGACGCCGACGGCGCGGGCTCGGGCGCGGGGGCAGGAGCGGGAACGGACGGCGGGGCCGCCGGGGTCTGCTCACCGCCCGCGGTCCGCTGCTCCGGAACACCCCGCGCGTCCGCCGCCTCCTGCAACCACTCCGGCGGCGTCAGCAGGAACGAGGTGGCCTCCAGATCGATCCGCTGCGGCGGCGCCCCGTCCGCGCCACCGTCCACGGCAGCGCCGTACTCCTCCTCGTAACGCCGGATCACCTCACCCACCGGCAGCCCCGGCCACAGCGTCGTCTCCCCGCTGTCCCGCGCGATCACCAGCCGGGCCCGGCCGCTGTCCGTCGTCGGACCTCCCCCAAAGCCTTCGGCACCGGGGGGACCCCCATCCCGGTCCTCGGCCCAGGCCACGAAGCCCAGATCGAACTCCCGCACCCGCACCTCACGGTGGAGCGCCGCCGGCACCTCGCCGTTGACCCACCGCTCGGCGCGCTCCTGCGCCTGCGCGAACGTCACCACCGCGCTCAACCCCCCACCGCGACCGCGTACGCGAAACCGCCGTCGACCATCAGATCCGCCACCGTCTCCAGCTCCGGCGGATTGCCCGCCAGCCGCAGGAGAAAGTCATCGAAATCCGCGCCGCACGGCAACAACAGCCGCTCGACCCGCTCCTGCACCGTCCACCCGTCCTGGTCCCGCGCATCGTCGTACGGACAGAACCACACCGAGCCGAGCGCCTCGCCGCGCACCTTCACCGCGACCACACCGCCCTGCACGAACGCCACGCCCAGATAGTCCTTGGTGAAGTGGTCCCGCAGGCACTTGTTCACATAGAGCAGGTCGTTGACCGCCGCGTCATCGCGCACCGTGAAGAACGGCTGGTCGACCAGCAGCCCCAACTCCGCGTCCAGCGCCGCTCCCACGGGCGCACACCCGCCCGCCGCCTTCAAAAACGACCGGTAGGCGCCCGGCAGCCGGTAGCCCAGCGCCTCCTCGGCCTGCGCCAACTGCTCCTCGCCCACGGACAGATCACGGTGCGGCAGCCCGAAGTGCGCCGGCCGGGTCTCCTGCAACGGGCGGGTACCGCGCTTGTCGTGCGCCACGGCGGCCGTCGCCAGCCCGCCGTGATGCCGCAGCAGCGCCTTCACCTCGACCGGGATCAGCTCCATCCGCCGGGTACCGGCCACGTGATGCCAGGTCCAGCCGTGCGGCGTCGCCACCGCCGGCACATCTATCCACAGCTCGTGCCCCTGCGCGTGCAGGGCCGCGTTCGCCGAGACATAGTCCGTCAGCCGCAGTTCATCGACACCGAAACCCTCCGGCGGCTCGGCGATCTCCGCGGCCGCGCGCGCATACGGGGAGAACTCCGGGAAACCCCGTTCGTCCATCCGCACCCCGGCGGGGTACCGTGCGGCACGGACCGGATCCGGAAAATGCACGACCTGCCCGGCATAGGCCGAATTCGGTGGCGCGGCATGTCCCGCCGCCCGGGGGCCGGGGAGTGCCCCCAGCCCTTGCCGACCTGTCGTCATCGCGCTTGCCCCCTGGCTGAAGCTGGCTTTGGAGCACAGCCTAAGCCGTACCGCTACGCCCTCCCCCTCCCCCCGTCCCTGTCCGTCAGCCCCGCGACACACCGACGTCACCCACCGCCCCACCACCCCCGAGCCCCCCGCGCACCACCCCGCCCACCAGCTCCGTTACCCCACGACCGACGCCCCGTCAGCCCGCCGTGAGATCATCGACAGCCCGCCCGACTACCGCAACACCCAGCACATTTGGCAGGCTGACCCTCCCCCACCTAGGGCCGGGGGGACCCCCAGCGACACGGGGATTCGGGGAGGGAAAGCACCACCATGAGCACGACTGCACGCCACCACAACTCAGCCGCCGGCGACCCCCGCATCGGCTGGAGCGGCACCGCCGACGGCGCACCCGCCCTCCACCACCGCCGCGACGGCATCCTCCCCACCATCGGCGCCGCCCTGTCAGTACGCGGACAAACCCTCACCTGCACCGCCGGCAAGGCCGAACAGCCCCCCGCCCTGCACCCCCTCGTCCAGGACTTCCTCGACACCCTCGCCACCGCACAACGCGAACGTTTCACCGGACGCTGCCCCGAAGCCGTCCTGCTCTCCCGGCACCTCACCGCCGTCGAAGGCAACCGCGGCAAACGCGCGTCCCGCAAACCCCTCACCAACGGCGAAGCCCGCCGCTCCCTCAAACACTCCAAACTCACCGCACGCCACATCCGCGAGGACGGCGACCCCCAGCACGGCAGCTACGCCCCGCCCTGCCGCTCCTGCGACGCCCTCCTCGCCCACTTCGGCGTCATGCCCATCAGCGGCACCACGCCCACAGGAAGCTGACCGCCACCATGCCGCCCACCACCCCCGGCCCCCGCACCCCCGCCCACGACCGGACCGACTCGACCCGCTTCCCCGCCGCCGTCGACGTCGCCCTCCACGAAGCCGGCTGGCACCCCGGCCGCTGGGACATAAAGCAGGCGGAACACTGGGCCGACACCCTCCGCGCCCACACCTCCCCCGCGGGCCACCGCCACACCGTCTTCCCCGCCGCCGTCGAGGCCTGGGCCGAATTCGGCGGACTGCACATCACCGGACCCGGCCCCGGCCGGCACATCGCCCCCACCCCCTTCGCCGTCGACCCACTGCACGGCCTCCACCTCGCCCGCACCCTCGGCGACCTCGGCCGCGCCCTGGAAACCGACGTGGCCCCCCTGGGCCGCGAAGAACTCACCACCCACGACGGCGCCATCTACGGCCAGGCCACCCTCGCCATCGACACCGAAGGCCGCGTCTACAGCCTCGACCACACCGGCGACTGGTACCTGGGACCGGACATCGACAGTGCGCTGGGGGTCCTGGTGCTGGGGTCACGGCCCGTACGGCTGGGCGTCGCCGGCCACACCGGCGACTGAGCCGCCGCGACCGGCGTACGGCGCGTCAGCTCACCGCGGAGGCCGCCGGCAGCACCGCCGACACCCGGAAGCCACCGGCCTCCGTCGGGCCCGACACGAACACACCGCCCAGCGCCGTCACCCGCTCCCGCATCCCCACCAGGCCATTGCCGCCACTCGGCAGCCCCGCATCGGCCGCACCGCCCTCGCAGGGGCCGTTCTCCACCTGCACCGCGAGCTCCCCCTCGCGGTGCGCCAGCCGCACCCGCGCCCGCGCCCCCGGCGCATGCTTGTGCACATTCGTGAGCGCCTCCTGCACCACCCGGTAGACGGTCCGCTCCACCGGCGGCGCATACCGCAGCCCGGCGGCAGCCACCGGCTCCCCCTCGGCCGCCCCGTCCACCGTCAGCTCGACGACCATCCCGGCCGCCCGGGACTGGCCCACCAGATCCCCGAGCTCCGCCAGATACGGCCCCTCGGAATCCCCCTCCGCGCCAGCCGGCGCCGACACCGGCGCCTCGCACTCAGGACCCCCGTCCCCCGCGGACTCCGCCACCACGGACGCCTCCGGCGACCGCGCCTGCACCGTCGCCTGCGCCCCCGCCCGGGAAGCCACCGCCGCCAGCCGCTCGGGCGCACCCGACGCCGCGGCGCCCCGCACCGCCGCCCCGTCGGCCGTCCGCAACACCCCCAGCATCTCCCGCAGCTCCGTCAGCGCCTGCCGCCCCATGTCACCGACCAGACCCGCGTTCTTCGACGCCTTCTCCGGGTCCTTCAGCGCCACCGCCTGCAACGCCGCCGCATGCACCACCATCAGACTCACCCGGTGCGCGACCACATCGTGCATCTCCCGCGCGATCCGCGTCCGCTCCTCGTTACGGGCCCACTCCGCCCGCTCCTCGGCCCGGTCCGCCAGCAGCGACAGCTCACGCTCCAGACCGTCCGCCCGCTCCCGCAGGCTCTCCACGAGCCGCCGCCGCGCCCCGACATACAGCCCCCACAGCACCGGCGGCGCCGTCAGCACCAGCCCCAGCGCCAGCGACATCGCCGGCAGCAGCCACATCGGCGGCTGGAAGTCCTCCTGCGCCAGCACGTCCTGCCGCAAGCTGAGGAACGTCGTCACCAACGTCCCCGCCACGGTCATCCCCGCCAGCAGCCCCGTGATCCGGCGCGGCACATCCGACGCGGCGAGGGTGTACAGCCCCACCGTGCTCAGCAGCCCGCCCATCTCCGCCGGAATCACCGCTATCGAGACCAGCACCACCACCACCGGCCAGCGCCGGCGCACCAACAGCACCGGCCCCGCCAGCAGGCCGAGCAGCACCCCGACCAGCTCGGGCAGCTGCGCCCCCGAGGCGAACCGCGCGCCCTCGAACGCACACTCCACCGCGGAAGCCGCCGCCAGCCCCACATCCAGCACGGCACTCCGCCGCCGGGCCCACCACCACGGCCCGCTCACCGGCGCACCCCGCGCGCCCACACCTTCACTTGCCCCCGTCGCGGTCATACCGACCAGCCTACGGGCGCCGGTCCGCGATTCCCCCGCCCCGTTATCGGCCACAGCAGGGCCGTTACCAGCCCCCTACCGCCGGTTACCCCTCGAACTGATGAACCGCCCACACTTTCGACGCTTTCGCACACCCGCACACGCCAACCTGTCCCCATGCCGAACCCCCACCGGGAACACCCCGACTACGAGTCCTTACGCCCCCAGGCCGTCGCACTGCGCCGGGCCGGCCTCAGCCGCCGCCAGATCCGCGACCGCCTCCACCTCCACAACAACGACATCCTCAACCGCCTCCTCGAAGGCACCCCCGCCCCCGACTGGACCCGCCGCCCCAACGCCAAGGACGACCTCCGCGCCCGGGCCCGCGAACTGCGCAAGCAGGGCCTCACCTACGACCGGATCCAGGTCGAGCTGGGCTGCTCGAAGAGCTCGATCTCCCTGTGGGTGCGGGATCTGCCGAAGCCGCCTCCACGGACCCGCGAGGAGGCTTCCGCCATCGCCCGGCGCGGCTGGGAGGCGACGCTTGAGCGGCGGGAGGAGGAGCGCCGGCGAACCAAGGACGAGGCGACGCGAGAACTCGGGACGCTCTCGGATCGCGACCTGTTCATCGCCGGAGTCGCCCTCTACTGGGCGGAAGGCACCAAGGACAAGCCGCACGCCCGACGGGAGGGCGTCACCTTCGTCAACAGCGACCCCGGCGTGATCCGGCTCTACCTGGCCTGGCTGAAGCTGTTGGGCGTGGAGCCGGACCGCATCGGCTATCGAGTGATGATTCACGGCACCGCCGACGTGGCGGCCGCCGAGCGCTACTGGGCCGATCTCGTGGACGTCGCGGTCGACGCACTCCACAAAACGACGATCAAGAAGCACAACCCAAAGACCGTCCGCAAGAACGTCGGCGAGGGCTACCACGGCTGTCTGGTGATCCGAGTCCTGCAAAGCGCTGACCTATACCGTCGCATCGAAGGCTGGTGGTACGGCATAGTGTTGGGTGCCAAGCGGCCAGACTGACAAAGTGTCCGGTTTGAACCGCTTTACCATCCCCTGTGGTGTAATGGGCAACACGGGTCACTTTGGATGATTTGTTCCAGGTTCGAGTCCTGGCAGGGGAGCACATGCACAACGGGCGAATTTCCGGGTCCTGACCACCACGTCAGGACCCGCCCGCGTTTCGGCTGCAATACGCACCGGTATCCTTCGGATGACCACCACCCGAAGTAGCCAAGAAGCCGAAGGGCATCCCCGTGAGCGCCAACCGCCCGGCAGCCGTCGTCGTTCTCGCAGCGGGTGAGGGCACCCGCATGAAGTCGGCCACCCCAAAGGTCCTGCACACCGTCAGTGGCCGCTCCCTCGTCGGCCATGTCGTCGCCGCCTCCCGTGAGCTGGACCCCGAGCATCTCGTCGTGGTCGTCGGTCACGCCCGTGAGCAGGTGCAGGCACATCTCTCCGAGATCGACCCCGACGTGCGCACCGCGGTGCAGCACGAGCAGAACGGCACCGGTCACGCGGTGCGTACGGCTCTGGAGGAGCTGAGCCGGAGCGGTGTGGCCGTCGACGGCACGGTGATCGTCGTCTGTGGTGACACTCCGCTGCTGACCGGTGAGACGCTGCGGCTGCTCGGTGACACGCACGCCGCGGACGGCAATGCCGTCACGGTGCTGTCGGCCGAGGTGCCGGACGCCACGGGTTATGGGCGCATCGTGCGTGCGGAGAGTTCCGGCGCGGTGACCGCGATCGTCGAGCACAAGGACGCGAGCGTGGCGCAGCGGGCGATCCGGGAGATCAATTCCGGGGTGTTCGCCTTTGACGGGCGGCTGCTGGTTGATGCGCTCGGCAAGGTGCGTACGGACAACAGTCAGGGTGAGGAGTACCTGACCGATGTGCTGGGGATCGTGCGGGAGGCCGGGCACCGGGTCGGTGCGGCGGTGGCCGGGGACCACCGGGAGATCCTGGGGATCAACAACCGGGTGCAGCTGGCGCAGGCGCGGCGGCTGCTGAACGACCGGCTGCTGGAGCAGGCGATGCTGGCCGGTGTGACGGTGGTGGATCCGGCGTCGACGTGGGTGGATGTGTCGGTGACGTTCGAGGCGGATGCGACGGTCCATCCGGGGACGCAGCTGCTGGGTGCGACGCATATCGCGTCGGGTGCCGAGGTGGGTCCGCATTCCCGGCTGACGGATACGTCGGTGGGTGCGGGCGCGGTGGCGTCGTTCACGGTGGCCGAGGGTGCGCGTATTGGTGACGGGGCGAATGTCGGGCCTTACGCCTATCTGCGTCCGGGGACGGATCTTGGTCCGAAGTCGAAGGCCGGTACGTACGTGGAGATGAAGAACGCGTCGATCGGTGAGGGTACGAAGGTGCCGCATCTTTCGTATGTGGGGGATGCGACGATTGGTGAGTTCACCAATATCGGTGCGGCGAGTGTCTTTGTGAACTACGACGGTGAGGCGAAGCACCACACCACGGTCGGTTCACATTGCAAGACGGGGTCGGACAACATGTTTGTGGCTCCGGTCACGGTCGGGGACGGTGCTTATACGGCGGCCGGCTCTGTTATCACCAAGGATGTGCCCCCGGGTTCGCTGGCGGTCGCGCGTGGCCAGCAGCGGAATATCGAGGGTTGGGTCGCGCGTAAGCGGCCTGGAAGCGCCGCCGCGCAGGCGGCTTCGGCTGCTCGCCAGGAGTCCGAGGGCGAGCGGTGATCGTGCAAGGGGTGCGCCGTGCGGGGCGTACCGTGATGAACGCACGCAAACTGTGATTCGAGGAGATTTGCTGTGACCGGGATCAAGACGACCGGCGAGAAGAAGCTGATGCTCTTCTCCGGCCGCGCCCACCCCGAGCTTGCCGAGGAGGTCGCGCACCAGCTGGGTGTGGGCCTGGTCCCGACGAAGGCATTCGACTTCGCCAATGGCGAGATCTATGTCCGCTATCAGGAGTCGGCGCGTGGCGCGGACTGCTTTTTGATTCAGAGCCACACGGCTCCGATCAATAAGTGGATCATGGAACAGCTGATCATGATTGATGCGCTGAAGCGGGCCTCGGCCCGGAGCATCACCGTGGTCGTGCCGTTCTACGGTTATGCGCGTCAGGACAAGAAGCACCGTGGCCGTGAGCCGATTTCGGCGCGGCTGATCGCTGATCTGATGAAGACGGCGGGTGCGGACCGTGTGGTGACGGTGGATCTGCACACCGACCAGATCATGGGCTTCTTCGACGGCCCGGTGGATCATCTTTTCGCGCTGCCGGTCCTCGCGGACTATGTGGGCGCGAAGGTGGACCGCTCGAAGCTGACGGTCGTGTCGCCGGACGCGGGCCGGGTGCGGGTGGCGGACCGCTGGTGTGACCGTCTGGGCGCGCCGCTGGCGATCGTGCACAAGCGGCGTGACAAGGACGTGGCGAACCAGGTCACGGTGCATGAGGTCGTCGGTGATGTGAAGGACCGGGTGTGTGTCCTGGTCGACGACATGATCGACACCGGTGGCACGATCTGCGCGGCGGCGGATGCGCTGTTCGCGAATGGCGCCTCGGACGTGATCGTGACGGCGACGCACGGTGTGCTGTCGGGTCCGGCGGCGGACCGGCTGAAGAATTCGAAGGTGAGCGAGTTCGTCTTCACGAATACGCTGCCGACGCCTTCGGAGCTGGAGCTGGACAAGATCACGGTGCTGTCGATGGCACCGACCATTGCCCGGGCGATCCGTGAGGTGTTCGAGGACGGTTCGGTGACGAGCCTCTTCGAGGAGCAGTGAGTCAGGGATATCGGGCGGGCCTGTGAGGTAGTCCGGGTCTGATCGACTTTGGGGCGGCCTTCCGGCCGGGTAGACTCATTGAGTTGCTCGGCGAGGGAGGCCGCCCTTTTGTGGTGGCTGTCCGTTATCGACGCGCTCTTCGTAGCAGGTCTGTCGTGGGCCGGGTGACGCCCACCAGATGTTTCTGAGATACGAGGAGTGCAGTCATGGCTGAGGTCAAGCTCGACGCCCAGGTCCGTACCGACTTCGGTAAGGGTGCCGCCCGTCGTGCGCGCCGTGCGGACCTGGTTCCCGCGGTCATCTACGGTCACGGTGCGGAGCCGCAGCACGTGGCGATCAACAACCACGCGCTGATGATGGCCCTGAAGACGCCGAACGCGCTGCTGCGTCTGGAGTTCGACGGCAAGAGCGAGCTGGTCATCCCCAAGGCCGTGCAGCGTGAGGCGATCCGTGGCTTCCTGGTGCACGCCGACTTCCTGGCCGTGAAGAAGGGCGAGAAGGTCAACGTCGAGCTGCCGATCCACACCGAGGGCGAGCTGGCCCCGGGCGGCAACCTGCTCGAGTACGTGCTGAACACCCTGCCGGTCGAGGCCGAGGCCACCCACATCCCGGAGTCGGTCACCGTCTCCATCGCGGGTCTGGACGCCGGTCACTCGGTGCAGGCGAAGGACATCGCGCTGCCGGCCGGTGTGTCGCTGGCCGTTGAGGACGACGCCGTGGTGCTGCAGGTCGTCGCGGCGCAGGCGGAGGCGCCGGCCGAGGAGGCCGAGGGCGAGGGCGCTGAGGGCGCCGAGGCCTGAGTCTTTTCCGCTGAGGCGGGTTCTCAGCGCTTTGTCCAGCCGCTGCCGCGCGCCTTTGGGCGCGGGGTGGCGGTTGGGCTGTTTCATGGGCAGTTGCGGTCGGGGCCGGCGGGTGTGGCCGGCGGATGTGGGAGTGGCTGAGATGGCGGACGCTGATCCGTGGCTGGTGGTGGGGCTGGGTAATCCGGGCCCGGAGTATGCGCGTAATCGCCACAATGTGGGGTTCATGGTGGCGGATTTGCTGGCGGAGCGGATGGGGGGCCGTTTCAAGGCGCACAAGTCACGGGCGCAGGTGGTGGAGGGGCGTTGTGGTGCGCCGGGTCCGTCGAGCCGTCGTGTGGTGGTGGCGAAGCCGATGTCGTTCATGAATCTGTCGGGTGGACCGACGACCGCGCTGCGGGATTTCTACAAGGTGCCGGTGGCCAATATCGTGGCGATTCACGATGAGTTGGATATTGATTACGGTGCGCTGCGGCTGAAGCTGGGCGGCGGTGACAACGGTCACAACGGTCTGAAGTCGATCACGAAGTCACTGGGCGCGGAGTATCACCGGGTGCGATTCGGGATCGGGCGTCCGCCGGGCCGTATGCAGGTGGCGGATTTTGTGCTGAAGGACTTTCCCGCGGCGGAGCGGCGTGAGTTGGACTATTTCGTGGACCGTGCGGCGGATGCCGTGGAGACGCTGATCGTCGACGGTCTGGAACGGGCGCAGAGTACGTACAACTCCTGAATGGGACAGGTGTGGTCAGGCTCTGACGAACCGTTGTCGGAGGTTGACCGGGTGCTGGTGCATGGCCAAGGATCGCGGCCATGCCCAGAAGCAGCACGCGCACCCGTACGGTCAGACGTAGTCGTACCCGGCGGGTCGGCGAGAGCGCCTATGGGGCGCTGCTTGTCGTCCGGGTGGGGTTGATGGGTCTGCTGGCGTTGCTCCTGCTGGTGGCGGGGGTGTGGACGTCGTGGCAGACGGCGCAGTACGCGATGCTCGTCAAGGCGCGGGGCCGCGGCATGATGACGGTGTCGGCGTGTGCGGGTGAGCGGTGCACGGGCCCCTATGTGCCGTCGTCGGGTGATACCCGGCGGCTGGCGAAGGTGTCGATCGCGGAGGGGGCCGCGGACAAGGGCGCCCGGGTCGAGGTGACGGTCAAGCCGGGGACGACGCACGCGGTGCGGACCGGGGCGGCCGGGATTCTGCATGCGTGGGTGCCGTTCGCGGGCTCGTTGCTGCTGGCGGCGCTGGTGGTGGCCGGGGGGATGCGGCTGCGGCGTACGGCGTGGGTCATGGGGTTGCTGGGCGCGGTGTTGCTGGGCGCGGCGTTCACGGCGCTCTAGGACTTCCCCGGGAGGGAGGCCCCAGGACTTCCCGGGACTGATACGGCGGCGGGGGGGGGGGGGGGGGGGGGGGGGGGGGGGGGGGGGGGGGGGGGGGGGGGGGGGGGGGGGGGGGGGGGGGGGGGGGGGGGGGGG
>NZ_JBVHZH010000062.1:0-42654 GCF_055574515.1 Streptomyces sp. NPDC029466
ACGCCCGGTTACATTCCGAACCCGGAAGCTAAGCCTTTCCGCGCCGATGGTACTGCAGGGGGGACCCTGTGGGAGAGTAGGACGCCGCCGAACAAATTTTGAGAAAGCCCCTCGGGAACGAAAGTTCCCGGGGGGCTTTTTCGCGTTTCCGGACAGAAATGGGCCCGCTGTTCGGCAGGTCGCTGAGATGCTGGGCGGTATGGGGTATGTGATCAGGCCGGTGAAGGCGGGCGAGTGGGAACGGCTGAAGGAGCTGCGGCTGGCGGCGCTGGCTGATCCCGTGGCCCGGGTGGCGTTCAACGAGACCTTTGAGGAGGCCGTGCGCCGGCCGGATGAGCTCTGGCGGGAGCGGGCGGCGCGGAGTGCTGAGGGGCACTCGGTCGTGACGTTCATCGGGGAGGCCGCGGACGGGGGTTGGGGCGGCATGGTGGTGGCTCTCGTCGAGACGGACGAGGAGGCGCCGCAGACGCATGTGGTCGGGGTGTATGTGCGGCCCGAGCACCGGGGGACGGGGCTGGCAGGGGAGTTGCTGGGGGCGGCGATCGCGTGGTCGTGGGGCCTGGCCGAGCCGGTGGTCGAGCGCGTACGGCTGTGGGTGCACGAGGAGAACGTGCGGGCTGAGGCGTTCTACCGCGGGCTGGGGTTCGCGGCGACGGGGCGGACCATGGCTGATCCGAAGGACTCCGCGGCGAGTGAGCGGGAGATGGCGCTGCCGCGGGGGTAGTGCCCTGGGGCCGGCGTCAGGCCCGTAGGGAGTGGTGGGGCCAGCGGGCGCGGGCCTGTTCCTGGGAGCGCATGGTGGCCAGGGTCAGCAGGCCGCGTGCCCGGCCGGTGTCGAGCAGGCCGGGGAGGGCGGGCAGCGGGGCGAGGGCCGCGATGTCGTCGAGGACGAGGGTGAGTGGTGGGTCGAGCCGACCGTCAGATGACCGTTCGGCCATGCGGCGGCCGTGCTCGACCACGTTCGAGAGGAGTGCGGTGAGCAGCGGCATCGCACCCGGGTCGGTACGCGGATCCTCGATGGGCTCGCCTACCACGTAAAGCGTTCCCCCTTCATCGAGAAATGATTCGAGGAGAACCGAATCTGCTCGAAGCGGGGTGCAGGCGTCCCGGATGTGGATCGAGGAGAGGGCGGTCAGGGCCCGGCCGATCAACGCCTGGGCGGCTTCCCGGCGTTCGGGGTGTGCCGTGAGCACCGATTCCAGCTCGCCGGCCTGGCCGGCCGAGGCCTTGGGGCTGGTGCGCAGGATGCGGACGGGTTCCTGGGCGGCGCCGGTGGCGTGTGCCCAGCGGTGCAGCTGGCGGAACGGGCGGCCGTCCACCGCGGCGGCGTGCAGCCAGCAGCGCAGCAGGGTCTGGGCGGCGTCCGCGACCGCCGAGTCCAGGGCGCCGGCCGGACGGACGGGGGCCAGCAGGGCGGCGGCGCGGGCGGTGGCGGTGGCGAGGTCCGTACAGCCGGAGGTGGGGGACCAGCGCAGCCGGGCCGGGGTGTCGAGGTGGTGCGTCGGGTCGTAGGTCAGCAGCGGGCCGAGTTTGGCGCGGGCGTCCTTGGTCTCGGCCCAGACAGCGGGGTCGGTCGTGGCGACGATCAGCGGGCCCGGGGCGGCGGCCGCGGCGGCGACGGCAGCCGCGCGGGCGGCGGCGCGGTCGGGGGTGAACTGGACGCGGGGGAGGGCGGGTTCGGCGGGCGTGCCGACGGCGGGGGTGAGCGGGGGCGCGGTGCGCTGTTCCGGGACGGGGCCGGCGGCTACGGGGTCGAGGGGCAGCGGGTCGAGGACGGAGGGGGTGGCCGGGGCGTCCTCGCCGGTGGCCGTGGGTTCCTGGGCGGCGGGGAAGGTCTCCCGTACGGCTTGCCGGGCCGCTCGGGCCTCCTTGGCCTCCCGCGCGGCCCGTTCCGCCTCGCGTGCCTGCTGGTCCGTCAGACGGGCTTCTCGTGCGGCCCGGGCCTTCGTCCGGCGGGCCTTTCGTACGGCGCGGTAGCGGGCGACCGTCCCCAGCGTGAAGATCACCAGGACCAGCAGCACCATCAGCTCGCCGATGAGGAGGCCCCAGAAGAGGCCGTAGCCGGAGAGCTGGCTCTTGGGGGTGTCGGGCCAGGCGGCGGTCATGTCGTGTGGTGCGGAGACCAGATGACGCAGCGCCATGGGCGTACCGGAGTAGGTGACGCCGGCGGGCCAGGCGCCGTGTGCGAACAGGCCGGCCAGCCCGGTCGCCGTCCATACCAGGACGGTCAGGCCCAGCAGGAAGGCGAGCAGCCCGACCAGCAGGGAGTCGGGGACGCCGCGTCCCCGGGGCCGGGCGGCGCCTCGTTCGTCGTCGTATCCGCGGGTCACGCCACCGTCTCGCTCGACTCGTCTCTCCACTGCCGCTCCATCGCCATGGCATCGGCGCGTGCCTCGGCCTCGGCGTCCGCCGCCTCCTGGAGGGCGCGCGCCTCGTCCGTCGGCATCGCGGACGCCTCGGTCATCGCCCGGTCGGTGAAGACCAGCGGGCGTTCGGCCTCGGTGATGAGGTGTTTGACGACCTGGACATTGCCGTTGACGTCCCAGACCGCGATGCCGGGGGTGAGGGTCGGGATGATCTCGACGGCCCACCGTGGCAGGCCGAGGACCCGGCCGGTGGCGCGGGCCTCGTCGGCCTTCTGGGCGTAGATGGTGCGGGTCGAGGCCATCTTGAGGATCGCCGCGGCCTCCCGTGCGGCGGCGCCGTCGACCACGTCGCTGAGGTGGTGGACGACGGCCACGAACGACAGGCCGAGCCGTCGGCCGAACTTCAGCAGCCGCTGGAAGAGCTGGGCCACGAACGGGGAGTTGATGATGTGCCAGGCCTCTTCCACCAGGAAGATGCGCTTCTTGCGGTCGGGGCGGATCCAGGTGTGCTCCAGCCAGACGCCGACGATCGCCATCAGGATCGGCATCGCGATGGAGTTGCGGTCGATGTGCGAGAGGTCGAAGACGATCAGCGGCGCGTCGAGGTCGATGCCGGCCGTGGTCGGTCCGTCGAACATGCCGCGCAGGTCACCGTCGACGAGCCGGTCGAGCACCAGCGCCACGTCCAGGCCCCAGGCCCGGACGTCGTCTATGTCCACATTCATCGCCTCCGCCGACTCCGCCTCCGGGTGCCGCAATTGCTCGACGATGTCGGTCAGGACGGGCTGCCGGTGGGTGATGGTGTCGGTCACGTAGGCGTGCGCGACCTTGAGGGCGAAGCCGGAGCGTTCGTCCAGGCTGCGGCCCATCGCGACCTCGATGATGGTGCGCAGCAGGGCCAGCTGGCCGGTGGCGGTGATCGACGGGTCGAGGGGGTTGAGGCGGATACCGCCGTTGAGGGCGGCGGTCGGGTCCAGGCGGATGGGAGTTATCCCCAGCTCCTGGGCGATGAGGTTCCACTCGCCGACGCCGTCCTCGCCCTGCGCGTCCAGCACCACGACCTGGCGGTCCCGGAACCTCAACTGCCGCAGGACGTAGGTCTTCTCCAGTGCGGACTTGCCGTTGCCGGACTCGCCGAGGACGAGCCAGTGCGGGGCCGGCAGCTGCTGGCCGTAGAGCTGGAAGGGGTCGTAGATGTATCCCTTGCCGCTGTAGACCTCACGGCCGATGATGACGCCGGAGTCGCCGAGACCGGGGGCCGCGGTGGGCAGGTAGACCGCCTGGGCCTGGCCGGTGGAGGTGCGTACGGGCAGCCGGGTGGTCTCCACCTTCCCGAACAGGAAGCTGGTGAACGCCTCGGTGAGCGCTCCGATCGGATCGAGCATGGCCATGACGTACGCGCCTCCCAGCGGCTTTAGCGGCGGATCCCGGTCGCGAACGGCAGGGTGTTGACGAACGCCCGGTGGTGCTCGCGATCGCACCACTCCAGCTTCAGGTAGGACTTTCCGGCCGAGGCGCGGATGGTGCGCTTGTCGCGGGCGAGGGCCTCGGGCGAGCGGGAGGAGACCGTGAGGTAGCCGACGAGGTTGACGCCGGCGGCCCCGGACGCCAGATCCTCGCCGCGCTGGTCCACCCGGCCGTGGTGCGCGACGTCCCGCGGGTCCACCACCCGGTTCATCTTCGCCGCGCGGCTGGCCTCGGCATCGTCGTTCGTCTTCTCGGTCAGCATCCGCTCGATGGCGATCTCGGTGGGTTCGAGGTCCATGCAGACCGCGACCGTACGGATCACATCCGGGGTGTGCACCAGGAGGGGCGCGAGGAAGTTGACGCCCACCGGGGTCAGCGGCCACTCCTTGACCCAGGCGGTGGCATGGCACCAGGGCGCGCGGGTCGTCGACTCACGTGTCTTGGCCTGGAGGTACGTCGGCTCCATCGCGTCCAGCTCGGCCGGCCAGGCGTTGCGCTTGCTCATCGCCTGGATGTGGTCGATGGGGTGGTCCGGGTCGTACATGGAGTGCACGAGGGAGGCGAGCCGGGCCTGGCCGAGCGGCTGGCGCACCCGGATGTCGGCCTCGGCGAGCCGGGCGCAGATATCGGTGAGCTCACGGGCCATGACCACGGCGAGACCGGCGTCCCGGTCCAGCTTCTTGCGCAGCAGGCCGCCCTGGTGCATCCGCGCGGCGCGGGCCATGGTCTGTGCCTCGGCGGCCAGCTCGCGGGTGTAGTGCATACAGGCGACGAGGTAGGCGCGGTGCTGTTCGGAGGAGGTGGAGACCATCGACTGGAGCTGGTCGTAGGACTCCTGAAGCCAGTCGGGGGAGCTCTTGTCGCCGCGCTGGGCGACGTCCTTGGCGTGCGCGTCCGGGTCGGCGGGCAGCGTCCGCGCCAGCATCTGGAGCCGGGTCACGAAGCCGTCCCCGTTGGCGACATGCTTGAGCAGCGTCCCGAAACGGTCGACCAGCGCCTCCTGGTCCTCGCTGTCCCGCAGGCCGACGCCCGGGCCCTCGATCTCGATGGCCGCCGTCACCGTCTTGCGGTCGGCGTGCAGAAGCACCGCGATCTCGTCCGGGCCGAACGGCGCGGACAGCCAGTTGATCCTGCCGATGCCCGGCGGCGGGCCGATCTCGACCTCCCGGCCGTCCAGCCGGACGCCCGCCTCGGCGGCGCCGGAGCGGTAGGTGGCGCCGCGGCGGACCGTACGGCGGAAGCTGCGCCGGATCTCGAACCACTTGTAGAACGTCCGGCCCTTGTACGGCACATAGACGAGGGCGAGTCCCAGCATCGGGAAGCCGGTCAGGGTCACGATCCGCAGCGGCAGCACGGGCACCAGCAGGCCGCACATCATGCCGAGGAACGCGCCCGCGATGATCAGCGCGATCTCGCCGGTCTCGCGGTTCTTGCCGACGATCGCGTTCGGCCGGGCGCGGCCGATCAGATAGGTGCGGCGCGGGGCGATCGGGTGGGACTGCGTACTCAACGCCCCTCACCTCCTGCGGTCTTGCCGGAGCGGGAACTGCTGCCCGGGCCGGGGTTCGGGTTCGTACGGGGAGCGGGGGTGGCGGGGGCCGGGGCGCGGCCGCCGCCGCGGGAGCTGTGGGCGGCGACGCCGCCGGCCACAGCGTCGGCCGGCCGGGACTGGCCGCCCTGCCCGCCCTGCGCCTGCCCGCCGTCCCCGCCGGAGCTGCGGGAGCTGTGGGTCTTGATGCCCTGCGAGACCAGCGCGGCGGGCGAGGAGATCATCGCGGCGGCCTGGCTGCCGTCGGTGGCCCGGCCCTTGTTCGTACGGGCCGAGACCATCTCGTCGCCGAAGCCGGGGACGAAGCGGTAGATCACCGCGCTGGCGAAGATGGCGAGGACGATGATCGAGAGGCCGGAGACGACCGCGGAGAAGGCGTTCGGTCCCTTGTCGTGGGACAGCGCACCGGCGACGCCGAGCACGATCACGATGACCGGCTTCACCAGGATCACCGCGATCATGATGCCCGCCCAGCGGCGCACATGCCCCCACATGTTCTTGTCGACCAGCCCGGCGTAGACGACCGTGCCGAGCAGCGCCCCGACGTACAGCAGCGCGGCCCGGATCACCAGCTCCAGCCACAGCACACCGGCGGCGAGCACCGAGACCAGCGACACCACGATCAGCATGATCGGGCCGCCGCCGATGTCCGTGCCCTTCGTGAGCGCCTGGGAGAAGGCCCCGAAGAAGGTGTCGGTCTGCGCCCCCGTCCCCTTCGCGATGATCTCGGTGACCCCGTCGGTCGCCGAGACGATGGTGTAGAGGATCAGCGGGGTGAAGGCGGAGGCCAGCACGGTCAGCCAGAGGAACCCGACCGCTTCACTGATCGCTTCCGTCAGCCGCACCCCGCGCACCGCGCGCTTGGCGACGGCCAGCAGCCACAGGACGAGGGTGAGCACGGTGGAGGCGGCGAAGACGACGGCGTACTGACGCAGGAACGCGGCGTTGGTGAAGTCCACCTGAGAGGTGGCCTTCACCGCCTCCGACAGCTTCGTGACGATCCAGGCGGCGGCTTTGGCGCAGCCTTTGGCCAGGGATTCGAGGGGGTCGAGGGGGTTGTTGTCGAGGGGGTTGGTGGGGGGTGAGTCGCTGCCGGATTCATTGCGCTTCTGGCAGAGCTGGAGGGCCGGGCCGCTGAGGAGTTTGCAGCGTTCCGAGGCCGGGCCAGGGTCGGGAGGCGCGGCCATGACGCGTGTCGCCAGCAGGATCATGCAGGTCTGTACGCCTGCCAGCACGCTGAGAACCGAGGCCGCGCGGCGGTGCTTGGGCCTACCGGGCATACGTGAAACCTCCGTACCCTTGGACCGCGCCCGCAATCTCCTTCGCTCCGGAGGCGGGGACGTCCCCGCTGACCGGTGCGGGGCCGTCTGTCTGAGAGCGAGTCAGCGTCTTCCAGTCGTCGCCGGTCCAGGCGAGCTTCATCGTGAGGGTGAACCAGCTCGTGGTGACGGGTTTGACGGATCCCTCGCCGGCCATTCCGAGCAGGCCGGTGCACCAGACCTCGACGGTCGCCTGGTCCTTCGCGAAGTCCTTGATCTTGGTGCCGACCGGGATGGTGCGCGAGACGAAGGTCATCCCTGCCGGCGTGCTTCCGTCGGCCTTCAGCCCGACGGTCTTGAAGAAGTCCGGCGAGTAGGCGTCATCGAGCTTGTTCTGGAGCGTGGCGGTGGCCGACGGCGCCATGACGGTGTTGACGATCTTGTGCCGCTGGTCCTTGTTGAACATGTCCGAGGATCCCAGCGCCACCGCGAAATTCGCCGCCGCCGACTGCGCCCCCTGCTCCGTCTTGGCGAACCCCGACGCGATGCCGCCGGTCTTGCCGTCGACGGCTTTGGTGCCGGTGGGGGCGGTGGGCTGGGTGTGGCCGGGGTCCTTGGGGGAGTCGCCGGTGGTGGTTTCGCTGTTGCCGCTGCCGCCGCGGTTGGCGAAGGCGATGGCCGCGAGCAGCAGGACGATCACGCCGACGATCGTGACGAGGTTGCGGCTGGACAGGCCGTTCCGGGAGCGCCTTCCCGGGCCGTAGATGTCGCCGTCGTTGTCGGGAAGTCTGGTCCGGGTCTGGCCCGTCTCCGGACCGCGGCGGCCGTCGCCCCCGTAGCCGCCGTCGTCACTGAGACTCATCGCGCCTGTGCCCCCTCTGCCGCCGTCGCCGTGCGTGCTGTGTTGTGCCGCCCTCATATGACCGTAGCCGCGCGGACGGCGACTCGGGTGCGGCGGTACGAGTACATCTCACCGTGACGGGTCCTCAGATGCGGTACGGCAGAGGCGAATGGGGGACTCTGGGTTATTTGTGCGCATCGTCTGCTCCGCGGTCGCCGGTCGCCTTCTTGCCCCCGGATCCACCTGTCCCCGCGCAGCGCTCGGCCCAATCGGTCCGCTGGTGGCGGGGGTGATGAGGGCGTGCTGCGGCGCCGTCGGGCCGGCGTGAGCAGGCGTCAGCATGTGGCCTCGGCAGGGGAGGTGGGGCCGGTGGGAGCGAGTGGGGGCACGGGGCGGCGGAGAGAGGGTGGGCGGGGGCGCACGGGGGCGACGCGGGGACGGACGGGTGCCGGGGGCGCGCCATACGGGCGACGGTGGGGCCGGGGTGTGGCCTAGACCGCCATGCCGTAGACGATGGTGAACAGCGTCCCGAGGGAGCCGATGATGAAGACTCCGGTCAGGCCGGCCACGATCAGGCCCTTGCCCTGTTCGGCGCTGAAGGTGTCGCGCAGCGCGGTGGCGCCGATGCGCTGTTTGGCGGCGCCCCAGATCGCGATGCCGAGGCACAGCAGGATCGCCACCGCCATGACCACTTCGATCATCACGCGGGCCTCGTTGCCCAGGCTCCCGAACGGCCCCCAGTCCGGGGCGATTCCGCCGATGATGGTGGTGATGTCGCCTTTTTCGGCCGCAATGAACATGTGTGAACTCACCGCCCCTTGATGGGTAGTTGTGTCCCCGTGCCGGCGCGGCACAGGTCAGTCTCTATCTTCGCTGACAAATGGGCCGTCAGCTGTCGACTTGGCGGCTTTCTTTGAAGGATCCCGTGCGGGTGGCGTGTGTCTGTGGGCGCACACCCTCCATTGAACCGACTGGTCTCACCGTGTGTATCACGGGGGATAACCCTGGGCAATGATCATCGGGAGCACCGGTGGCCGGTCCGGCGCGCCGGGCCGTTTGTAGCCCGTTCGGGTCCATGGCTACGGTCCTGCCGGGGTTCTGACGCGGTGTCGCCCGTCCGGCGGCGTGCAGGGGTGTCGCCGTATGTGCGCGCGCACCCCGGCCGGAGCGCCCCGTGCGCCGCGTCATGCGCCGTCGTGCGGCACCCGGGGCGGCGGCGCGCGCGGGAGCGGCCGGAAAAAGGCAGTGAACCGGGGCTGAATGGGGGAGGGTTGGAGGGTGCGGAAATTCTGGGTGGCCGGAGGGCTCGGGGCGGGGCTCATGCTCTGCCTGCTCGGGCTGCTTGTGATCGGTACGTATATGGCGGCGGCCGGCCTGGCCGGGGCCGGCGGGCGGGCGCTCGGACTGGCGAAGGGGGCGGTGCCCGCCGAGTATCAGCAGCTGGTGCAGAAGTGGGGGACGCTCTGCCCGGCGATAAGTCCCGCGCTGCTGGCGGCGCAGCTCTACCAGGAGAGCGGGTGGAACCCCAGGGCGCAGAGCCCGGCGGCCGCCCAGGGGATGGCGCAGTTCATCCCGGGGACCTGGCAGACCCATGGCGTCGACGGGAACGGCGACGGCAAGAAGGACGTATGGGACCCGGAGGACGCGATTCCGTCGGCGGCCTCGTACGACTGCGAGCTGGCGAGCTATGTGAAGCGCGCGCCGGGCAATGCCACGCACAACATGCTCGCCGCGTACAACGCCGGGGCATATCGCGTCATCCAGTACAACGGGGTGCCGCCGTACAGCGAGACCCGCAACTATGTGAAGACGATCACGACGCTGGCGAAGAGCTTCGAGGCGCCGGCGGGGCGGGTGGAACCGTCGCGCCAGGCGGCCGGTGCCATCTACTTCGCCCAGCAGAAGCTCGGTACGCCCTATCTGTGGGGCGGCACGGGAACCGCGGCGCAGGGCGGCCGGTTCGACTGTTCCGGGCTGTCCCAGGCCGCTTACCACTCCGTGGGCATCGAGCTGCCCCGGGTGGCCAACGACCAGTGGAACGCCGGGTCGCACCCGAAGCGGAATGAGCTGCTCCCGGGTGATCTGGTGTTCTTCGCCTACGACCTGAAGGACCCGCGGTCCATCCACCATGTGGGCATCTATGTGGGGGGCGGGTACATGATCAACGCGCCGTACACCGGGGCCAAGATCCGGTTCGACAAGATCGATACACCGGATTACATCGGTGCCACCCGCGTCACATCGGATGGCGCAAAAGCGCTGCCCGGTACGAACGCTGCGTGAACATAGGGCCCTGAACTGCGGTGATGAGTCAAGCTTCGATAACGTCCTGGTGATCATCCGGTGGAGAGTGGAACGCCAGGGGCGGGCATCGCGTTTCCTTGGCGTGGGGACGTAAGCGCGCTTGACACGGCACACGCTCGACGACCACGGGGGCAGGCAGCACACGAAGGCGCTCGCGCGCGCGAAAGATAAGGGGCCGCTGCAGATGGCTGGACTCGCATTCGAGGGGTCGAACCCCGACGTCGACGTGCTCGACGGCGTCAACGGCCTCGCGAAGGACGCCCCCCACTGGGTCAACAAGGCCATGGAGTACATCGGTGAGTACGGCATCATCGCCGGCCTCGCCGTGCTGTGTCTGATCGCCTGGTGGTCCGCGCGCCGCAATCCGGGCGCGCCGGCCGCCGTCGCGGGCCTGGTCTGGGCGCCGCTGGCCGCGGGCATCGCCCTGCTGGCCAATATCCCGATCCGGTCGTTCGTCGAACGGCCGCGGCCGTTCAAGGAACACGCCGGGCTGGAAGTACTGATCCCCGGCAAGAGCGACTTCTCGTTCGTGAGCGACCACGCGACGCTCACCATGGCGGTCGGTGTCGGACTGTTCATCGCCCACCGGAAGTTCGGCCTGATCGGCATTCTGCTGGCGCTCGCCGAGGGCTTCTGCCGCGTCTACATGGGCGTGCACTACCCGACCGACGTGATCGGCGGCTTCGCCCTGGGCACCGCCGTCGCGCTGCTGCTCGCGCCGCTCGCCCAGGCCCTGCTGGTGCCGGTGACGACGGCGATCGCCCGGTCGAAGCTGGCGTGGCTGGTGTGCGCGCCGGGTGCCGGGGCGGACGCGGGGCAGGACGGCGAGGGCAGCCGGGTGGTGGCCACGGGCTCGGCGATGCGCGGCGGACACAAGGAGCGGGACAAGGATCTGGCGGCCTGAGGGCGCGGCCCGGCGGTTCCGGTGAACCGGCGGGCCGCGCCCCCGGGAGACAAGACCTGGCGGATGCGGACGGCCCGGCCCCTCGCGGGGGCCGGGCCGTCCGTGTGTCCGGGGGCTCAGAGCGCCTGCGGGAAGGTGCTGAACAGCCGCTGCGGGTCGTAGGTCCGCTTGACCTCGGCGAGCCGGGTCGCGGCGCCGCCGTAGTAGGCCGACTTCCAGTTGCTCAGGCCGGGGTCGGTGTAGTTCTGGTAGGCGGCGCCCGAGGAGTGACGGCGCATCGCGTCATGGAACGAATTCAGCCACGCTGTGCGGGAGCCGGGCGAGCCGTTCGCCGGCCAGGACGTCAGGTACTGGGCGAGGAACCGCGAACCGCGGTGGACGAAGGCGGTGTCGGAGCTCTTGACGCGGTTGATCGCGCCGCCCAGCGCCGTCAGCGCCACGTTCCCGGCGACGCCCTTGCGGCCGCCCGCCTCGATCTGGTCCATCAGCGTGCGGATCCCGGCCGCGGACAGCGAGCGGTCGAAGAAGTGCGAGCGGGCGGCGTAGGTCTCCCGGCCCAACTGGCCGGCACCGGTCTGGCCGGGCAGCGAACCCGGCGCATGGCACTGCGCGGTGGACTTGGTCGAGCAGCCCGCGTAGGACTCCATCGCGTCCAGGTAGCCCGTCGGCGTCAGCCGGACGCTCTTGGCGGGGCCGGGGCCGCCCGGCTGGTCGGCGAGCTTGTCGAGGGCGTTCTTCAGATCCCCGTAGCTGCCCAGGGAGAAGGCCGCGACGGAGACGGACGGGGTGCCGCCGGGGTGCGCGTCCAGATGGCAGGCGGACCAGATCTCGTCGTCCTGCACCGGCCCCCACTTCTGCCAGGAGGCCACCACCTTCGCCGCCTTCGACCACGGCCAGGTCAGATACGCCATGACCGCGCGCGGGGCCGGATGCGTACGGAAGCGGAGCTCGGTGACCACGCCGAAGTTGCCGTTGCCGGCGCCGCGCAGCGCCCAGAAGAGGTCGGCGTGCTGCTTCCGGTCGCAGTCGACGGTCTTGCCGTCCGCGGTGATCAGGGTGGCACCGACGAGGCTGTCGCAGGTCAGGCCGTACGCGCGGGAGACCACGCCATGGCCGCCGCCGAGGGTGAGGCCGGATATGCCGACGGTGGGGCAGGAGCCCCCGGGTATCGTCACGCCGTGCGCCCCGAGGCCCTCGTAGACGTCGATGAGCTTGGCGCCGGCGCCGATGCGGGTGATGCCGCCGGACGGCGCGCCGACCTTGGAGAGGGCGGAGACGTCGATGACGAGCTTGTTGTTGCCGCTGGACCAGCCCGCGTAGGAGTGGCCGCCGCTGCGGATGGCGACCGGGGTGTCGTAGCGCCGGGCGAAGGAGAGGCATTCGGCGATGTCCGCCGGATGCTTGACGTAGGCGATGGCCGACGGCTTCAGCGTGTCGTAGCGGGTGTTGTAGAGGCGCCGGGCGGACGCGTAGGCGCTGTCGGAAGCCTGCACCAGCTTGCCGTCCAGGCTCTTGCGCAGCGCGGTCCAGGACGACCGGGAGGCCCGGCCCTTGGTGGCGCCCCCGGCGGCGGCCGCCGCATTGGTCGTGCCCGCGCCGGCCGCGGCCTCCGTGGCGGTGGCGCCCGCCTTGGTCTTGTTGTCGCAGCCGGTGGCCAGGGCGACCGCGGTCGCCGCCAGTCCGCCGCCGGTCTGAAGGAGTGTGCGCCGCTTCACTGGGATGAATCCCCCTCGATGTCGTACGGTCCCGCCCCGCCTGCCGGTGGACCGGCCAGTGGTCACGGGGCGCTGCCGGGGAATCCGCACCGGACGGCCGCGGCAACGCGCAGCCCCGCGTTCCGCTGTGTCCGGTGATGCCCGCGCTGTCCGGTGCTGTCCCTGAAGTCCGTTGGTGGCGCGGTGCCGTTGCTTCCCTGACTACGCAGATGCGGCAGGGGCGGGTGGGGTTCCCGGAACGGACTTCCTCATTCCAGCGGGCGCCCGGATCCGTTGCCTTCGCTGCCGGATCCGGCAGCGGCCTCGGCCAGATGGCGCTGGGCGTCCGTACGTGCCTGTGAGCGGGCGCGCCGGGCCGGCCCCCGCCAGCCGCAGTCACAGCGGGCCGTGCAGAAGGCGCCGCGTTCGGTGGTGGAGGTCGCGTGAGGGGCTCGGTCGGGCACCTGGCCACGCTACGCGCCCCAGGTGTCCTTGCGTGACGAGCCCCCTCGGCAGTCGTTGAACGGAACGGTCGACGAAACGTCAGGCGCGGCGGCGGAACGTTCGACCCTCCCGAGCGGACCGGCCGGCCCAGGCCGTTCCCGAAGACAGCGGCCGAGGGGGCTCGTACGCGATGGTGGTGCAGGACAGGCGAGGCGGTGGCACGGTCGCCGTGGCCATGGCGTGCGGGACGGGTCTGGCGGTCGGGCTGCTGACATCGGGCTGTTCCCCGGACGGCGCCGCGGCCGACGACCAGGAGCCGGCCGGCCGGGCCGCCCCCGCCGCCGCGGAGGTCCGGGACAGCGCCGACGCCCTGGTGCGGGCCGGCTCCGCCACGGTCCGTACGTCCATGGAGACCGCGAGCGGCGGCACCCGCGTCGCCATCCGCGGCACCGGCGGCTACGACTTCGCCACCAGCACCGGCCGGCTGCGGGTGGTGCTCCCCGATCCGGCGGGCCGGCCCAGCGGCGGCCATCAGCCGATCACGGAGATCCTCGCGCCCGGTGCGCTGTTCATGAAGAACCGCGGGGCCGGGGTGCCCGCCGACAAATGGGTGCGGGTGGCCACCGCCTCACTGGCGGACGGGAATCTGGTCACCGGCGGCGCGACCGATCCGCTGGCCGCCGCCGAACTGCTGCGCGGCGCACGGGAGGTGACGTATCAGGGCGAGGAGTGGCTGGACGGGGTCCGGGTGCGGCACTACCGCGGGACGACGGACATCGGGGCGGCCGCCGCGGCGGCGTCGCCGCGCACCGCGCCCGCGCTGGTCGCCGCGGGGAACGGATTCACCACCGACGAGGTGCCCTTCGACGTGTATCTGGACGAGGCGGGGCGGCTGCGCAAGGTGCGCCAGTGGTTCCGTTTCGCCAACGGTGCGCCGAAGGGGGCCTCGGTGACCTCCACGACGGAACTGTCCGGTTTCGGGACGAAGGTCGCGGTGCAACTGCCGGACGAACGGGATATCTACGCGGGGAAGATCGCTTCACCCACGCCATGAGGGCGGGCGCCGTGGGCCGGGCATGTGACGGGGGCGCCTGCCGGATGGCGGAAATGGTCCATCCGTGCCATGCGCGGAGCGCGCGCCCGTCCCTAGGCTTGCGGTAACCACCCCAGGCGTGGGAAGGCGCTCGAAGGAGGAGGTGTTGTACGTGGCCGGACACCGCCCTACGACGGTTCAGGACCACGTAGCCCTCGTCGAGATCGACCTGACCGGTGAGTTGATGATCGCGGCCGCGGCCGCCAGCGAGGATCGGCTCAGCCCGGACCGTATCGACGAGGTGCTGGAGGTCGACGGTGACGGCGGCGACCCCGCGGACCGGGTGCCGCCGGGGATCGGAACCGCCGGACGCTGCCCCGGTTAGCGTGCCGGCTCAGGTGCGCAGCATCCGCTCGATGGCCTTGGTGGCCTCCTGCACCTTGGCGTCGATGGCCTCGGGGCCCTTGACGGCGGCGTCGGCGACGCAGTGCCGCAGATGCTCCTCCAGGAGCTGGAGGCCGAAGGACTGGAGGCCCTTGGTGCTCGCCGAGACCTGGGTGAGTATGTCGATGCAGTAGACATCTTCTTCGAGCATCCGCTGGAGTCCGCGGATCTGACCCTCGATCCTCCGCAGTCGCTTGATGTGTGCGTCCTTCTGCTGTGCGTAGCCGTGCACGCCGGCCGCCGGAGAAGTCTCTGCGTGATGGGTCACGGTTTGAACGTGGCTTCGGGGGTCGGCGTCCGGCTTCGGGGGGTGGGGGGCCGCGGCGGCTGCGGCGCTGCCGTTGGTGTCGGCGTCCGTGGTCGGCATGGCCGTCTCCCGTGGTATCTAGGCGATCCGTATACCCCTGGTGGGTATATAGTACCGAACTTTGCGGGCACCTGTGGTACCCCGTGCAGAGCATGCTGCACGATGGGCGACACTGAAGGAATGCCGGTTAGCAGTGGCTGGATGATGCGCCTAGCATCAACTCGACCGAATCCGATGTACCCCGAGGATTTCACGTGCGCTTTCGTCTGACCCCCAGGGAGACGAGCTTCTACGACATGTTCGCCGCCTCCGCGGACAACATCGTCACAGGCTCCAAGCTCCTGATGGAACTGCTCGGGGCGGACGCCTCCGCACGGGCAGAGATCGCCGAGCGAATGCGGGCGGCGGAGCACGCGGGTGATGACGCGACCCACGCGATCTTCCACCAGCTGAACTCCTCCTTCATCACGCCGTTCGACCGCGAGGACATCTACAACCTCGCCTCGTCGCTCGACGACATCATGGACTTCATGGAAGAGGCGGTCGACCTGGTCGTCCTCTACAAGGTCGAGGAACTGCCCAAGGGCATCGACCAGCAGATCGAGGTGCTGGCGCGGGCGGCCGAGCTGACCGCCGAGGCCATGCCGCATCTGCGGACCATGACCAACCTCACCGAGTACTGGATCGAGGTCAACCGCCTGGAGAACCAGGCCGACCAGATCCACCGCAAGCTGCTGGCGCACCTCTTCAACGGCAAGTACGACGCCATCGAGGTCCTCAAGCTCAAGCAGATCGTGGACATCCTGGAAGAGGCCGCGGACGCCTTCGAGCACGTCGCCAACACCGTCGAGACCATCGCGGTCAAGGAGTCCTGAGCGCTTCCCATGGACACCTTCGCGCTCGTCGTGACCATTGCGGTCGCGCTCGGTTTCACCTACACCAACGGCTTCCACGACTCGGCGAACGCCATCGCGACCTCGGTCTCGACGCGGGCGCTGACCCCGCGGGCGGCGCTGGCGATGGCCGCCGTGATGAACCTCGCCGGTGCCTTCCTGGGCAGCGGGGTCGCCAAGACCGTCAGTGAGGGGCTGATCTCCACGCCGCACGGCAGCAAGGGGATGGGCATCCTCTTCGCCGCGCTGCTCGGCGCGGTGGTCTGGAACCTCGTCACCTGGTACTTCGGTCTGCCGTCGTCGTCCTCGCACGCCCTCTTCGGCGGCATGGTCGGTGCGGCCCTCGCCGGTGGCACCACCGTGATCTGGTCCGGGGTGGTCGAGAAGGTCGTCCTGCCGATGTTCATCTCGCCCGTCATCGGTCTGGTGCTCGGCTATCTCGTGATGGTCGTGATCCTCTGGATGTTCCGGAAGTCCAACCCGCACAAGGCCAAGCGCGGCTTCCGCATAGCCCAGACCGTGTCCGCCGCGGGCATGGCGCTCGGCCATGGCCTCCAGGACGCGCAGAAGACCATGGGCATCGTGGTGATGGCCCTGGTCATCGCCGATGTCGAGGACCAGAACGCGGCGATCCCGCTGTGGGTCAAGCTGGCCTGCGCGATCACCCTCTCGCTCGGTACGTACGCGGGCGGCTGGCGCATCATGCGCACCCTGGGCCGCCGGATCATCGAGCTGGACCCGCCGCAGGGCTTCGCCGCGGAGACCACGGCCGCCTCGGTCATGTACACCGCGTCGTTCATGTTCCACGCGCCGATCTCCACCACCCATGTCATCACCTCCGCGATCATGGGCGTGGGCTCGACCAAGGGCACGCGTGCGGTGCGCTGGGGCGTCGCCAAGAACATCGTGATGGGCTGGTTCATCACCATGCCGGCCGCCGCGCTGGTCGCGGCGGGCGGCTACTGGATCGTGGAGCTGGCGTTCGGCTGACGCGGACGGAAGCCGTCCGGTCCGTCGGCTGACGCGGACAGCAAGTGGGCCCGCCCCCCGGGAAGTGGGGGCGGGCCCTTCGTCTTGCGGTGGCACCGCCATGCAGCACCGCAGGACGCTGGTGGGGGCGGCCCGGCCGGGGCGGCCGGACCGCGCTCGTCGCTCAGCCGAAGCGGCCGGAGATGTAGTCCTCCGTGGCCTGGACCGACGGGTTGGAGAAGATCCGCTCGGTGTCGTCGATCTCGATCAGCTTGCCGGGCTGGCCGACGGCGGCGAGGTTGAAGAACGCCGTCCGGTCCGACACACGGGCGGCCTGCTGCATGTTGTGCGTCACGATGACGATCGTGAAGCGCTCCTTGAGCTCGCCGATCAGGTCCTCGATGGCGAGGGTGGAGATCGGGTCGAGCGCCGAGCACGGCTCGTCCATCAGCAGCACCTGCGGTTCGACCGCGATGGCGCGGGCTATGCACAGCCGCTGCTGCTGGCCGCCGGAGAGCCCGGAGCCGGGCTTGTTCAGCCGGTCCTTGACCTCGTTCCAGAGGTTGGCGCCCTTGAGGGACCGCTCGACGATGTCCTTGAGCTCGCTCTTCTTGTACGAGCCGTTCAGCCGCAGACCGGCCGCGACATTGTCGAAGATCGACATCGTGGGGAACGGGTTGGGGCGCTGGAAGACCATGCCGACGGTGCGGCGGACGGCGACCGGGTCGACCCCGGAGGCGTAGAGGTTCTCGTCGTCCAGCATCACCTTGCCCTCGACGCGGCCGCCGGGGGTGACCTCGTGCATCCGGTTCAGGGTGCGCAGGAACGTCGACTTGCCGCAGCCGGACGGGCCGATGAAGGCCGTCACGGAGCGCGGCTCGACGGTCATCGAGATGTCGTCGATGGCCTTGTGGCCGCCGTAGAACGCGGAGAGGCCGCTGACGTCGATTCGCTTGGCCATGGAAATCACTGCTTCTTTCTGTCGCCGGGCTGGTCAGCGGCCGGACTTGGGGGCCTTCCAGCGGGCGATGCCGCGGGCCACCAGGTTGAGGATCATGACGAAGGCGATGAGGACCAGTGCCGCGGCCCATGCGCGGTCGTACGAGGCCTCGGAACCCTGCTGCCACTGTTGGAAAACGTAGAGCGGAAGTGACTGCTGGGCATCTTCGAAGGGGTTGTTGTTGATCGTCTTCGCGCCCCACACCAGGAGCAGCACGGGTGCCGTCTCGCCGGTGATGCGGGCGATGGCGAGCATCACGCCGGTGGTGATGCCGCCGATCGACGTGGGCAGGACGACCTTGAGGATGGTGCGCCACTTGGGGACGCCGAGGGCCAGCGAGGCCTCGCGCAGCTCGTTCGGGACGAGCTTGAGCATCTCCTCGGTGGAGCGGACCACGACCGGCATCATCAGGATCGCCAGCGCCATCGAGCCGGCGAAGCCGGACGGGCCGAAGCCGAGGATCAGGATCCACACGGAGAGGATGAACAGACCGGCCACGATCGACGGGATACCGGTCATCACGTCGACGAAGAAGGTGACGGCCTTGGCGAGCCGGCCGCGGCCGTACTCGACGAGGTAGATCGCGGTGAGCAGACCGATCGGCGCGGCGATCAGGGTGGCCAGGCCGACCTGCTCCAGCGTGCCGATGATCGCGTGGTAGATACCGCCGCCGGGCAGCGCGTCCGGGGTGGTGCCCATCGAGTGCTGGAGGAAGTAGACGTCCAGGACCTCGGTGCCGCGGCTGATGGTCTCCCACAGGAGGGAGGCCAGCGGTACGACGGCGATCAGGAAGGCCATCCAGACCAGGCTGGTGGCCAGCCGGTCCTTGGCCTGCCGGGTGCCTTCGACGGCCGCGGCCAGCGCGAAGGTGCCGAGGACGAAGAGCGCGGCGGCGATCAGGCCCCACTGGACCGTGCTGTCCAGGCCGGCGCCCAGTCCGATGCCGCAGCCGGCGCCGGCCGCGGCCAGCGCGATGACCGGCGGGGACCAGCGCGGCAGCCGGGCGTGCTTGAGGGAGACCGGAAGCGGGCTGCCGCCGTTGGAGACCGCGGGGCGGTCAGTCGTGATACTCATGCGGCGGCTCCCGAGTACTCCTTGCGGCGGGCGATGATCAGGCGGGCCGCGCCGTTGACGAGCAGCGTGATCACGAAGAGGACGAGGCCGGAGGCGATCAGGGCGTCCTGGCCGAACTGGTCGGCCTCGCTGAACTTGCTGGCGATGTTCTGGGCGAACGTGCCGCCGCCCGGGTCCAGCAGGCTGGCGTTGATGAGGAAGCTGGGCGAGAGGACCGTGGCGACGGCCATCGTCTCGCCGAGCGCACGGCCCAGGCCCAGCATGGAGGCGCTGATGACTCCGGAGCGGCCGAAGGGGAGCACCGACATCCGGATGACTTCCCAGCGGGTGGCGCCGAGGGCCAGCGCGGCTTCCTCGTGCATCTTCGGGACCTGGAGGAACACCTCGCGGCTGACGCTGGTCACGATCGGCAGGATCATGATCGCGAGCAGGATGCCGACGGTGAACAGCGAACGGGCCGCCCCGCCGCCGTATTCGAAGATGCCGGTCCAGCCGAGGTAGTCGTCCAGCCAGGTGTAGAGGCCGGTCAGATGCGGGACGAGGAAGAGCGCGCCCCACAGGCCGTAGATGATGCTGGGCACCGCGGCGAGCAGGTCGATGACGTAGCCGAGCGTCGAGGACAGCCGGCGCGGGGCGTAGTGCGAGATGAACAGCGCGATGCCGACCGCGACCGGGACCGCGAGGACCATCGCGACGATGGAGCTGACGACGGTGCCGAAGGCGAGCACCGCGATGCCGAACTTCGGCTCCGCCCCGCTCGCGTTCCAGTCCCAGGTGGTGAAGAAGTTGGCCGTGTCGCCGGAGATGGCGAGCACCGACCGGTAGGTGAGGAAGACCGCGATGGCGGCCATGATCACCAGGAGGGCGATACCGGAGCCCCGGGAGAGTCCGAGGAAGATCCGGTCACCGGGGCGGACCGCCTTGCCCGATATGGCCGAGCGGCCGTCGTGGGGTGGCGGAGGGGTGTCGATTGTGGAGGAGGCTGTGTTCATGGGTTCTCCGGTCTGCGGAGCCGGATGACGGCTCCTGGCGCGGCGGTGCACCGGACGGGCGGCGGCCCGAAGGGGGCCCTGGTGAAGGGGCCCCCTTTTTTTGGACCGTACGGCGGTTCGTGGGCCGCCGCCCGGTAGGTCAGGAGAGCTTGGCGACGGTCGCGCGGACCTTGTCGGCGATCTCGGTGGGCAGCGGGGCGTAGCCGAGGGCCTTGAGGGCGCTCTGGCCGTCCTTGCTGGAGATGTAGGTCAGGAAGGACTTGGTGGCGGGCAGCGTCTCGGCCTTGTTGCCCTTGTTGCAGGCGATCTCGTACGTCACCAGGGTGATCGGGTAGGCGCCCTCGGCCTTGGTGGTGTAGTTGAGGTCCAGGGCCAGGTCATCGCCCTTGCCGACCTGCTTGGCCTCGGAGATGGCCTTCGAGGCGTTGTCGACGGTGGCCTCGACCGGCTCCTTGGCGCCGGTGTTCAGCTTGGCCGTCTGGATCTTGCCGGCCGTGGCGTACGACAGCTCGAAGTAGGAGATCGCACCGCTGGTCTGCTTGACCTGCGAGGAGACGCCGGCCGAGCCGGAGGCCGCCTGGCCGCCCGCGCCCTCCCACTTCTTCGCCGGCTCGTGCTTCCAGTCACCGGCGGCCTTGAGGTACTTGGTGAAGTTGTCGGTGGTGCCCGAGTCGTCGGAGCGGTGGAACGCCTGGATCTTGAGGTCCGGGAGCTTGGCGCCCGGGTTCAGCTTCTTGATCGCCGGGTCGTTCCACTTGGTGATCTTCGAGTCGAAGATCTGCGACAGGGTCTTGGCGTCCAGCACCAGGTTCTCGACGCCGGGGACGTTGTAGCCGACCGCGATCGGGCCGCCGACCATCGGCAGGTCGACGGCCTGGCCGCCCTTGCAGACCTGCTTCGACTTGGTGACCTCGTCGGGCTTGAGGGCCGAGTCGGAGCCGGCGAAGGCGGTCTGACCCTGGAGGAAGGTCGTGACACCGGCGCCGGAGCCGGTCGGCTGGTAGTTGATCTCGGTGCCCTTGCAGGCGCCCGCGTAGTTCTGCACCCAGACGTCCATGGCGTTCTTCTGCGCGGACGAGCCGGACGCGAGCAGCTTGCCCTTGCCGTCGCACTTGATGTTGGACGGCTTGGCGGCGCCACCGCCACCGGCACCGGTGGTGTCATCGGAGCCGCACGCGGACAGGGCCAGGGCACCGGAGACGGCGAGAGCGCCAACGGCGAGGGCGCGAACCCGGTTCTTGCGCTGAAGCTTCACTGTCGAGAGTTCCTTCCTGGGGCGCGCCGCTTCGTCGGCGTGCGAGGTGATGAGCAGGGCATTGGCTGTCGCGGTCGTGCGATGCCAGCTAGCCGTGACGCGCTTGCGCTGTGGGCATGGCGCGCACTCGGTACGGCTGAAATTAGGTAGATCAGGTGAAGCGGCCGATGGAGGAGAGTGAACGCAGGGTGAACCTCGGCCATCGGCTGGGTGCGGGGGGAGAAGTGCTCGCTGACGGGTGCGAAACGGCCCGTCACCCTGTTGAATTACCAGTCGGTATGGCAGCATCCGCGCCTGAGACAAGGCGATATCGGTGCGGAACGACCGGAGGTGGCTGGTGGGGAGCCAGGGGGCACAGCAGGGCGTTCGGGACGTACGAGGCATGTGGGGGGTACGGGGCGTAAGAGGCGGCAGACTGGTGGCCTGCACCACCGTCGTCCTGTGCGCCATGGGGCTGCTCGGCGGTACGGCCACGGCCGCCTACGCCGATGACCCGAAGAACCCCTCAGCGGACGCCCGGCGGGCCGGGGACGCCGCGGCCGCCGAGGACGCCGACGCCCGGCGCCTCGACGGCGTACGCAAGAAGATCGAGGCCCTCTACCGCAAGGCCGAGCAGGCCACCGACGCCTACAACGCCGCCGAGGAGCAGGTCGGGCTCCAGCAGAAGGAGATCGTCAGGCTGGCCCGCAGCATCGACCGCACCCAGCACAAGCTGGCCGCCCTCAAGCGGCAGGCGGGCTCGCTGGCCAGCGCCCAGTACCGCGGCGGCGGGCTGCCCTCCGAGGCGAAGCTGATGCTCGACACCGACCCGGAAGGCTTTCTCGACAATGCCACCCTGGCCCGTAAGGGACAGTTCGCAGCCAAGCGTGTGATCAGCCAACTCGGGCGCCTCAAGGGTGACTTGGAGAAGTATTCGGACTCCGCGACGGATCGCTGGGAGCAGCTGGAGGCGAACCGCAAGAAGAAGGAAAGCGCCCGGCGGGACATCAAGAAAAAGATCGACGAGGCAAAGCAGCTGGAATCCCGGCTGGCTGCCAAGGAAAAGGACCGGCTGAAGAAGCTGGAGGACGCCCAGGCCTTCGCACGGCAGCAGAAGTGGCTCGACTCCGGCGTGCTGAAAGACATCAGCAACAAAGCGTCGGCGGCCGGCAAGAAAGCGATTTCCTTCGCCACCGCACAGCTCGGCAAGGACTATGTCTGGGGCGCCGAGGGTCCGGACACCTTCGACTGCTCCGGGCTGACGCTGCGCGCCTGGCAGGCCGGTGGCCACACGATTCCGCGCACCTCACAGGAGCAGTGGCGGCAGCTGCCCCGCGTCGGCCTCCGGGATATGCGGCCGGGCGATCTGATCATTTATTTCTCGGATGCCAGCCATGTCGGGATGTATCTCGGTGACGGCGCGATTGTGCATGCGCCGCGTCCCGGCCGGCAGGTGACGATCACCGGCGCCGGTTCCATGCCGATCCTCGGTGTCGTCCGCCCCGATGACGGGGACGACGGCGATGGCGCGCGTCACAACGGACGATGAATGACCGGATTTCTTGCTGTCTGAGGGTTGTCGTGGCGTAGCTGAATGCACTCAAGCGGGGTGATGTTCGTCATTCCGCATTCCGCCCTCCCCAGGTCAAATGGCTTATCGGGTGCGGCATATGACGATGGCCGATTGCCGCCGGGCATTCCATACCTCTCGGTACTGACGCTATGGTCGCCTGTCAGTGCCTGGCACGGCCCACTCATTTGACCGACGAGCGATGTGGAGCCGGGCACGGTGGCGCGCCGTCGGCGCCCCGCCGCACCCCTCGGGGGGAGGGAAGGAAGCAGACCAATGCCCGTACCCGTACCGCACCAGCGGTCGGTCGTGCTGCCGCACCAGGCAGGACCGGCGGATGACGCCTGCGCGGATACCGCGCGGGTCGCCGACGCGCCGGGCGCGGGGGACGCCACGGCCTGGGGCACGAGCGCCCCGGCACCCGCCGGCGGCCAGGAGGCGGCCCGTCCGGCCCCACAGGGCTTCCCGGAGTCCGGGCAGCCCCAGCCGGACGAGCAGCGACTTTCGGCCGATCGCGGACCGCTCCACCAGGGCCTGACCCTGCTCCTCATCGGCGAGGACCCCAACAGCCATGTCCCCGAGATGTGGGACTGGGCCGGCCGCAAGGTGCGCCTGCGGACCGCCCGCAACCTCACCGAGGCCGAGCGGCTGCTCACCGACGACGTGCACTGCATCCTGCTCGACCTGCCCCCGGCGGAGCGCACCGCCGACCGCGACACCGGCGCCCCCGGCGACGAGCTGGGCATGCTGCGCGACGTGCTGCGCATGGCGACCTCGCACGCCGTCCTCGTCCTCACCTACGAGACGGACGCCGAGCGCGCCGCCGACGCCGTCCGCGTCGGCGCCCAGGACTACCTCTTCCGCGACGAGCTGGACGGCGCGGTCCTCAGCCGCGCGGTCCGCTATGCCGTCGAACGCAAACGCGCCGACCTCGCCCAGCGCCAGCTGACCGAGTCGCGGATGCTCGCCCAGGAGAACGCCCGCCTGGAGCGCGGCCTCCTGCCCACGCCCCTGCTGGACGGCTCCGACCTCCGGTTCGCCGCCTGCTACCGCCCCGGGCGCAGCCGCGCGCTGCTCGGTGGCGACTTCTACGACACCGTCCGCACCCCGGACGGCACCGTCCACGCGATGATCGGCGATGTCTGCGGCCACGGCCCGGACGAGGCCGCCCTCGGCGTCGAGCTGCGGATCGCCTGGCGCGCGCTGACCTTCGCCGGACTCTGCGGCGACGAGCTGCTCGCCACTCTCCAGAAGGTGCTGGAGCACGAGCGCGCGGACGACGAGATCTTCGCGACGCTGTGCACCGTCGACATCTCCGCGGACGGCCGCCGCGCCGGTCTGTGCCTGGCCGGCCACCCCGCACCGCTGCTGGCCCGGGCCGGTGAGCGGCCGGACCTGCTGCCGTACGAATTCGGCGGCCCGGCGCTCGGCCTGCTCCCGAACGCCCGCTGGCCGCGCCGGCAGGTCGAGCTGGGCGGCTCATGGAGCCTGATGATGTACACCGACGGTCTGATCGAGGGCCGGATCGGCAAGGGCAATCAGCGCCTCGGCCAGGAAGGCATGACCGAGCTGGTCAGCCGCCAGATGGCGGCCGGTCTCAGCGGCGAGGAGCTGCTGGACGCGTCGGTCAGGGAGGTCCGCGATCTCAACGGCGGCGAGCTGACGGACGACGTGGCCGTCCTGCTGCTGGACCGGCGCTGACGGAGCCGCGGGCCGCCGGGAACGGGCGGCCCGGCGCCCGCCGAGGGCGGGGGCGGTCCGGTGCGGCTCAGCGCCCGCCGTTGTAGGGCCCGTACGGCCCGTCCGAGCTGGAGCCCCCGCGGCGCGGGCCGCGGCCACCGCCGGAGACCTCCCGGAGCGCCGGCCGGACGTCGACGGTGTAGACGATCACCGCGATCACGCCGATGACCGGCAGGAACGACATGATCGGCAGGATGAACAGCAGCGCCGTGGCAAGAGCGAGGAAAATCAGCCACATGCCCTTGGTCTGCTTGCTCGCCGCGCGATAGGCGTCCTCCCGCCGCACGGCCGCATCGATCAGCATCACGGCGGCATACACACCCAGGGCGAGCTGCACCCAGCTCAGAATGCTCTGGAACCCGTAAATCAGCACGCCCTGCACCGCCCGTTCGCCCGTCGTGTCGTCTCGGTCCGCTGCTGCGGCCGTCGGCCGCCCATGCGGCCCCACCGTACCCGCACAACGGACCGGGCACCTGAAGTGTGCCCGGCCCGTGCGGTCAATCGGCGCCCCCGGCGCCGGGTGAGCCGGCTCACAGCCCGCTCACGCGGTGCTCCGCGGTCACTTGGCGGACGGCGGGGTGCTCTTCTTGGCCGGCGCCGGCTTGCGCTGCGCGACGGGCTTCTTCGGCGCGGCCGGCTTGGGCTGCGTCGACGGGGTGGCCTTGGTCTCCGCCTTGGCCCCGTTGGCGGCCTGGTTCTTCGCACCGCTCTTGTTCGCGGGCTTCTGCCCCGGCTTGTGCACCGGCTCCGGCTCGATCGCCACCGCGAGGTCCTCGACCTGGTCGGCGGCCTCGCCGCGCCAGGTCGCCACGGCGCCCCGGCCGCGCTCGGCCAGCTCCTCGTAGCCCTCACGGGCGCGGACGACGGCCTCGGCGGCCCGGCCCACGCCCTGGAGCGCCAGCTCCTGCGCCTGGTCGCGGACCTTCTTGATGTCGCCGTCCAGCGACCCCAGCAGCTCGGTGAGCTTCTCCTGGGCGTCCTTGGCCTGCTTGCTGACCAGGGCCTGGACGTCCTTGGGGTCGGTGCTGCGGACGGACTCGAAGCGCTTGGGCGCCTCGGCCCGGATCTTCTCGACGAACTGCGGGACCTCGCCGAGCTTCTCGGCAGCCAGGTCGACGGTGCCGGCCAGGGCGTACAGCGGGGTCGCGTCGGTCAGGGCCTTGCGGAGGTCATCGGTGTTGATGGCCATGGCGTTGTTCCTCCTGGAAACGGAATCGGTTGCTCAGGTGGCGTGCGGGCCGCCGTCGGCCTCTGTCTCAAGGGAGTCCGTGCCGCGCCCGTCCTCATGTCCGCTCGCAGCGGTGTCCTTGCCGCCGTTCCCGAGCCCGTTCTCCTTGCGGAAGGACTCGTAGATCTGGAGCAGGACCTGCTTCTGCCGCTCGTTCAGCGCCGGGTCGGTGAGTATCGCGGTCTGCACTTCGACCCCGTCCAGACCGTGCCGCTCGTCCAGGATCCCGGCCTGGACGTACAGCGTCTCCGCGGATATCCGCAGCGCCTTGGCGAGCTGCTGAAGAATCTCCGCGCTCGGCTTGCGCAAGCCGCGCTCGATCTGGCTGAGGTACGGATTGGACACCCCGGCGGCATCCGCGAGCTGCCGCAGACTCAGCTGCGCGGTGCGCCGCTGCTCCCGCAGGAACTCGCCGAGATTGCCGACATTGAGTGATGCCATACCCCGATGGTGCCTCGCCGTGCTAACTATTGCAAGCAAGCGCTAGCAATAGTGCTCCACTCAGGTGCGGACGGGCGGGGCGGCGCGGTCGGCGAGCGGGGCGGGGGCCGTTGACTTGTTGTTTGTTTGCCGGGTGCCCAATGGGGGCGGGAACACGCCCTCTCCCGTCCATGGCGTGGCCTCCCGCCATGGCGTGGACTGTCGTGGGTCCGTTACGGCGGGCCCGGTATGGCCTGCCCCGCCGTCGGCCGGGTGCCGATGATGACCGTGGCGTAGAGCTCCTCGGAGCCGGTCACCCTGGGGACCAGCCCGTTGCGGGTGAAGGCCTCGACCGCGTGTGGGGCCTGCCGTTCGCTCGTCTCGACCAGCAGATGACCTCCTGGCGCCAGCCACCGCGGCGCGGCCGCGGTCACCCGTCGCAGCACGTCGAGCCCGTCCGCACCCCCGTCGAGCGCCACCAGCGGCTCGTACTCACGGGCCTCGGGCGGCAGCAGCCCGACCTCGCCGGTCGGCACGTAGGGCACGTTGGCCACCAGAACGTCGATACGGCCCCGGAGGCCGCCGGGCAAGGCGTCGAAGAGATCGCCCTCGTAGACCTCGCCCCCGGCGGGAGCGACATTGCGCCGGGCGCAGCGCACCGCGGCGGGCTCGATGTCCGCCGCGTGCAGCTCGATCCGGTCCAGGGCATCGGCCAGTACGGCGCCCACCGCGCCGGACCCGCAACACAGGTCGACGACGACCGGGGCCCGCCCGGTGCGGGCGCCGGCCCGGCGTCCGAGGCCGACGGCCTGGCCCACGAGGAACTCGGTACGGCGGCGCGGTACGAAGACGCCGGGGTCGACGGTGACCCGCCGGCCGTAGAACTCCGCCCAGCCGACGACATGTTCCAGGGGCAGGCCGAGGACGCGCCGCTCCACCATGGCGGCGAGTTCGCGCGCGGTACGCGCGGTGGAGAGGAGCAGCTCCGCCTCGTCCTCGGCGAAGACGCAGCCGGCGGCGCGCAGTTCGCTGATGACGGCGGAGCGGGAGTGCGGTGCGGACAGGGGTGCCGGGAGGGGCGATGAGAGCGGTGACGGGTGGGACGGCATCGGAGATGACGACATGTGAGCCTTTCGGGGCGCCGAGTGCGCTTCCCGGGTCACGTGTGTCGGAGGGTCACCCGCATCGGGTGGACCGGACGGACGTGAGCCGGGAGCACCTGCCTGGTCTGGCGGGGAATCGGTCTCACCTCCTCGGTCCGTTCACTGATGGCAGCGCCACCCTACCTGACCTGGTCCTCGGCGCCCAGACAGCCATGGTGCGGCCGGCCCTGCCTCCCTCGCCGGATGCTGCGGCGCCGCGGGGGCGTGGCGTCCGAGGCCAACTCACAATGGCTGGAAAGTACTTGCCGGATTGGAAAGTACTTGTCACGCTGAATGCAGGAAGCCGGATCAGCGAACAGGGGGAACTGGCATGGGGGAGAACGCCTCACGAGACGCGGCGGCCGCACTGGCCCGGGTGCGGGAGCTGGACTCGACGGTGCGCAAGAGCTCGACGTGGTACGTCCGGTATCAAGTGCTCTATGGCTGCGCGGCCGCGGTCATGGTGCTGTCCATCGGTCTGTTGCCCCCGCCCCATGGGGTGGCGATCGGCATCGGCCTCTGGATGGCCACCATCGCCGGGCTGTCGGTCTACGCGGTCCGGCAGCGCGTTGCCCGGCGCGGATTCGGTCGGCGGCATCTCGGCATGATCGCGGTGTGGACGCTGCTCTACCTCGCGGTGCTGTTCCCCGGTGTGAGGTGGCATCAGGGCGACGCGTCGTGGTGGGTCCCCGGCGCAGTGGTGGTGGCCCTTCCCGGGCTGATAGGCGGTTATCTGGAGGCGCGGAGGTGACCGGAACGAGTCCGCGGGCACATCCACGTCATGAACTCGACGAGGTGATTCACGCCCCGGTCCGCTTCTCCATCGTGGCGACCCTGGCGGCCGCCGAGAAGGCCGAGTTCGCCTTCGTCCGCGACACCGTCGAGGTGAGCGACTCGGTCCTGTCGCGACAGGTCGCCACCCTGGAGAAGGCCGGCTATGTAGCCGTCACCAAGGGATACGTCGGCAAGCGCCCGCGTACGTGGCTCGCCCTGACACCCGGCGGCCGCACCGCATTCGCCGCGCACTGCCAGGCCCTACGGGCGATAGCGGGAGACGGCGCCGACGGAGGCGGCTGACGGAGGACGTCGACGTCGGCGGAGCGAGGCGAAGGACGTGGCCGTCGGGAGCGCCGTACTTGCCTGCCACCTGCCTGCCACCTGCCTGCCCAGCCCCTCCCTGCCCGACCCCTCCTGCTCGCCCCCTGCCGACCCAACCCCGCCTGCCCACATCCCTGTTGACTTGGAGAGCACTCCAACTCATAGCGTCCGGGACGGGATTACGGGACAGGTCCGCCACGCGGGCCCCGGATTCAGCGCTCAGGGATCAGGGCGCTCGGGGCCGGGAGCTCGGCGCAGGTTCCGGGATTCAGATCCATCCACGGCACGTCCAGGAGGCAGCAACATCATGACCACCACGAACATCCCGACGCGTCACCTCGGTGAGCTGGCGGTCTCCGCCCAGGGGCTCGGCTGCATGGGCATGAGTCACGGCTACGGGGAGTCGGACGACGCGCAGTCGATCGCGACCATCAACCACGCGCTCGACCTCGGTGTCAGCCTCCTGGACACCTCCGACTTCTACGGCGCGGGACACAACGAGGAGCTGATCGGCCGAGCCATCGCCGGACGGCGGGACGAGGTGGTGCTGGCAACGAAGTTCGGCTTCGCCAACGCCCTCGGCGAGCCGACCGCGATCCGGGGCGACGCCGCCTACGTACGAGAGGCCTGCGACGCGTCGCTGCGCCGGCTCGGGGTCGACCACATCGACCTCTACTACCAGCACCGCGTCGACCCCGAGGTGCCGATCGAGGAGACCGTCGGCGCGATGGCCGAACTCGTCCAGGCCGGCAAGGTGCGCCACCTCGGGCTGTCCGAGGCGAGTGCGGCGACCATCCGCCGGGCGCATGCGGTGCATCCGATCGCCGCGCTCCAGAGCGAGTGGTCGCTGTGGACCCGCGATCTGGAGGACGAGATCGCCCCGGTGTGCCGTGAACTCGGCATCAGCCTGGTGCCGTTCTCGCCGCTCGGCCGCGGATTCCTCACCGGGCGCTACACCTCGGTACAGGGCCTGTCGGAGTCCGATATGCGCCGCAGCCAGCCGCGCTTCGCCGACGGCAACCTGGAGCAGAACCTGGCCATCGTGCAGAAGCTCGACGAGCTCGCCGCTGAGAAGGGCGTCAGTGCCGGCCAGCTCGCCCTGGCCTGGGTGCAGCACCGCGGAGCCGATGTCGTGCCGATCCCCGGCACCCGCCGCCAGAAGTACCTGGAAGAGAACCTCGGCGCCCTCGCGATCGAGCTGACCACCGAGGACCTCGCCGCGATCGACGCCGCCGCCCCGACCGGCCGGATAGCCGGAACGCGCTACGACGAGGTCAGCATGACGTTCGTCGGCCGGTGAGGGCTGACGGGCCTGGGGCGTGAGCGATCACGGCCGGCGGAGGCGGTCCGAGGGGGCCGACCGACCGGATCGATAGGTCGAGTCGGCAGGCCGTGTCGGTGGAGTGAATTAGCCCTGAGGGCCAGGGGGGCCGAGCCGGCAGGCCGAGCCGGCAGGCCAAGCCGATGCCTGGGGCTGAAAGACCGACGCCTGGGGCTGAGGACGTCGACGCCTGGGGCTGAGGGGGCCGACGTCCGCTGGCCTGAGTAGCCGACGCTCAGCGGGACGATGGTGTGGTTGAGGGTTACGGGCATCAGGCGCTTCCGGGGGCGTTGAGGGTGCCGTGCAGCAGGACGGCGATGAGTTCGTCGGGGGTGAGCGGCGCCTCGGCCTCCGGCGCCGGCCCCGGTGTCTGTAGCCGGGTGAAGAGCAGGGCCAAGAAGGCGGCGGCGACCTTTTCGGGGCTCAGGCGGAAGGCGGCCCGGTCGGGTTCGAGCAGCTCGATGACCGCGTTGCGCAGGGTGGTGACGGAATGCGCCCGGCCGTCCGGAGGGGGAGCTCCCTCGTCCCGGCCGTCCGGCGGGGCTTCCCCGTCCCGGCCATCCGGCGGGGCATCCTCGTCCCGGCCGTCCGGCGGGGGCGCCTCCCCGGCCCGACTGTCCGGCGGGGGCGCCTCCCCGTCCCGGCTCCCGATGCCGACACCGCGGCCCCGTCGGTGTCCCGAGGCGTGGAGGGCACCGACGACGGTGCCCATGCGTTCCATGTGGGCGCGCAGCGCCTCGGCGGCCTGGGCCAGCCGGGCGGCGAGCGGTTCGTCCAGGGAGATCGAGGCGAGCTCGCGCAGCACATGGTCGGTGCCGACCGCCTCGGCGACACAGGCGTCCAGCAGCTCGCCCTTGTCCTTGAAGGCCCGGAAGATCGTGCCTTCCCCGATGCCCGCGGCGCGGGCGATCTGGCTGGTGGTGACGGCCGCGCCGTACTCCGCCACGAGCGGCAGCGCGGCGGCCACGATCATGGCCCGTCGGTCCTCGACGCTCATACCGGGCGCACGTCGGCGAGAGGGAGGGGGTGTCATGGCGGCACAATATGGAGTGAGCACTCACTCCGTCATCGAGGCGCGCCTTCGCGCCCCGCTCCTTAGACTTCTTGCAGCGCGACAAGGCCGGTCCGACGGCCGCTGTGCAGGGGCCGTCGCCCGTACGGAAGGACGGCGCGCCATGGACTGGAAGCTCGAACTGGTACCGGTTCCGGTCACCGATGTGGAGCGGGCGAAGCGCTTCTACAGCGAGCAGATGGGCTTCGCCGTCGATCACGACATGTGCATCGGCGACGAGGCGCGCATCGTGCAGCTGACGCCGCCGGGGTCGGGCTGCTCGATCGTCATCGGCGCGGGCAGCGGCGTCATGGAGGAGAAACCAGGTTCCCTCCAGGGGCTGCAATTGGTGGTCTCCGATATCGCCGCGGCCCGTGCGCAACTGGTCGAACGGGGGGTGGCGGCCGGCCCCGTGCAGCACCTTGAGGACGGCGCGATGGCGGACGGCCCCGGCGGGGCGTGGAACTCGTTCGTCTACTTCAGCGACCCGGACGGCAATGGCTGGGCCCTCCAGGAGCGCCCCGAGAGCTGAGCGCGGCGCGCCGCGGATGGCCGTTTCGGTGGCGGGCTGGTGCCAGACCGGTATCGGTGTGCGACCGGGTGCGGGCCTCGCTGCGCGACGGACTGCTGCTGGAAATCCTCGCCGCCCGGCCAGGGAAGGCACACCCTCGGCGCTTGCCGGACTCGACGTGTCCGCCGAGGTGTTGGCGCCGCCCGCCGCCGCCCGCCGCCGCCCGCCGCCCGCCGCCCGCCGCCCAGGGCCTCGCAGGGGCCGACCTCCGAGCCGACCGGGGCCGGCCGGGCGCAACAACTCCCCTTCGATGACGGCCGGTTCGACGGCTACGTATCCCATACGGCGCTGATGCGGTGGCGTGGAGGCGGAGGGTGCCGGAAGGAGGCGTACGAGGGCTGGCGAATCCGGGTTGCCCGTCGGCGTTCCGATGCGCTTGCATTGGAACCATGTCGCGCTCGAACGGGGCCTGGAACGGGCCCGGTTGCATCGGGGCGGCGTCAACAACTCATGAGGTGGGGCGACATGGCGATGGCTGGGAGTGAGGAGCGGGTGGCACGGGCGGAGGAGGTGCTGCGGGGCTACGGGCTGTCCGAAGTGGGCTGGCGGCGGAGTCCCGGTGGGAATCTGGGGGAGCTGCTGACGGATCTCCTGGAGTGGTGTGGCGCCACGCAGCACGGCTTCGAGCGGGCGTTGGCCGCCGCCCGCGCGCAGCGCCGGGCGGAGTCTGTTGGGACGGGCGGAGACGCCACGGGCAGGGACGGCGCCGGACGTGTGGAGAGTGCCTGAGAGGTCTGGTGGTGGCTCCGGGGGCGTCCGAGTGCCACGGGCGCGCCCGGAGCCGTCGAGGGTCTGAGCGCCGCCGGGTCCTGGACGTGCGAAACGCTGGTGCTCAGGCCCCTTCCGGATGGCGCTGGGGATAGGTGGCCTCCAAGTGGGCCAGATGGGCGCGGCCCCAGTCGCCGAGAGGGGCCAGTGCCTCGTTCAGGGAGACGCCGAAGTCGGTGAGCGAGTACTCGACCTTCGGCGGCACCTGCGCAAAGTTCTCGCGGTGCACGATGCCGTCGGCCTCCAGTTCGCGCAGCTGCTGCGTCAGCACCTTCTCGCTGATCTTCGGCAACTCCCGCCGCAGCTCACCGAACCGCTGTGGGCGCTGAGCCAGCGCCCACAGCAGCAGCACCTTCCATTTGCCGCCGATCACGTCCACCGCGGCGTCCAGCCCGCATTCGTACGGTCCCTTGCGTGCGCTCATGGCGTCCCCCCTGGTCCGGTTCCTTTGCCGGGCCAAGTATCGGACGCGTACCGGCCAGGCGGGCCTCAGCCGCCGTACGGGCGGCTTGCGCGGGCCTCGCGGAGGGCCACCGCCCACCAGGTGAGCTGATGGAGCAGGGCGTCGGCGGCCTGCGCGGCCGGGGCCGGGTCGTGCAGCCGGCCCGTGTCGTCGAAGAGGTTGCCGGCGAGCGGGAAGCTCACCGTTTCGCGCACCGTCGTGGCGTGCAACTCGGCGAAGACCAGCCGCAGTTGCTCGACGGCGCGGAGGCCGCCGGAGATCCCGCCGTACGACACGAAGCCGACCGGCTTGGCCTGCCACTGGCGGTGCAGCAGGTCGATGGCGTGCTTGAGCGGGGCCGGGAAGGAGTGGTTGTACTCCGGCGTGATCACGACGAAGGCGTCCGCCTCGTCGACGCGCTTGGCGAAGGTCTCGTACTCCTCGCTGCCGTAACGGAGTTCGTACGGGCGGACGGCATCCAGGTCGATGACGTCCACGTCGATGTGCGGGTGGCCTTCGGTGTGCCGGGTGAACCAGTTCGCGATGACGGGCGCGAACCGGCCCTCCCGGGTGCTGCCGATGATCACTGCGAGGCGGTAGGGGTGCTCGGACATGCGGGGCCCTTCGTGCGTGCGGCGCGAGTCGGTGAGCGGCGGAATGCCGTCTCGACCCGACGCTAGAACCTCAAGCGAACTTGAGGTCAAGCGTTGCTGCGCCTGTGGGCGTCGGGCCTCGCCTACCGGGCCGTCCGCCGGGTCACTCCGTCCCGAACAGCTTCAGCAACTCCGCCTTCTCGAACATCCGGGCCGTGTCGATCGCCGACGGAGTGCCCGCCGTCGGGTCCGCGCCGTGTGCCATCAGGACCTTGACGACCTCGTCCTCGGCCTTGAACACCGCGCCGGCGAGCGGGGTCTGGCCGCGGTCGTTGGGGCGGTCCGCGTCGGCGCCGCGCTGCAACAGGGCCTCCACGGTGGCGGGGTGGCCGTGGTACGCCGCCAGCATCAGCAGCGAGTCGCCCTTGTCGTTCGTCAGGTTGGCGGGCACGCCCGCGTCCACGTAGGCGGCGACCGTGTCGGTGTCACCGTGCCGCGCCAGGTCGAACACCTTGGCCGCGAGCTGCAGCACCTCGGGGTCGTGCGCGTGCTCGATCGCCTCGGGCCCCTGCGGCTCGGAATTCGCGTCGCTCATGGTCGCCGGCCTCCTGCTGTTGGTGGGTGATACGTGCGTGCACCGTGTCATCGCCACTTTATGCAGGCCATCGCGGTTGCGGCAGTGGATGGCTGGGCCGCCGTACGGGTTTGCCGGTGGCTGGGCGCCGTTCGCCTATGGCTTGTGGGTGGCGGGTCGGAGGGGACGCCCGGTACCCCGTCCTCGGCGCGGGTTGCCGTGGGCTTGGGCGCGGTTCGCCTATGGCTTGTGGGTGGCGGGTCGGAGGGGACGCCCGGTACCCCGTCCTCGGCGCGGGCGACGCGGGTCCCAGAGGTTGCTCACCCCGTTGTTCGCTCCGGGTCCTGCGGGCGGCTCACCGGGCATCCCCTCCGACCTCCGTCTGTGCGCGGCTGTCCCGCCGTACGGATGGCCGTTACGGCGGTCGGTGCAGCGGCACCTCTTGGCAGGCATCTGGTCCCCGCAGGACGGGCGCGGGCCGGGCTGGGCTGTGAGGCGCGGTGCCACTGTCCGGTAGTCGGCAACGGGGGACGGTCGGAGGGGATGTACCGGGGCCCGCCCGCAGGACCGGAGCAAACACCGGGGCAATCAATCCCACGCAGCCGCGTCGCCCGCGCCGAGGACGGGTCCCGGTGCGTCCCCTCCGGCCCCCGCGGCAACCACGTAACCCGCAACGGCGCCAGCCACAACGCAGCCGCACCGAACGACGTACGGCGCCAACACAGGGGCGCGGGGAACGGCGCGCCCAGCCACCACGGCGCCGCACCAAACGACGTACGGCGAACCCCCAGGCGCGCCCAGCCACACCCCACCCGCAGACAAACCCCACCCGCAGCCAACCCCGCAACCAACCAACGACCGTCAGAACGACGCCCGAACCTCCCCCACCCGCGTACCACCGCCAAGGAGCGGCGCGTCCTCAAGGCGGGTGAGGACCGGCGCGTCGAGGCCCATGAGGCGGAGGGTGCGGGCGAGGACGGGCCCGAGGGTGCGGGTGGCGCCGTCGTCGATCTTGAACGCGAGGGCGCGGCCGTCGGGAAGAGCCAGGGCCTGCACGGCCTCGGCGCCCATCTTGGACAGGGTGCCGGGAAGGGCCTGCATCAGCCAGGTGTCGGGCCGCCGGGTGCCGGCGACGTACTCCGGGTGGGCCCGCATCGCATCCGCGACCCGCCGCTCAGGGCTGCCGGGCTCGGCCATGACGAAGTGCCGGAAGGCGCGGGCCAGCCCGGTCAGCGACAGCGAGAGCAGGGGCGCCCCGCAGCCGTCCGTGCCGACGTGGGCGACGTCCTCGCCGCTCGCGGCGCGGACCCCGTCGGCGACCAGCTGCTGCAGCGGATGGACCTCGTCGAGATACGTGGCGAGCGGCCAGCCGTTGAGCGCGCAGGCGGCCAGCATCGCGGTGTGCTTGCCCGAGCAGTTCATGGTGAGGCGGTCGCGGACCCGGCCGGAGGCGAGGTAGACCTCCGCCTCCTCGGGGTCCAGCGGCAGGTCCGCGGGCGTCTGGAGGTGGTCGGCGGTCAGGCCGTGCTCGGCCAGCATGGTCCGTACGAGGTCGAGGTGGAACGCCTCGCCCGAGTGGCTCGCGGCGGCCAGCGCCAGCCGCTCGCCGGAGAGGTCCAGGCCGGCCCGCAGCACCGCCGCGGCCTGCATCGGCTTGTTCGTGGAGCGCGGGAAGACGGGCGCGGTCACGTCGCCCAGGGCCCAGTCCACGCTGCCGTCGGCGGCGAGCACCACGAGGGAGCCCCGGTGCCGCCCCTCGACGAAGCCGGAGCGAACGACCTCGGCGAGGACGGGAGAGACGGCGGAGGAGACGGAGGAAGCGGCGGAAGCGGGGAAAGCCGGGGAAGCGGGGGACGCGGAGGAAGCGGAAGAAAGCGCGGCCGTCGGGGAATCCGGGGACATGGCGGATTCCGAGGTCGGCTCGGATATGGGGGTGGGCGAGGTCATCGTCGGCCTTCCGGGAGTGGCCTGCCCCCCAGAGGCTTGTGGCCCGGTCAGGACAGCAGGTCGTCTACTTGCGCTTCACCTTCACGGTACCTGCGGGCAATTTCGGCACTGCAATCGTCGGTGGTGCGCTGCAACGACTGACGGCGCCGGGACACCTGCTGTTCGTAGCGGATCAGCCGGCCCATCGCGTCGTGCAGCTCCTGGTCCGTACGCGCGGTGAGGTCGGACAGCTCCACCTCGCCGAGCATTTCCTCGGCGAGCCTGCGGTATTCCTCGCTGTGCGGCGTACCGAGCGTCACATGCCGGGCGGAGGAGCGGTGCCGCGACGGCAGGTCGGTCAGGATCTCCGGGAGCCGGTCCAGCAGCGGTGACTGCTGGGCGCTACGGCGGGCGATCTCGGCCCGCAGGATGTCGATCCGGCCCTGCAACAGCCGCCGCAGATAGCTCAGATCGGCCTCTTCCTGCTGGGAGTCACGCCGTACGACGCGCAGCTCGGGCAGTCCCAGGCCGGACAGATCGGGGGTGGTGGCCGGCAGGCAGCGGTCGCGCTGCTGCGGGGGGCGGGGGTGCTGCGCCTGGCCTGCCTGGAGCATGGGGCCGTCCTCGGTGCCGGGGGGCTCGACGCGAGCCGTCGCTGTGGTCGTCGTCAGGGCGGTGGGGGGTGGTGGGGTGGCGGGCGCCGGATGTGCGGGGTCGGTCGCGGGGGCGGTCGATGTCGTCCGTCCGGTCGGTGTCGTACGGGCGGTTGGTACGGGACCGGGTGTCTGTCCGGCGCCGAGAGTGCTCATGAATCGTTCCGTCCCCTCGTCCGGTGCCGCGTCCTGGGCATGTTGTCCATGAAACGCACCACGTGCACGCATCGTGCCACTCTGGGCGGTCCTTCCGCAGGGCCATGGCACCCGAACGGCCCCCGTGGGGGCACGGCTGTCCGAAGCCGGTGGGCCGCCCGGCATGATGGCGGGTATGCGAGCTGTGGTGCAAAGGGTTGACGGTGCCCGCGTCGAGGTGGCGGGCGAGACGGTCGGGGAGATCGTCGGTGAGGGGCTGTGCGTGCTGGTGGGGGTCACGCACGAGGACACGAAGGAGAAGGCGGCGCAGCTCGCCCGCAAGCTGTGGTCGGTGCGGATTCTTCAGGGCGAGAAGTCCTGCTCGGACACCGCGGCGCCGCTGCTGGTGATCAGCCAGTTCACTCTCTACGGTGACGCCCGCAAGGGCCGCCGCCCCACCTGGAACGCCGCCGCACCGGGGCCGGTCGCCGAGCCGCTGGTCGACGAGGTCGTCGCGCAGCTGCGGGCGCTGGGCGCCCAGGTGGAGACCGGCCGCTTCGGTGCGTCCATGAAGGTGTCGCTGACGAACGACGGGCCGTTCACGGTGCTGGTGGAGGTCTGAGACCGCTCCGGCGGTCAGGGCCGGGCCAGGCTTGCCCCGCGCGCCGGGGGCCCGCGCCGGAGCCGCGGGCCACTACGGCTCGACGACGACCTCCTGCGCCGCCGCCGTGCTCCCGGCCATCAACGGCGCGTCGACCGGCACGTTCCGCTTGACCAGGGCCAGCGCGATCGGACCGAGCTCGTGGTGGCGGGCCGAGGTGGTGACGAAGCCGAGCTGCCGGCCCTCCTCACCGTCCGAGGCGAGGCGGACGGGGGTGCCGTGCGGGGGCAGATGGACCTCGCTGCCGTCCAGGTGCAGAAAGACCAGCCGGCGCGGCGGCTTGCCCAGGTTGTGGACCCGGGCGACGGTCTCCTGGCCGCGGTAGCAGCCCTTCTGGAGGTGGACGGCGGTACCGATCCAGCCCAGCTCGTGCGGGATGGTGCGGTGGTCGGTCTCCAGGCCCAGCCGGGGGCGGTGGGCCTCGACGCGCAGTGCCTCCAGGGCCAGGACGCCGATCGCGGGGCCGTGTTCCGCGGCGAAGGACTCCAGGTCGGCGCGGGGCAGGAACAGGTCGCGGCCATGCGCGGTCTCGCGTACGACGGCGGTCCCGGGCACCTCGGCGATGGAGCCGGCCGGGAGGTGGACGACGGCGATCTCGTCGGTGCGGTCGGCGACCTCGACCCGGTAGAAGAACTTCATGCTCTCCAGGTAGGCGATCAGCGCCTCCTGGTTGCCGGGTTCGGTGTGCATCCAGGTCGTCTCGCCGTCGTCGACGAGGGAGACCGCATGCTCGATATGGCCGTGCGCGGACAGGATCAGCGCCTCGGTGGCATGGCCTGGCGGCAGGTCGCTGACGTGCTGGGTGAGCAGCAGATGCAGCCAGCTCAGCCGCTCGGGGCCGGTGACGGTGACCACGCCACGGTGCGAGAGGTCGACGAAGCCGGCGCCGTCGGCGAGGGCACGCTGCTCCCGGAAGAGGTCGCCGTAGTGCGCGGCGACGCCTTCGTCGGGGGCCTCGGCGGGGACGGCGCCGGGCAGCGACAGCAGGGGGCTGGCGGGTGAAGGTCGCGGCATGGGGCCAGCCTACGACTCGGGGGCGACCGCCTCAGCCGTCACCCTCGGCGGCCTTGGCACGGCAGGCCGCACAGCGCCCGAAGATCGCGAAATGCTTCATATCCGTCTCGAAGCCGAATTGTTCGCGCAGCATCGCCGTGAACGGTTCGGCCACCGACAGATCCGCCTCGATGACCTCCGTGCAGTCCCGGCAGACCAGGTGCATGTGGTGGTGGCGGTCGGCGAGGTGGTAGGTCGGGGCGCCGTGGCCGAGGTGGGCATGGCTGACCAGGCCCAGTTCTTCGAGGAGTTCCAGGGTCCGGTAGACCGTGGAGATGTTCACCCCGCCCGCCGTCTTGCGCACCTCGGTGAGGATGTCGTCCGGCGTGGCGTGCTCCAGCCTGTCCACAGCCTCCAGCACGAGCTGACGCTGCGGGGTCAGGCGGTATCCGCGCCTGCGGAGGTCGCTCTGCCAGTCGGTGGTCACCACACGGCCAGTGTAGAAGGGCGGGCGCCGGGTGTCCGTACGCCGAGGGCCAGAGCCGGACTTCGACCGGCTTCCCCCTCCCGGCGGGGCGCTGGTGGGGGAGAGCGGGACTCTCCCCCCCCCCGGGGGCCTTACGGGTTGTAGGGCGTGCCGTCCGGACGGAAGAAGGAGACGCCGTCCGGCATGTCGTCGGGCAGGCTCTCCGCCCACTCCTTGAGGTCGGCGACCTTCTTCAGATGCGCGGACATGTACGGCCGCAGCGGGACGTCCGGGGTGGACTTCTCGCCGACCCACATCAGGTCGCTGTTGACGTAGCCGTAGAGCCGCTTGCCGCCGCTGTACGGGCCGGAGGCGGCGGTGCGCGCGATGGCGTCGGTGGCCAGGTCGATCTGCGGCTTCTGGTCGGCCAGCTCGCCGTACCAGACCTCCACCACGCCCTGGTCGCGGCACATCACGATCTCGACCTTGCGGTCCGCGTCGATGCGCCAGTAGCCGCTCTCGGACTCCAGCGGGCGGACCTTCTTGCCTTCGGCGTCGAGCACCCAGCTGTGCGAGGTGTACTCCAGGAAGTCACGGCCGTCGTGGCTGAAGGTGACCTCCTGCCCGAAGTTGCACTTCTCGGTACCGGGGAAGTCGGCGACGCCGGCGCCCTCCCAGTTGCCGAGGAGGAAGGCGAGCGGCACCAGGGCCGGGTTCAGGTCGGACGGGATCTCGATCATGAGAGCTCAGACGATCTATAGAGAGGGGAACCGCCGGGGGCGCGGGCGGCGCTCCGGCGAGGGGTGGTGGTGACAGGCGCGCTCAGCGCTGGCCCTGGTACAGCTTCTTCCAGGTCAGACCGGCGAACGCGACGACGGCGACGCCGACCAGGACCAGCAGGGTGGTGAAGAATGCCTCAAGCACGAGCGCGCCCCTTGACGAGTGAGGGTGTAACGGACCGCCTGCGAGTCTAGTCGGCGGCGGTGACAGCGGCGCTGTGAGGTCCGCCGCGCCTACTCTTGCCTCATGGCGAAGAAGCTCGTGATCAAGGTGACGGCGGGCGCGGACGCGCCCGAGCGGTGCTCGCAGGCGTTCACGGTGGCGGCGGTGGCGGTGGCCAGCGGCGTCGAGGTGTCCCTGTGGCTGACCGGGGAGTCGGTGTGGTTCGCGCTGCCGGGGCGGGCGGCGGAGTTCGAGCTGCCGCATGCGGCGCCGCTGCCGGAGCTGATCGACGGTATCCGCGCGGGCGGCGGGGCGATCACGGTCTGCACCCAGTGCGCGGCGCGGCGGGACATCGAGCAGAAGGATCTGATCGAGGGGGCCGGGATCGCCGGTGCCCAGGTGTTCGTCAGCGAGATCATGCCGGACGACGTCCAGGCGCTGGTGTACTGAGCGTCCGCACCGTGGCGGGTCCGGCCTACTGCGGGTGCTTGTCGTCGCCCCGGTCGTCCAGCTCCCGCCACCAGCGGTCGGACTCGGGGTCGCCGGACTCGTCCCACCAGCGCTCGCCGGGCTCGCGCCGGTTGCCGATGACGGCCGCGACGGGCGGGATGACCATGGCGACGACGCACATGCCCACCGCGGCCGGGACCGACCACAGCCGCACCACGCCCCAGGCCAGGACGAACAGCACCAGGCACACGCCCATCAGGACGAAATACCTGCGGTGACGGCGCTCTGCGGGCGACCGGCGGTGCGCGTCCATGACTCCACGGTAAGTCCGTGCGGGGCCGGACAGAAGTCGGGGCGGCCCCGCCACCGGCCGCGCACGGCACGGAGGGCCGCACCCCCAGCCAAGGCGTCCAAACCCCTGGGGTGCGGCCCTCCGGCCGTACGGACGGTGGCGGCGGAATCCGGGTGGCCCCGGGCCGCCGCCACACGCGGTGCCGTCAGACGGCGATGGCGACCTCCGCCAGGCCGCCCTTCTGGGCGACGACGGTGCGGTCCGCGGTGCCGCCCGGGACGAGCGCGCGCAGCGTCCAGGTGCCCTCGGCCGCGTAGAAGCGGAACTGTCCGGTCGCGGAGGTGGGGACCTCGGCGGTGAACTCGCCGGTGCTGTCCAGGAGTCGGACGTAACCGGTGACGGGCTCGCCGTCGCGGGTCACGCTGCCCTGGATCGTGGTCTCACCGGGCTTGATGGTCGAGGCGTCCGGGCCGCCTGCCTGTGCTCCACACATAGGTACTTCCTTGAGGGGTTCGGGGGAGGGAAGAAGCGTGCTCGCTTACTTGGCGGCGCCGAGCTCGATCGGCACGCCGACCAGCGAGCCGTACTCGGTCCAGGAGCCGTCGTAGTTCTTGACGTTGGTCTGGCCGAGCAGCTCGTGCAGGACGAACCAGGTCAGCGCGGAGCGCTCACCGATGCGGCAGTAGGCGATGGTGTCCTTGGCGAGGTCGACGGACTCACCCTCGTAGAGGGCCTTGAGCTCGTCGTCCGACTTGAAGGTGCCGTCGTCGTTGGCGTTCTTCGACCACGGGATGTTGCGGGCGCTGGGCACGTGGCCGGGGCGCTGCGACTGCTCCTGCGGGAGGTGCGCCGGGGCGAGCAGCTTGCCGCTGAACTCGTCGGGGGAGCGCACGTCGACCAGGTTGAGGTTGTCGATCGCGGCGACGACGTCGTCACGGAAGGCGCGGATGGCGGTGTTCTGGGCCTTGGCCTGGTACTCGGTGGCCGGGCGCTGCGGAACCTCGGAGCCGTCGACCAGGTCGCGGGAGTCCAGCTCCCACTTCTTGCGGCCGCCGTCGAGCAGCTTGACGCTGTCGTGGCCGTAGAGCTTGAAGTACCAGTAGGCGTAGGAGGCGAACCAGTTGTTGTTGCCGCCGTAGAGGACGACGGTGTCGTCGTTGGCGATGCCCTTGGCCGAGAGCAGCTTCTCGAAGCCGGCCTGGTCGACGAAGTCCCGGCGGACCGGGTCCTGGAGGTCCTGCTTCCAGTCGATCCGGACGGCGTTCTTGATGTGGTTCTTGTCGTAGGCCGAGGTGTCCTCGTCAACCTCGACGAGAACCACCTTCGGGTCCTCAAGGTGGGCCTCGACCCAGTCGGCGTCTACGAGGACGTCGCTACGGCTCATGATTCTTCTCCTCCGGGGCAGTTGCGGGGGGCAGTGGCAGAGTTGCACGCGGGTATGCCGGGTGCGCGCCGTGGACTTCCGGGCGGCCCGTGTCGGGTGTACGGGGCCGGCGTGGCGCTGTGCGGGGACATACGGGGAACGGCCGAGGGGGCCGGCCGGGCGACGGGGAAACCCCTGCTCCTGAAGGAGCTCGGGAGAGGGTGCGACAGCCCGTCAGGCAGGGCGACAGAGCATGGCGGCGACGCGGCACAGGTCTACTGCCCGCCGCTTCGTCAGTACCGCCCGTCCCCGCGGACGGAGACCGCTCAATGAGCTCTGCATGGCACCGATCGTAGGGACGCGGAGCGGCGCATGTCACCGGCGTGTCGAATAATGAGACGCGTTTGTCCGTAATGCGGGATGGGAGGGCGTGCGGCGTGGTCCCGCACGGGCTCCGGGCGGCCGTACGCCCGTGGGGGGTCTGGCGTACGGACCGGGGTGTCTCAGGAAATGGACGGTGTCCGGATCGGCCCGGCGGACCGGTGGGGCGGTCCGCCGGGGCGTCAGGTCAGCCGGGAAGCTTGACGTTCTTGCCGGAGGCGGAGATCGACAGGCCCTCGGCCATCGTCACGACCTTGTCCAGCTTCAGGTTGCCGGGCAGCTGGTCCAGCTTCCAGTCGTGGTCGGTCTGGGCCCGCACCTTCGCCTCACAGCCGGGCAGGGCCCGGCACATCCCGGGGAGTCCGTCGGCCCGCAGCCGGACGGTGTCGCCGCCCACGATGGTGATGGAGCCGGTCACCTCCAGCGAGCTGAGGACCGGGATTTTCGGCGAGATCTTGACCTGGCTGCGGCCGTCCTTCTGCCCGCCGAAGCTGATCTTGACGCCGCCGCCCGCCGCCTTCGTCAGGTCGGCGTAGGTGATCCGGGCGTTGCCGGTGGCCGAGGCGGCGCTCTCGATGGAGGTGTAGTCGCTGGTCAGCCCGACGTCGAAGAAGTGCGCCGACAGCTGGTCGATGCGCAGCGCGCGCCCCTGGGCACGGGCCTCGATGCCCCCGAGATCGGCGTCCACCTCCTGGAGGCTGCGGCCCGCGACCTGGGTCAGAAACGGGAAGCCCTTGATGGCGACGGTCGGGGTCCGGTCCAGCCCCTGGCTGCCGCGGATCTTCTCCGCGGCCTTGTCCTCGGCGAGCCCCACGGCCACCCGGTCGGCGGCCACGAACAGCCCCCCGAGTATGACCACGAGGATCAACAGCACGCGTAGTGCACGCATCGAACCACTACCCCCACACTGGGCCGGATTACGGCCGACTCGTCCATGCAGGCCCCCTGCCTGCGCTCCGGGGGAGCCTAGACGACGGTCTCCGGCAAACGGGAGCGGGGGGGGGGGGGGGGGGGGGGGGGGGGGGGGGGGGGGGGGGGGGGGGGGGGGGGGGTTTTTGGGGGGGGTGGGTGGTTTTTTTTCGTGCCTACACCACCCCCCA
>NZ_JBVHZH010000063.1:0-41873 GCF_055574515.1 Streptomyces sp. NPDC029466
GAACCGCACGTGGCGCAGAAGCGCAAACCCCCGGCCCCCCCCCCTCCCCTCTCCCCCCCCCCCCCCCCCCCCCCCCCCCCCCCCCCCCCCCCCCCCCCCCCCCCCCCCCCCCCCCCCCCCCCCCCGCACCTGCGTCCGAACCCCTGGAGGAATTGGTGATCTTCGGAGGCTTCAGCAATCCGCACAATCCCCACCCTCGCCCCGCCGGAGTGAAGCCCGTCGCGGCACGGTCAGCAACATGGCGGCTGGGGGACGGCGCTGCTCGCTCGGTGTCGAACGACAGCGGTCGGCGGCGCATCCTCATCCTGGGGCTTTGCGGTGCCACCAGCTTCGAAATGCAGTGCCTGGCCGGCAGCAAGCTGCCGCACGATATCGCGTGGCGTTGGCCCGGCTCCTACACGGTCGTGGAAGAAACCGAGGACGGTGTGGCCGTGTATTCGGACCCTGCCGCTGCCCGCCCCGTCTACCTCACCGCCTACCAAGGAGGGTGGGCGTGGTGCACCTCTGCTCGGACATTGGCATCGCTCATCGGTGCCCCTGTAGACACCCAGCGGCTGGCGTGCTCCGTATTTCTGCCCTCGGCACCCGTATTAGCGGGCCCACGGACCTTCTTCACGGGCGTTGAGCAACTGCCGCCCGGCAGCCGAATCGAGCTGCCCGCCGACGGCAGCAGCCCCAGGTGTACGACCTTGTGGCGGCCCGACGCCGACTCGGCAGGATCGCCCGTACAGCGTCTGCGCAGTGCGCTGACGGCCACCGTCGCATTACGAGTGGCAGCTGCCCCTGCCCTGTCGTGTGATCTGTCCGGAGGACTGGACTCGACCTCCGTCGCCGTTCTGGCAGCGCACGCGTTGCCGCCCTCCGGCCGTCTCAACGCCGTCACCATCCACCCCGAGGGCGACACGTCCGGTGCGGATCTGCACTACGCGCGCCTGACGGCCGAGGCGCATGAAGGTCGCATCACCCATCACCTGCTGCCGATGGCAGCGGAACACCTGCCGTACACCCGCATCACCGCCGTGCCGGCCACCGATGAACCAGCACCCTCCACCCTGATGCAGGCCCGTCTGACCGGCCAGCTCCGCTGGATGCGAACGCGCCTCGGAAGTCACACGCACCTCACCGGCGACGGAGGCGACAGCGTCCTGTTCCAGCCGCCTCTTCACCTCGCCGACCTGATACGCCACCGCCGCTGGAAGCGAGCAGCCAACGAGGCGTTCGGCTGGGCCCGCCTGCGGCACCACAAGGTGCTTCCCTTCCTCGCCGATGCCACGAAGGCCGCCAGGGCCAGCCGGCACCAAGCTCTCGCCACCCTCGCCCGCACCGTCGGCACGCCTGGCCGAAACGATCACGGGCTCGTCCGCTGGTTCCCCGTTCTGCCGTTCCCCGCCTGGGCCGAACCGACAGCCCGCCGCCTCCTGATACAGGCAGCACGCGAAGCCGTCGCTGCACCGGACACGCTGCCGGGCCTGGACGGATCCGTGCGAGTCCTGGTGGACGAGATCCGCGAAGTCGCACGCACGGCAGCGGCCGACGCCCAGCTGGCCGCCTCCTGCGGGATCGACATGCACAACCCGTTCCTCGACGCCACGGTGATGGACACCGTGCTGAGGACACCCCTCGACCAGCGTCCGCCGCTCCACGCCTACAAGCCACAGCTGAGCCAGGCCATGGCAGGACTGCTCCCGCCCGCCGTTGCGGCCCGCACCACCAAGGGCAGCTTCGACGCCGATCACTACGCCGGTCTGCGCGCCAACCTGACTGACCTCCTCGCCCTCACCGACGGCCACCTAGCCAGCCTCGGATTGATCAACCCCACTTCCCTGGGCCGCGCCCTGTGCGGGGCTGCCGCAGGCATCCCGATGCCGCTGGCCACCCTCGAACAAGCCTTGGCCGCCGAAGCCTGGCTGGTCGCCCACCACCGCGCCCCCGCACCTGCCTGGACGAGCGAGCCCGCCAGGAGCACAAATGATTGAGCCGTCCCCCTTCGCCACCGCCCCAGACCACGTCCGAGCCCTCGACTTCGGGCACGTCACGGTCCTCGTCAACTACCGCAATGGCCATGTCCAATGCCTGCTGCCCGCCGCGGCGGCGCTCTGGCGCGACGCAGCAGCGACCGGCCGCCTGGACGTCATGCCATCCGTTCTCGCCACCCGGCTTCTCACCACCGGCCTCCTGGTCAGAACCCTCACACCGACCCCGTGGCCAGCGCCTCTGATCGCGAAGGGCCCCAGCGCGAGCTGGGGCAGTGCAGAACACCCTGCCGGAGCCCTCAGGCCCGCTCCCACCCGCACCACCACTGCCGCCGCATCCGCTCTGGCCACGGTCCTCGCCATCAAACGAATCGGCACCCCGAGCACCACGATGAACCGCCTCACCACTGCACTGAGGAGGGCGGTGTCAACATGCCGCCGACCCGCCACCCACGACCAGGCACAGGCCGCCACCCTCGCCGTCCGCCGCGCCGGCTGGTACTCACCAGCAAGAACCGCCTGCCTGGAGGAATCCGCCGCCGCGGTACTCCTGCTCGCCACCCGGCGGCTGTCGGCCACCTGGTGCCACGGCGTCGCACCAGACCCCGTCCGGCTCCACGCCTGGGTGCAGACTGACAACGGAGCCCCGGCCGCCGAGCCACCCTCGACGCTCGCCTACACCGCCGCCCTCACCATTGGAGCCCGCCATCAGCACCAACACTGACCCAATCCTGTGGATCGGCACCGACACCTGCGCACTCGGCCCTTACCGCGCCGACCTCGTCGAGAAGTACTGGCGCTGGGAACAGGACCCCACCCTCCTCGTCGGCTACGGCCGCCAGGCACCCGAGTCCCTCGAAGCGCGCACCGAAGGCATGTCCCACCAACTCCGCGGCGAGAACATCCGCTTCACCATCTACGACCGCACCTCCGGCAAACCCGTACCCGCCGGAGTCGCCACCCTCCTGCCCGACCACGCCGTCCGCACCGCCGAATACATCATCATGCTCGCCCCCGAAGCCCGCGGACGAGGAATCGGCACCCAGGCCACCCGCCTGACCCTCGACTACGCCTTCCACATCACCAACCTGCGCATGGTCTGGCTCAAGGTCCTCGCCCCGAACACAGCAGGCATCCGGGCCTACGAGAAAGCAGGCTTCCGCAAAGCCGGCAACCTCCGCGAAGCCGGGTACTGGCTAGGGCAGACGTGCGACGAAGTCATCATGGATGCCGTCGCCGGGGAGTTCGAAGGCCCATCCGTCGTGACGCCTCTACTGCCCAGCTAGCGGTGCTCCTCCTGCACCTGACGGGTGAACGGCAGAGGTGCCCGGCCCGCATCTCCGCCTAGAGGTTGTCCCGTAACCGGTGAGGTGGTTGGTGCGTTGGCTGGGTATGGGTGGGGTGATCTCAGCGGATGATCCGAAGTAGATCGAGCCGTTCGCCGGGCTGACCGAGGTGCAGTTCGCCAGGCTGGTGGCGTTGGTGCGGCGGCACGGGGGCGACGTTCAGCGCGGTCGTCCCTGGCGGCTGACGCTGGAGGACCGGGTGTTGCTGGTGGCGACGTACTGGCGCACGAACCTCACGTTGCGGCAGGTGGCGCCGCTGTTCGGGGTTTCGAAGTCTGCAGCCGATCGCATCCTCGATCACCTGGCGCCTTTGCTGGCCTTCTCGCCGGCCCGCCGACCACGCAAGGACACCGTCTACATTGTCGACGGCACCCTGGTGCCCACCCGTGACCGCAGCGTGGCCACGTCCAGCAAGAACTATCGGTACTCGACGAACCTGCAGGTCGTCATCGACGCCAACAGCCGCCTGGTGGTGGCGATCGGCCTGCCGTTGCCCGGCAGCCGCAACGACTGCCGGGCGTTCACGGAGTCCGGCGTCGACCGGGCCTGCCGCGGCGCTCCGACCCTCGCCGACGGCGGATACCAGGGCACCGGCCTGCTCATCCCGCACCGCAAACGACGAGGTCAAACGCACCTCAGTCCCCACCAGGAAGCGGAGAACGCCGTCCACTGCCGGCTCAAGGGCGACGGCGTTCACCAGGCCATGCTCGGCATCGCCCGGCTCCATAACCTGGCCCTCACTGGATAACTCACACCCCATACGGGACAACCTCTAGGGGTCGTTACCGTGCGGGTGTGAGTGATTCGGTGAGGGCCAGGGAGTCGGGCATTGCCGAGCATGGCCCACCTCTAGAGCAGGTCGTATAGATCCTCTTCATACCCCTCTAGATCCTCGTCATCCCCCTCCGGAACTAGTCCATCGAATGCTCGCAGTAGTGGGTAGCCCACGTCTGGCTCGACTGCGGCGATATAGCATGCCCAGCCCAATAGCCGACGCCGATACATCCCCTCGTCCTCGCCACCGAACTCGGCCATATAGACCTCATAACCAAATTTCGATATCACGTGCAAGATCCATCGCATCTTACGCTTTAGGTTGCGCGGAATCCGGGGCCCGTCCGAGTCTCCGACATACAAACCGGTAACGTATTGCGGACCACCGCGGCGCATGAAAGCGGTCTTGCGCGTGTTTACCGACCAGCCAGCGTCGTCGAGAATACGAGCGATATCCGCCGAGTGGCGGTCAGTAACGTCGCCGGAGAATGTGAGATCGTCCACATAGCGCGTAAACGTCAGACCTTCCGACCGCGCATACTCGGCAAGCGAGCGGTCTGTGCCCAGGAAGGCCAAATTAGACAACAGGGGCGACGTACTAAGTCCGATTGGCAGCTTGCCGCCGATAGTAACGAGACTGACAGCAAGTTCCGCAGCCTTCTCATCGTAGTCTTGCTCTCGCAATGAAGCCCTTATTGTTGCGGCACCAATGGACGGAAAGAAATCCTCAAGATCCATGCGCAATACACACCTCTTCGCAAGGTGCTGACTGGCATTACTGATCGTGGAACGCCCGCGAACAAATCCGTGAACATGGTCGGGAGCTTCATACGAGAACCGGCCCGTAAAGCTCCGATGCAAATTCTTGCTAACGGCGTTGAATGGCGACTTCAGCTCGAATACTTCTCGTATTCCGCCGCGCTTCTTGCGGTGCCTCCGCTGGACATAGAAACGCCCTTCACCCGCAGGCAGCTGCGCGGATAGCCATTCTAGATTTTCAACCGATAAGCCAGCCTGCTCAGCCAGCTGATCAACCGAGAAAGACACTGGACCCCCTGCGGTGGCGTGTCAGGAGGTAGGGCCACACTCCCGTGCAAGGGCTATCATGCAACGCACGCGAACTCGCGCACAACGTTGACCGCGACCCTACCTCAGGCGTGAGCATATCACACATCAATGAAGGGGGTCCTTTCGACTGGAAATGCGACCAAGCTCGAACGAATAGAGCATGGAAACGGACGGTTCAATCTCGCGGAATGCTCTATAAGCGTAGTCTTTCGGGTTCTTGGTGCGGTCCTTTTGGAGCCATCTACTTACGTCGGCCATGGCATAGTCGATGATGGCCGTAGACATATAATCACGCTTAGTGACCATTGAAATATTCGGCCGTGGCAACGATGCATCTCTACCGGCCTTTTTGCGGGCCCGCCTGACGACGGCATCGGGAAGTCGGCGAATGATCGACGCCATTTCTTCGCTCTGCTCTATGTAGCAAAGAAACTCGGGTTCACGGCGATGCCGAATCAGTAAATCACTCAACAACTTTACGTACATGAACTCGATTAGCTCGGATTCGGCGTTACGGGGGAAACTCGTTCGATCAGTGACGACCATATACGCCCTGAAGAAGGTGGTCCGCATGAGCTCTCGAAATGGGACGGAGATCTCTGTCGGATCGTTCGAGCTGTGAAAACCGTCCTTGCGAAAATCTTCGAAGCTGCCAAATCCGGTCAAGCTACGCCTCGCGACCAGGCGTTTGTACAGATCCTGAATTCTTTCCTCGATGTCTTCTGCATCGTCACCCAGTTCAACCGCGCCTACGATCAATGGCTGGGAAGCGTTTCCGTTTCCCGACTCGTCCATAAATAGCTTCACCGCAAGTATCCTTTCATGAGCCATGCCGCAACGCCGCCAAGCCATCCGCGTCATCAGGCTAGAAGAGTAATGGTGTTCACCAGGCCATACTCGGCGTTTCCCGGCTCCCCAATCTGGCCCTCGCCGGATAACTCACACCCATACGGGACAACCTCTAGACAGAGGAAGGGAACGGGACCGTGCATCGCTGATCCAGACAGCGTCAGCGGCATGACCGCATCGGCTGGGTACGCGCAAGATCTCCGTACGCAGCCGCATCACGCCGCTCCCGCGCAAAGACATCGGGGACCTCCTGCGCTGGCCCGCTGTTCGTTCCTACGCCTCGCCGCCGTCCGTGCGCGAGGACGCCGGAGCGCACCCCGTCTGGCTGAGGGCTTCGGCAATCAACTCGCGGCATACCCGAATCAGTTCATGCGGTTGGCCGCGTACACCCGCCAGGCGGACGGCCCGCTCCACGACCGCCTCGTTGTCCAGTGATTCGAGCCAGATCCGGACCGTTTCCGCCTCGGGTCCTTCCGGGGAAGGAGCGAGGACCTCGACGAGATCGGCACGGGCGACGGCAGCCGCGATCCTGTCCCTGGCACGCAGCACAGCGGGCGTGCGGCCCGCCGTTGCTAGTTCGGCGCGCAGGTCCCCGTGTCCGACCGTGATGTCGAGCTGCGGCGGCAGCGAGCTCACCTCGTAACTGCCGGTGGCAAGAACGGGAATGGCTATGGTGCGCACCCAGTCTTCAAGAAGGTCCAGCTCATGGGCGGCGATAGCCCACACCTCAGTGTGAGGCCACTGCAGAGATACGGTCGGCACCACGGAGAAGGCAATTCGGGCGCCGCGCGGGGCAGCGGCGAGTACATCGCCCTCCCGTAGGGGCAGGCCGTCGCCCGGTCGGGGCCGCGGTTTGAGGGGAAGCGCAACGGTCAGATCGCTGCGCGGATCGTCCGGGTACACGGCCCCGAGCCGGGCTGCCGCGACAGCGGGGGTACGGTGCTTAGCCAGGTTGGTGTAGACGGCCAGGAGCCGCAGCGGATGCTCGTCGGCGTCCCGGCGCTGGAACGGCTGAAGCCTCTCGATACGCTGCGCAAGAGGCGTTTCGGCATGAAGCGGCGGAAGTCGGCGCCGCCGACCGTCTCGGAACCACTTGGCAAGCGCCCCGGCCTCCGTGGTCGCGGGCATCTCGACACCCCGTGCCTCTTCTTCGGTCAAGGGCCGCCCAAGACTGGCCTCGACCTCCGCGTACAGGGTGTGCTCCAACGCAGCCCGCAACTGGGTGAGAGCATCAGCCACGAGCCGGGGCACCGCTTCCGGGAGAGGCGCAAGCGCCTTGACCACAACCTCCACCCGGCTGCCTGCGACCACCTCGGCGAACGTGATCGGCCCTTGCTCAGTGTAATCATGAGTCAGCCGCAGCGCTTGGTCGATCGTGTGATCCACATGGGCCAGCGTCGCGACCACGTGAAGCTGGTGGTCCGGCAGCCAGGAGTAGTCCACGTCGTAAGGGCTCATGAACACGACCCTAGCGACGGGCTCCGAACCAATGGCCGGATGACGGTTCGGGCCTGGCTGGTGCCTGGTCCTGCCGATCTCGCCGAGCAGGGCGTCTCCAGGCGGCGCCTCGATGCCGCAGACAGCGCAACACGACAGTTGCCCTACAAACACGACATCCATCGCGCTCGGCCTCAACAGGCCGAACCCCCAGGCGATCGGTTGAAGGGCGTGTCGGTGGCAACCTCATACGCCCAAAGCTATCCGTGTCCGTCACCCCTCTTGAGGCAGCCCTTGCGCTAGGCGGACACCAGGTCTCCCAGCGCTTCGCGAAGGGTGGTGCCCACGACAGGTCCTGCCACGGCTACCTGCAGAAGCTCATCGCCCTTCATGTAGCGGTAGCTCTGCGGAGGGTGGAAGGCCCCCGCAGCCCGCAGTGCGCTGAGCGTCACCGGCTCGTCGAAAGAATGAGGAGCCTCCAATGTGAGGCCACTCGCCTGGGTCGCGCCGCGCATGTAGGTGTCGTACTCCCGCCGAGAGATTCCCGTCTGGGTGCGATGGGCGGACCACACCTCCTTGGGAGAGGCGACGTGGACTGCTGCGATGCGCGCCGTGCCCACCAGGGCCATGGTGGGCGCGGTCGCGTACAGCAGAACCAGGGTTCCGGGGGGCACAGCGACGCGCTGGCGACGGACCTCCACCGTCTTGCTGCCGGCCAGGATCGCGGTGGCGAAGCGCGGATGGACGGACAGCAGCATCGCGCGTTCCGGATCGTTCACGTCGTTCGGTGCCCCTCTTGGTAGACCGCCTGGAACAGCTCTCTGCTGATCCTGGACAACGAGATCAGCGAGCTCGGCGACCACGGTAGTCCCTGCTCCCTGGCCAGTGAGGTCAATCGCCGCAGCGTCACCGGCTTCGGGAAGATCTCGGTGTCCGAGAACCTCAGCGCCATGGCGCGTCCCGAGGCATCGGCAGCATCTTGAACCTCAGCCCGACCATATACACCCAGGTGTTCGAATTTCGAGTAGAGGGTGAGGGGCGTGTCGATGAGCACTTCGTCGAGTCGCGAACTGCCCACCACCATTTGACCTTCGCCCGGGAAGTGGCCCTCGCTGACGTACCAGAGCAGGCGAGCCGGGACGCTCTCACCCCGGCGGCCCGAGGAGCGGTAATAGACGTGCTCTCTGCTGATTCCCAAGACGTCGCTCCGCGGAATGAGCATGGCGGGAACGTCGAACAGCTCGGTCGACCAGCGCGGCTTGATGGGCACCAAGAAGGAGGGCAGTTCGGAGTCGATGACCTTAGCCGGCCACCACGCCCGTTCCACCACGGCGGCCACCTCTGCGGGCATGCCGACCCGGAGCGCGGTCGTCTCCACGGTCAGCTCCCGAGCCAGGCCACCGGCCACAGCCTCCACCTCCGCGGCCGTCCCACACACGTTCACGAGGAGGGCGACGAGGCTGCCGTCATGCTCGAAGAACCCGTCATCGCCTGCTGCGGACTTGGCAGCCTCTGATGGATGCGGATCGCTGATGCGGATGATCTCTGCACCGTAGCTCCGGCCGAGCCGTTTGATCAGGAAGAGAAGTTGCCGGGCCAGTGTCTCTTCGAGCGCGTGGCTGGCCGTGCGAAGGACGGGAACAACCAAAGTTCGCCCGTCCAGCGCCCACGCATAGAGGGCGACTGGACAGCCCTGACCATCTCGGAGCAGCTCGCGACGCCAGGCGACCTCTCCTTCGTTCAGCGACCGCAGCCGCTCAGCGAAGGGCGATCCGTCGTCACCGCCCGACTGGCGAAAGAAGGCGATCAGCTCGCCCTCCGCACCTGGTGCCACCTCGCCGGACCGGAACTCCGTCCCCATCAGATCGGCAGGGCGGTACACCTGGGCCTGCCGCAATTCGTCCGCGTGCAGCGTCACGGTGGAAGGCAAGACAACCCGAACGCGGGCGACATCCCAGGCGACGTCGGCCAGGCGGGACAGCAGCGGCTCACGGGTCGCCAGGACTTGCAGCCCGGCGCACGAGGTCTCGGCCACATACCGCAGGTGAAGCCGAAGCTCAGCGTCGACAGTCAGGGCGGGGGTGGCCTGCTTAGCGGCTTGAAGCAGTTCACGGCTTCTTTCGTCTACGGCCGCCGATTCGGGGGCAAGCTTGCGCAGACCAGTCAGCGCCGCACGTTGGTGCTGACGTTCTGCCGCGTCAGTGAGGTCCCGGATCTGATGGACCAGCTGGGGTGTGTAGGCGAGCTCGACGAGATCCGCCATCCAGCCGGCTTCCAACGCGCGGGACTCCTCCGCGTCGTCCGTGTCGGCAAGGCCGCGCAAATCAGCGAAAACGCTATGGTCGACCGTCACCAGCAGGAGCGCGTCGCTCTCCATCTCCGTGAACAGATCCGGATGACCGAGGTCCAACCACCAGCCGTCCAGGATCTCGCCATCCCGGCCCCGCCCTCGAACCTCGCCATCCGGGACGAAACCTAGGCTTCTCCACATCCCGCTGAGGTTGTAGTCCCGGCGGCACTTGGCCTTGATCCCAAGTCGTTGCGGGTACTGCTCTTTGATGCCCTGCACCAGACGGCGGGCGATTCCCCGGCCGCGCTGCTCCTCCGCCACGCACAAGTGCGCGAGCCGGATGCGCGCACTCCTCTTCGGGAGTCCGAACAGCGCGTAGCCAATCACCTCATCAGATTCGACGACGGCTAGAAGACCGCCATCCTCTGCCGCTTTCCGGTAGGCAGGAGGCGTCAAAAGCCCCAGGGTCTTCGTGTAGCGATCCCCTAGAGCTACGGCCTTGTCGATCAGCTCGTCCTGCACAGGCGAAACGGACACCAACTTGATCGTCACTGCTCCCCCTCCAGTTGGGCCGGTCACGACCGACCACAACTCCCCTGTCAGTACATACAGGGAATTCTGATCTCACTCTCGGCAGCCCCTCAAGGGGGCACGAGGGGCGCACGGTGCTGCGGTGACTGTCACACGCGATGCCGACGTGTCGGAATCCGGCCAACGGACCATCAGTCGCCGCTCAGCCCGTCTCCGCCACTTGGACTGCGCGCTAAGGTGCGTGACGGATCTGGCCAGGGCCTGATCCGAGGGATCGCTCCAAGCTCTGACGTGCTTCCGGAGACTGCTTGAAAGCCGACTCGGATTCAGGGTGCCCGAACGGCTCCCTTCCTTCACCACCACGGTCGACACGGACTGTGGGGTCACACCCCGATTAGCATGGCCCCCACTCACTCATCCCTTCAGAAGAACCGCACTCTTACTGCAAGAGGGTGCTGAGCTCGTCGGCTCGCCCTGCCTGTACGTATGCAGCGGCAAGGCCAGCAAGAGCAGCGACGGTGGTGGAGTGGTCGGCGCCATGGATTCGCCTACTGTCGGCAAGTAGCCGCTCCATATGAGCAATGACCTGGTCGATGTGGCCCGCCTGCCAGTGGGCTGCAGCAAGGTTGCCCCGGACCGCGAGCGTGTCGGGGTGATCAGGGCGAACTCGTTCGCTGTCGGCGAGCACCCGATTGAGGATGGCGATGGCCCTATCGACGTGTCCCGCCTGCCAGTAGGCACTGCCGAGGCTGGCGCGGCCAACGAGGACGCTGTGATCGTCGGGCCCCACTCGCCGTTCCAGGGCAGCCAACGCCTCCTCCTCAATGGTGAGGGCCTCTTCGATGCGCCCCTCATGGTGGTAGTAGCAATCTGCAAGGCGGCGGCGAATCTTGAGGGTATCGGGGTGGTCGGCGCTTAGGATCCTTTCGCTGTCACGGAGCGCCTGTTCCAGGTAGGCAACGGCGTCGGCGATGCGCCCAGCTTTCTCATAGGAGGCGGCGAGATTGCTACGGGCAACGATTGTGTCGGGATGGTCGGGTCCCGCAGTCCGCACCCGGGCGGCGAGTACTTCCACCTCTACGCTTATGGCCTGGTCGATGTGCCCCGCCTGGCGGTAGAGGACAGCTAGGTTGCCGCGTGCGGCAAGAGTTTTGGGGTGATCGGAGCCCATCGTTCGTTCGCAGTCATCGAGCAGTTGCTCTGCGATCGAACGGGCCTCATCGGTACGTCCGGCATACCCGTAGGCGGCAGCGAGGTTGTGCCGCGCCGCGAGGCTGTTGGGATGGTCAGGCTCCAACCTCCTCTTGCAGTCGGCTGCTACCTGCTCCATGAGGCTAACGGCGTCGTCAGCGCGCCCGCTTTGTTGGTAGACGCCGGCGAGATTGCCGCGGGCAACAAGAGTGTCGGGGTTGTCAGGCCCCAACGTCTCTTCACAGTCGGCGAGTACCTGCTCCAGGACGGTAACGGCGATATCGGTCTGCCCCGCTTGACGGTGTGAAGCGCCGAGCTGGATGCGGGCAACGAGGGTGCCTCGGTTATGGGGTCCGTGTACGCGATCGCTGTCAGTGGCGAGTTGCTGCCAGTAGGCGGTGCCAGAGGCTGTCAGACCTGCATTTGCGAGGCTGTAGCCAGCGGTGTAAAGGACTGCGTGGCCTTCGGGGTACCAGAGGTGGTCGCCGCTATGGCCAGCGAGGGCCTCAGTGTTGGCGCGCATAGCAGCCGCGAGGTCGGGATGAGGCTGATCGGGATCGGGCCAGGCTTCAAGCAGGGAACCGGCAGCTGCAGCTGCAAGTCCCGGGAGGACTTCAGGCGGGGTGGATTCCCGCACAGCACGGGCCGTGAGGGCATGGATTCTCACTGCACGGGGTTCCGCACGCGTGTCACACGTGAGTAGTGCGTAGCGGTGCAAGATGCGCAAGGCGGCATGGGCTTGCTCGGCGGTGGCCGCTGGCGCCTTCTCGTGCTGAGGAGCATGCGGCGGCATGCGGCAGATGGTGAGGTAGCGGAGGGCTGTGAGGGTGCCCCACACACCACGGGGATGGCCAGCCGGGTCCAAGAGGGCAGCCAATGTCAGGGCCGGGGTGACCAGTCCGGTGGGGTCGGCACGCTGTGCGGCCTCCAGGGACAACAGCAGGGTGGCGGTGATCTGCCGTCCATAGCCATCGGCGTCAGCCGATTCTGGCAGTGCCTGCTCCAACCGGGTGCGGTGGAAGCGGTCGAGGTACTCAGCGCTGGAGAGGTCCTCGTTGATCATGTAGGCGGCAGCGTGCCCCAAAGCGAGCGGGAGGTAGCCCAAGGCTTCGGCTAGGGCTCCGCTGTGGTTGTCCAGGAGATGACCCATGCCGTCGCCATCCAGCCGGGCGCGCAGATAGGCGTGCGCCTCGTCAGGCGTGTAGACATCGATTGCGATGCGGGTACGGCCACCGCCGGACAGCCGAGCGTCATGCAGGCGGCTAGTGGCCAGCACCCAACCGGTGCCGGTGCGGCTGGCCGGCCACCATGGGGCGAGGCCAGTGGGGTCGGTGATGTTGTCCAGAACCACCAACCATCGGCGGGGAGTGGTGGCCAGCCACGAGAGAAAGGCACGGGCAACCACTTCGGGGTCCCCCGCGTCGGCGCCCGGAACTCCGATGCGAACGGCTGCCTGCGCATACTGCGTGATCACCTGGTGCGTGTGGGCAGCCGATGCCCAGACCACCAGCTCCGTGCCATCCGCCACAGCTTCGGTGGCGTAGGCGGCAGCCAGCTGGGATTTACCGACGCCGCCACCACCGGAAAGCACCTGAGTCAGCACGACGGATTCACCGCCCGAACGGGCCGCTTCAACCTTCTTGCGCAGGTTGCTCCGAGACTGGAACGCTGTGGCCAACGCCGGAACCGCCCCGATCTCCAGCGGCCATGTCACCTCCAGCCCTCGGTCGCGGGGCAGATGCACGTGCTGTTCCCCGATGTTGGTAACCCGACTGTAGGGGCCGAGCGCGTTGCCCACGACGTCACCGCCGGCTCCTACGCCGCCGCGGCTCACCCTCACGTGTCGCGCGCTGTCCGGGGGAACGGTGGTGCCCGTCTCTGCCGCATGAGAGTCCACGTATCGGTCACTCGCCGCAGGGGTGCCGTCTTCCGGGCTGGGGCTGGCAGATGATCTTCCGCGACGCCACGGCAGCTCAGTCATCGACGGCTCTCGTTGCCAAAGGCGTTGTCGGTCATGTCCCCGCCAGCTACTACGGCACCTGGGCCTGCCTGAACGTGATCGTGGCCTCGCTGGGTTGTGGGCCGACGATCAGGAGTTCGCGATCCCGACACCTGTGACCGGTCACCGACGGCGTTGCCGGCGAAATTGCCGCCGGCAGCGAACCCACCTCGCCTCGCCCGGACCTGGCGTCCCACACGACCACTACCTCTGGGGGTGCGGATCAGGGCGACGAAGGAGCCCACCGCACCCACCAGGCCGACCACTGCGCCTATGAGACTTGATACGAGCGCTGCTGTGTTCAAATCGGCCATCACTGCCACTGCAACTAACCCGACCGACGCCGTGCCCGCCAGCACCACAGCCAGCCACAGCGCGCCGCGACCCGATTCCGAGCTCCCCACCATTAAGACCTCCCACCCGTGCGGCACTCTATGCACTCGCCGAAACCCACGCCTCGTCCGTCGGCAGTCGGTGCTTAGACCGTAGCGCCGCTCACACGGTCGTGACCTCAATTCGCACACAAAGCCCTGCTCCTCGCCGATATATAGGTCGCCGCGCGCTCCGACCTGAGTCACCAGGCGAATGTCCCCGTGTGCGCGATGAACTGGCAGTCAGCGTCCGCCACTTCCCGAGAACGCCAGAAATCCGCCTCACGGCCCTTCAATCCCAGCCATCGTTGCAGGTCAGAGCCACCTCATGCCGGTAACCACCTGGTGCCTTCTAAGCACCTGCTGCATCTCGTGCTGCCGCAACATCGACAGCACCGGTCGGGTGATAGTCGCTGTTCCTCGCTGGGCAGCGGGTATGTCAAAGCCCCGGCGGAGTGGCCTGTTGCCAGGGCCGACGCTCCACCGGGGCGTCAGAGCAATCCCAGCTCGCATTCTTGGCCCCGCTCCGGGCATGTGAACCGCGTCGGTTCAGCGGAGGTCGGGTCCGCCCGCCTCGGCGAGCTCGCCAAGCACACTGATCGCCTCGTCGGCGTCGTCCGGGACGTCCGTGTCGGAATCAGGGAACGATGCGGATGCCTCCTCGTCACCGAGATGTGGGTACTTCTCAAGGAGGAACCGCCGCCGGTACGCCACGTCGGCGGCGTCAACGATCCCCTCCAATGTGGTCCAGTTGAGGCTGCCTCCAACGAGGATCCCAAATGCGGGTACGGCTTTGCCGAGTCCCTTCTTGGTAAGGCGAAAGCCGAACGCCTTCGCGAACTGCGCGGAGACCTTGGTGACAACTGCCTCGTTGAGGACCGCCCACGTCTTGCCGCGGACGAGTGCTTGAGTGAGCCGTGAGATGTCGGCCATCGCGGCGGTCTTGGCGGTGGCCGACGTTGCCGTCCCGGCATTGACAACAGACATCACGAAGAGCCTCTCGGCAGGCTCTTCGGGGTCGTAGCCGTAGAGCAGCGAGATCTGACCGACGCAGCGAGATGCGAGTCCGAGGACGACTGCTGCATCGGCAGCAAAAGCACCGACGATTGCACCTCCCGAAGGCGCTGCCGCAGCGCCGGCGGAGGCAGCGGTGACGAGCTGTCCTCCGGAGATCACAAGCCCAGCACCCGCTCCAGCAAGCGCAGCACCGGCGGGGTAGTACCAGCTCGCTGCCCGTCCACGGACAGCATCGACCTGCTCGAGGCCGAGGCGGCGCAGGTCGGACAGTGATGCAACATCGTGCCCGCGCTTCTTGTGGAGCGCCACCACCCGTTTGGAGGAGAGTCCCACTCGCGAGACCCGTCCCGCCGTCTGCCGCATGGACTGAAAAGCGGCGCCGCTCCAGTCCGGGAGGGCGTCGGCGGCTCCGCGAACCCCGGCGCTGACCTTGTGAGCGCCCTTGGCAGCGATTTCCTGTCCACGCGAAACCGCCGATTGGGCCCGTGGGTGGTTCTCCAGGTACTTCGCGGCACGCTTGCCGAGTTCCGCAGCGCCGATGGCCACTTGCTCGCCAGTGTTTCTCATTACTCGTGACAGCGGGCGGCCCTTGAACCGTTGGATGTCACGCCATGCCGCGAGCTCGTAGTCCGAGGGGTCTGCCATACCGCGATGGTAGTTGCCAAGACCTTCGCGCAGTGCCGTAATGCTGCGCACCGGTTCACGCGCACCACGCAGCTGCATAGAGCCAAGAGAATGGCCATCGGCAGTGGGAGCCCCCTGGGACTTTCCTGGGACTTCCGGCTGCATCAACAGGCACGAGCGTGAAACAGCCGAAAGGCCATCAGCACAGGTCAGCGCCCCGCAGCCACCCATCGCGGCAGGTCACGGGGCCGCCAGGTCTCTTCCGGGATATCTGAACGGCTGTCACCACCGCCGCCCCCCTTCCTGACCTGCAACGACCTGGGTCGGGAAGGGGGGCGGCGGCATCCGCGGGAATCGCCCGGTGAGGTCCCGTACGCACTGCGGCGCGGCATCCACCGGCGGGCGGCCAACTCCGTTGTCAGTGGCTGCTGTCAGGCTGAGTGTCGGCTCGCACCGTCGTCTGGAGGACAGCATGAGTGTCGATCTCGGTCCGCTGGTCATCGCTCGCCGCAGCGGCGGTGAGCCGATTCGGGCCAAGGGGGAAACGGTGGGCAGGCTGGGGGACTTCTGGAGCTGGGCGTGCTCCGACCTGGCCAACAACACCATGCGGGGTGTTCTGGCGGAGTACGTCGTGGCCACGGCGTTGGGTGCCGCCACCGGTACCCGCACCGAATGGGACACCGTTGACATCCGTACACCCGAGAAGTGGCGCGTCGAGGTCAAGTCGGCGGCTTATCTCCAGTCGTGGGCGCAGTCCCAGCCGTCGGACATCTCGTTCTCCATCGCGCCGGCCTCCGGCTGGGACGCACAGACCGGCACCGCGTCGGCCGAAGTACTGCGCCGTTCCGACGTGTACGTCTTCTGCCTGCTGCACCACCGGGACAAGCAGACCCTCGATCCACTCGACCTCGACCAGTGGACCTTCTACGTCCTGCCCACCCGGGTCCTGGATGAGCGGTGTGCGGTCCAGAAGACCATCAGGCTCTCCAGTCTGAAGCGCCTCAGCCCGCTGGAGGCCGACTTCACCGGGCTGCCGAAAGCGGTCGCCGGCTGCGCCGAAGGCACGCGATAGCCCACTACGCCCCCCACCCCCACCTCACCCCCGCCCCTCCGGTGTGAGTACCACGAACTCCGCGCCCGAGGGGTCCGTGCAGACGGCGAGGCGGCCGACGCCCTCGGCGGTTTCGGGGCCCATGGAGAGGGTGCCGCCGTTGCCGGTTGCCAGGCCGACGGTGGCGTCGCAGTCCCGGCAGCCGAAGACCGGGTGCCAGTACGGCTTTCCGCCGGGGCCGAGCAGGTCCGCGGGAACGCCCATGAGGCCGCCGTGCGTCCGTTCCTCGCTGCAACCGGCGGGGGTGAGCAGGGTGTAGGTGCCACCGCCGCCGGGGAGCGGCATGTCCTGGGTGCCCCAGCCGAAGACGGACTTGTAGAAGGTCTGCGCGGCGGCGGGGTCGGTGGTGTAGAGCTCGGTCCAGACCAGCGTGCCCGGTCCGTCCGCGGCCTCGACGCCCGGGTACCTGGCCGGTTCCCAGACGGCGAACTCCGCCCCTTGCGGGTCCGTGAGCTGGGCGAACCGCCCGTCGTCCGTACCGACGCCGGCCGGCGCCACGCGGACCGAGCCGCCCGCCCGCTCGACCGCTGTGACCGAGGCGTCCGCGTCGGAGGTGTGGAAGTAGAGCGTCCAGGCGGAACGGGCGCCGTCCTCGGTGAGCGGGCCGACCGCGCCGACGGCCTTGCCGTCCAGCCGGAAGAGGGTGTATCCGCCCGCGTCCTGGCCGCCGTGCGGTTCGGCGTGCCAGCCGAACACGGCCCGGTAGAAGGCCGTTGCGGCCTCGACATCCGGAGCGCCGAGGTCGAGCCAGCAGGGGGAGCCGGGAACGAAGTCAGTAGTGATCATGGCGATTCCCTTCGCGGATCCTCTCTGCTGTCAGCCTGACATCCGGCCACGGCCCTCGCCCGTCGGCCGGAATTCGGCGTCCGTGCCTGCGCTTGCTAGCCTGACGCGCGCTCGTCAAGAACGCTCGGCGAGCGCATCATCAATCGAACGCGCGTATAGGTACGCGCTCAGAGCGGCCGCCCGAGGGGCGGCCGTTTTCACGGGGGAGAAATAGCTATGCAGTTTCGCCATGTCCGCGCTGTCGCCGCATGTGCACTGGTGGTCGTCGCGCTGACCGGTGCCCGGCATTCGCATGGCGGGGGCTGCGGCAGCAGCCACAGCTCCAGCTCCGGTTCCAGCGGCGGCTACAGCAGCAGCGACGGCGGTTACAGCAGCTCCGGGAGCACCACCAGCAGCGGCTCCACCACGGGTGGTTCGCCGACCGCCGGCTCCACCACGCCGCCCGAGTCGGACATCCAAATCAGCGACTGCCAGGTCGACAGCCAGGCCGGGACGCTGAGCGCCAAGCTGAGCGTGACCAACGGCAACTCGCAGGGCACGGCGTCCTACAACGGCACCGTGCAGTTCACCGACGAGACCGGCGCCACCTTCGGCTCGGCGGAGATTGCCGTCAGCGGGGTGGCCGCCGGCCAGACCCGGCCCGCCTCGGTCTCCGGCACCTTCATCAAGGGCCCCGGCGGCCAGGGGCCGAGCTCGGGCAAGTGCAAGCTGGGCCAGGTCTGGAAGGTGAACAGCTGAGGCGCCCAACGGGCTGACACGGTCGCGGACTTCAGGGCCGCGACCGGTACAGCTCCTTGGCGATGATCGAGCGCTGCACCTCCGTGGCGCCCTCGTAGATGCGCGGCGCCCGGACCTCGCGGTAGAGGTGCTCCAGCAGATGGCCGCGCCGGAGTGCGCGGGCGCCGTGGATCTGCACGGCGGCATCGACGACGTACTGGGCGGTCTCGGTCGCCAGCAGCTTGGCCATGGCCGAGCGGCGGGCGATGTCGGGGGCCCCGGTGTCGTACGCGGAGGCCGCCGCGTAGACCAGGAGGCGGGCGGACTCGATCCGGGTGGCCATCTCGGCGAGCTGGTGGCCGACGGACTGGAGGTCCTTGAGGGGGCCGCCGAACGCGGTGCGCGCGCCCGCATGCGTCAGCGCCGCCTCCAGCGCGGCCTGCGCCATACCGACCGCGAAGGCGCCGACGCTGGGCCGGAAGAGATTCAGCGTGGCCATCGCGACGGCGAATCCGCCGCCCACGTCGCCCAGCACGTCCTCCCTGGTCACCGGCGTGCCGTCGAAGACCAACGTGCCGATCGGATGCGGGCTGAGCATCTCCAGGTGCTCGCCGGTCAGGCCCGGGCGGTCGGCGGGGACGAGGAAGGCGGTGACCCCGCGCGCCCCCGCCGCGCCGCCCGTCCGGGCGAAGACGGTGGCGAAGTCGGCCTCGGGGGCGTTGGAGATCCAGCACTTCTCGCCGGTGAGCCGCCAGCCGTCCGGGCCGTCCGGCTCGGCGGCCAGGGCCAGCGCGGCGGCGTCCGAGCCCGCGCCCGGCTCGCTCAGCGCGAAGGAGGCGACCGCCCGGCCGGCTGCCACCTCCGGCAGCCAGCGGGCCCGCTGGGCGGCGGTCCCGGACTGCACCACCGGGTAGGCCCCCAGGCCCTGGAGCGCCAGCGCGGTCTCCGCCTCCGTGCACTCCTGGGCGAGGGATTCCCGCAGCAGACAGAGGTCCAGGGCACGCAGCGCGCCCTCGGCGGGGAACAGACGGCGCAGCAGGCCCAGTTCACCGAGGGCGGCGACCAGCGGTCGGTTGACCCGGCCCTCCTCCCCCTTCTCGGCCAGCGGACTCAGCCGTTCGGCGGTCAGCGCGCGCAGTTCGGCGCACCATTGCTGCTCGTCCGGTCCCAGCGCGAATACGGTCACGAGGCGGCTCCCTGGTAGCGGTCCTCTATCGCGGTCTGTTGACTGCCGTCACGAACACGTTACGCTGACGACGGATCCGAACGGCAGTCCTCGACCGCGGAACGCGCAGCAAACCGAGCAGTCCCCGATCCCGGCCGCCCGTCGGCCACCCCGCCCTAGGACAGGCCCAAGGGGGCACCCGTCATGGAGCTACGGTCCTCGGCCCATACCGACACCTTCGCGCGCGACCGGCTGCCGCCCCACGACCAGTGGCCGCACCTCACCGATCTGGGCTATCCCGACCGGCTGAACTGCGGCGCCGAGCTGCTGGACGGCACCATCGCCCGGCTCGGTGCCGACCGGCCCGCGGTCCGCGACGCGAGCGGCCCCGTCTGGACGTACGGTCAGCTGCGCGCCCAGGTGGACGCCATCGCCCATGCGCTCACCGACCGGCTGGGGGTGCTGCCGGGCAACCGCGTCCTGCTGCGCGGCCCCACCACGCCCTGGCTGGCCGCCTGCTGGCTCGCCGTGATGAAGGCGGGGGCGGTCGCGGTGACGGTGCTGGCCGCCCAGCGCCCCGAGGAGCTCGCCACGATCTGTGCCATCGCGCAGGTGCAGCACGCGCTGTGTGAGGTGCGGGCGGTCGACGATCTCACCAGGGCCGGGGTCCCGGGGCTGCGGATCACGACGTTCGGCGGGGACGGGCCGGACGATCTGCGGCAGCTCGCCCGGCCGGGCGGCGCGCCCTACCCGGCCGTGCCGACCTCCGCCGACGATGTCGCGCTGATCGCCTTCACCTCGGGCACCACCGGGCGCCCCAAGGGCTGTATGCACTTCCACCGCGACGTCCTCGCCATCGCGGACACCTTCTCGGCGCAGGTGCTGCGCCCGGAGCCGGACGATGTGTTCGCCGGCAGTCCGCCGCTCGGTTTCACCTTCGGCCTCGGCGGACTGGTCATCTTCCCGCTGCGGGCGGGCGCGTCGGCCTTTCTCGCCGACTGGGGCGGGCCGGCGCAGCTGCTCGGCGATATCGCGGCGCACCGGATCTCGGTGCTGTTCACCGCGCCGACCGCCTATCGCGCGATGCTGCCGAAGCTCCCCGGGCACGACGTGTCCTCGCTGCGCCGGTGTGTGTCGGCCGGGGAGAATCTGCCGGCCGCGACCTGGCAGGCCTGGCACACGGCGACCGGGCTGCGGATCATCAACGGCATCGGTGCCACCGAGCTGCTGCACATCTTCATCGCGGCCGCCGACGACGCGATCCGCCCCGGGATGACCGGACTGCCGGTCCCCGGCTTCCAGGCGCGGGTGGTGGGCCCGGACGGCGCACCGCTGCCGGACGGCGCGCCGGGGCTGCTGGCGGTCCGCGGGCCGACCGGCTGCCGCTATCTCGCGGACGCCCGGCAGACGGAGTACGTACGGGACGGCTGGAACATCACCGGCGACACCTACGTCCGCGAGCCCGACGGCTACTTCCGCTATGTGGCCCGCGCGGACGACATGATCATCTCGGCGGGGTACAACATCGCGGGGCCCGAGGTGGAGGACGCGCTGCTGCGGCACCCCGATGTCGCCGAGGCGGCGGTGGTCGGCCGGCCGGACGAGGACCGCGGGCAGGTGGTGGTGGCCCATGTGGTGCTGCGGGACGGCGTCCCCCGGGGTGACGACACCGTCGTCGCGCTGCGCGCCTTCACCAAGACCCGCATCGCGCCCTACAAGTGCCCGCGCGAGATCGTCTTCCACACCTCGCTGCCGCGCACCCCGACCGGCAAGCTCCAGCGTTTCCGGCTGCGGGAACCCGATCTAGAGTGACCCGGTGAACGACCCGCACACACAGCGCACCCCACGGTCCCTGATCGTCACGTTCTACGGCGCCTACGGACGTGGCGAGCCCGACGGCCCCGACGGCCCGGGCGGCCCGGCCGCTCCGGTGCCGGTCGCCGCCCTGATCCGGCTGCTCGGTGCGCTCGGGGTCGATCCGCCGTCGGTGCGCTCCGCGGTCTCCCGGCTCAAGCGGCGCGAGCTGCTGACTCCCGCCCGGACGGCCACCGGCGCGGCCGCGTACGGGCTGTCCGACGCGGCCCGCCAGCTGCTGGACGACGGCGACCGCCGGATCTTCGGCCGGCCGGCCGCGCGGCTGTCCGACGGCTGGGTACTGGCCGTCTTCTCCGTCCCCGAGGAGGAGCGGCACAAGCGCCATCTGCTGCGCTCCCGGCTGGCCCGGCTCGGCTTCGGCACCGCGGCGCCGGGTGTGTGGATCGCCCCCGCGCAGCTCTACGAGGAGACCCGGCACACCCTGGAGCGGCTCCAACTGGACCCGTACGTCGACCTGTTCACCGGCACGCACGCCGGCTTCGCCCCCACGGCGGACGCGGTCGCCCGCTGGTGGGACCTGGACGCCATCGCCGCACAGCACCGCGCCTTCCTGGACGAGCAGGAGCCGGTCCTCCAGCGGTGGTCGCGGCGCCGCTCGGTGCCCCCCGAGGCGGCCTACCGCGACTATCTGCTGGCGCTGGACGCCTGGCGCCGGCTGCCCTACGCGGATCCCGGACTGCCCTCTCCCCTCCTGCCTGAGGACTGGCCGGGCGGCCGCGCGGCGGACGTGTTCGGCCGGCTGCACGCCAAACTCCGGGACGCCGGGGCCCCCTACGCGCACGAGGCGATGGCCGGGGCGTAACGGCCCCCGCGCACCGGCCTCAGCGGCGGCGCTGCTGGGCCCCCACCTTGACGCCCGAGCGCGGCCGGGCGGCGGCGATCACGGAGACCACGTCCTTGAAGGAGCCGCACATCCGGGTGCCGGCGACCCCGGCGAGCTCACCGAACGTACCGACGCCGTAGGTCACCGCGACCGGCTCCATGCGCGCGGTGACCGCCATCCTCATGTCCCCCACGGTGTCCCCCACATACGCGCTCTGCCAGGCCGCGACACCGAGCCGGCCGGCCGCCCGCAGCACCATCTCCGGGTGCGGTTTGCCGCGCCGGACCATGTCCTGGCCGATGACCGGGCCGACCAGGTCGCGGATGCCCATGACGTCGAGCAGCGCCTCCGCGCTGCGGGTCGTCTTGGACGTGGCGACGGCCAGCTCGACCCCGTGGGCGCGCAGCGCGGACAGCCCCGCGGTGACGCCCGGGAAGAGCAGCTGCGGCCCCAGGCACAGCACTTCGTAGGCGAACAGTTCGCGGTAGCGGGAGATCGCGGCCTGCACCCGGCCGTCGTCCTCGGGCCTGCCCAGCAGCCGGCCGAAGGCGGGGCCGGGAGGCTTGCCGATCGCGGCGGCCGCCTGCCGTGCGGTCACCGAACATCCCTGCTCCGAGGCCACCTTGATCAGCAGTTTGCTGATTGCGGGGAGGGTGTTGGCGAGGGTGCCGTCCAGGTCGAAGACGGCGGCCCGGATCGTCTCACCTCCGGCGCCCCGTACACCTCTCACGGGACGTTCGCCGACTTCCGTTGCTACGCGCATGGCTGGAGACCTTTCCGGATTCCGATGGTGGGGGGTGCAGGGGCTCGGGTGACGTTGCTGGCTCGGCTGATGGGGCGGCCTGCGGTCGATGTCGGGTAACGGCAGCGGCGGTCTCGCCATGGCGCACCGCCGTCCAGGGCGGCACGCAACCGTCGAGGCGGCGCATCGGAAGGGAACGTCCCGTTTACCGCCTTCGGAGATTTAAAAACCGCCTGCGCTGTTTGTCAATGCATCCCCGTCTCCCCTGACGGGTCGACAACATTCCTTTGCGGCGCCAGACTGGGGGCACATGCCCCGCGGGGGTCGTCGAGCGCCGAAACGAGCGAAAGATCGTCACCTTCGCGTCAGGGCCCGCCAGTTCCGGCCAATCCCGTGGAGCATATCGAACCGCATGGTTGGTTTTCTATGTAGACTGCAATGAGCTCGCAGCCGTACTAGAGACGGGACGGACACCGTGCCCACCCAGCATCGCGCCATCCAGAGCCGCCAGGCACTCATCCGCTCGGCCGCAGAGACCTTCCTGGAGAAGGGGGTTCCCGCAGCGGGCATGGTCGAGATCAGCCGGCGGGCCCGCCTGAGCAAGGGAGCCCTCTACTTCCACTTCACCTCGAAGGACGACCTCACGCTCGCGGTGCGGGACGCGGCGCTGGAGGCCCTACAGGAGCTGGAGGACGCCTTCACCCGCTCCACGCAGCCGCTGACCGCCGCCGTACGGGACTTCACCACCGCGCTGTTCGGCCGGGTGGAGTCGGACGCGGTGCTCCGCGCCGGCCTGCAGCTGCGGCCGGAGACCGCGCCGGGGCTAGGCATCTACGCCCTGGAGCAGCGCTGGTATGCGCTGTTTCTCGACAAAGCGGTGACCTGCGGGACCGGCGGACCGGCCGGGCCGCATGCGACGGACACCGAACCGCGGCGGACGGCCCAGCTGTTGACCTCGATCGTGGTCGGTCTGCTGCATCTGGGCGGTGAGGACGGGACGTGGTGGGACCGCGAGGCGATCGTCGACCTGTGGGCGCTGCTGCCGGCCGCACCGGGCCGGATCCCGGCCGCCGTCCCGGCTCCGGCGCAGCTTCCGGCGGCCGGCTGAACCGGGCCCGCCCCGGTCCTCATGCCCCGGCCTCACAACTCGACCAGCACGGCCCCGATATGACGACCCTGCGTCAGTTCGCGCAGCGCCTGTGGCGCCTGTTCGATTCCCTTCAGAAGGGCGTGCGGGAAGACCAGCGTGCCCTCCCGCAGGCCCTGGCCGAACTCCTTCGTCCACTCCTGCGGCAGGTCCGGGTGGGCGTGCAGCCCGAACCCGCGCAGGGCCACCCGCCGCGTGATGATCAGCCCCGGGTCCAGCTCCACCGGGGCGATGCCGCCGCGGTCCCCGCCCAGCTGACTGGAGAGCGCGCCGACCAGCGCGAACCGCGCGTCGGGGCGGGCCACCGCGAGCGCCGCCGTCAGCTGTTCGCCGCCGACGGTGTCCAGCAGCACATCGATACCGCCCGGCGTGGCCCGCCGCAGCTGCCGCTCGATCGGCCCGGCGCCGCGCACGATCGTGTCGTCGTAGCCCAACTCGGCGCGCAGACGCGCGGCTTTGCGCTCCGAGCCGGTGCTGCCGACGACCCGCCCGGCACCCAGCCGCCGCGCGAGCTGCCCGGCCATGCTGCCCACACCGCCGGCCGCGCCACTGATGAACACGGTGTCCCCCGGCCTGACCTCGGCGGCCCGGCGCAAGGCACCCCAGGCGGTCGCGCCCTGCGACAGATGCGCGGCGGCGGTCGGCAGCGCGTCCGGGTCGAGGCGCCGTACGCGCGACGCGTCGACCGCTGCGAACTCCCGCCAGCCGCAGGGGTGATGGACCAGGTCGCCGGGGGTGAAGCCGCCTCCGGGCGCCGCCACCACCTCGCCGACCGCCGCGCCCCACAGCGCCTCGCCCGGTACGAATGAGGGCATCGGCAGCCGGATTCCGGTCATCTGCGACCGCATCACCGCGGTCACCGCCATCAGGCGGTTGCGCACCAGCACCTCCCCCGCCCGCGGCTCGGGCACGGGGACCTCGGCGATCGTGAAGTGGCGTGCCGTCAGCTCGCCTTCGACCCGGTCCGCGAGCCGGACCTCGCGGTGTACTGCGGGTATGGCGGGGACGACGGTGGGGGACATCGGACAGCTCCTCGCGCTCGTAGCACTCGATGGCGCCGCCACGGAGGACGGCACCGGTTCACGCCCGAGGGGCCCGCCTCCGGACCGGGCGCAAATTCAATACCGCATGGTTGGCTTCTTTATGATGCGGAAATAGACTGCGCGGCCACGGGCAGCGGGTCGCACTCAGGCACAACAACTCCAAGAGAGCATACGGAGGATGATCGGTGGTCAAGCAGGAACGCGCTGTGCGCACCCGACGCGCCGTCCTCGAAGCGGCGGCTCATGTCATCGGCACCCGCGGGTACCAGGCCGCCACGATGGCCGAGATCATCCAGCGCGCCGGGGTCACCAAAGGAGCGGTGTACTTCCACTTCACGTCCAAGGACGCACTGGCCCGCGCGGTCATAACGGAGCAGACCGATCCCTTTCTGCCGCAGGTCAGCGAGTCCCGGCTCCAGGACGCCATCGACTTCACCCACCAGGTGGCACTGGCCCTGCGCAGCGATCCGTTGCTCCAGGCCGGCACGCGGATCGCGGTGGAGACGACCTTCAGCGAGGATCCGCTGGTGCCGTACCAGGCGTGGACCGACATCATCACCACGATGTTCACCGAGGCCCGGGACAACGGGGAATTGCTGCCCGGGGTGGCACCGGACCGGGCGGCCGAGTTCTTCGTCGCCGCCTACATGGGCGTGCAGTTGTTCTCGCGCGCCGCGACCAACCGCGCCGATCTCCCGGAGCGGGTCACGGCCCTGTGGAAGCACACGCTTCCGGGCCTCGCCTCGCCCGGTGCGCTGAGCCATCTGGATCCGCACGGCCGCTGCGTCAAGATCCCGGTCTGACGTCCCGGGCCACTGCCCTGGCGGAGCCGCCGGCTCCTTCCTGGCTCTGGAAAACAAACCACATGGTCCGTATCTTAGTGTGTTGGGCCGTGACCAAGCCTCAGCCCGTCAGGGCGCTGAGAGCCGCACCACAGAAAGGAACCACCTATGGCCAGCGCCACGCTCACGCCGTACTCGCGCGATCAGCGCCACGACATCGGAGGCGGGTCCGCCGACGGAATCCGACCGTCGTCGCTCACCACGACCGTGCCGCGTGAGTACGTCCACCGCAACGCGTTGTCCGAGGTGTTCCTGACGAACTGGTGGCGTGGTGGCGCGGACAGCTGGGTGGTCAGCGCCCAGTGGCCGCGCGCCCACACCTTCTACGGGCCGCTCCACGGGATGCACGACCCGATCCTGCTGATAGAGACGGTGCGGCAGGCCGGCATATTACTGAGCCATGTCGCGCACCGGGTGCCGCTCGACCACCCCATCATCTGGCAGCGGGTCAGCTACGACCTCGCGCCGCAGGCACTGCGCACCGCGCAGCACCCTGCCGAGGTCGAACTGCACATCACCGACCGCGACATGGTTCACCGTGGCAAACGGCTGGTCAGCGCCCTCCAGGAGTTCCGGATCCGGTGCGACGGCGCCGAGCTGGCCTCCGCGACGCTCGACTACTCCTGTCACAGCCCGGCCGTCTACCGCCGGCTGCGCGGCGAGTACGGCGATCTGGCGTTCGCCAACTCCCGTACGCTGCCGCTGCCCGGGGCCGTGAACCCGCAGCTGGTCGCCCGGGAACACGAACGCGATGTGGTGCTCTCCCCCACCGACCGCCCCGACCACTGGCAGCTGCGGGTGGACACCTCGCACCCGGTTCTCTTCGACCACCCCGTGGACCACGCCCCCGGCATGCTGATGGTCGAGGCCGCCCGGCAGGCCGCGCAGGCCGCCACGCCCGGCGTCACCCTGCCGGTCTCGATGGAGTGTTCCTTCTCGCGCTACGCCGAACTCGACGCGCCGTCCTGGGTACACGCGCGGACCACCGGCCGGGGCGACGACGACCGCCGGCAGGTCGAGGTCGCCGTCGAACAGCACGGCCGGCCGGTGGTCTCGGCGCAGGTCAGCTGCGTACCGACACCGCCCTGACCGGCCCCCCGGCCGACCACCGCACCGGCCCGCCGGACCGCTGACCGGCCTCTTTGCCCGTGGGCGTCCTTCCGGACCGGCCCCGCGAACGGCCCCGCCCCGCTGCCCGTGCCTCCCCCGTCACCGCAGCGTGAGGCGGGGCTTCGGCGCGTCCAGGCGTCCGGTGGGCGGAGTGCGGCTGCCCGCCTGGTAGGGGAGCGGCCAGGGCGCGCCCGGCCCCGCGTACCCCTGTTCGGCGGCGGCGTGCAGCGTCCAGTGCGGGTCGTACAGATGCGGCCTGGCCAGCGCGCACAGGTCCGTACGTCCGGCCAGCACCAGGGAGTTGACGTCGTCCCAGGAGGAGATGGCGCCGACCGCGATGACCGGCACGCCGAGGGTGTTGCGGATACGGTCGGCGAACGGGGTCTGGTAGGAGCGGCCGAAGTCGGGGCGCTCGTCGGGCACCACCTGGCCGGTGGACACATCGATGGCGTCGGCACCGTGCTCGGCGAAGGCCCGCGCCATCGCCACCGCGTCCGCCGCGGTGGTACCGCCGTCCGCCCAGTCGGTCGCGGAGATCCGGACCGTCATCGGGCGCCCGGCCGGCCAGACGGCCCGGACCGCGTCGAAGACCTCCAGCGGGAAGCGCAGCCGCCCGGTGAGGTCGCCGCCGTAGGCGTCGGTGCGGTGGTTGGTGAGCGGGGAGAGGAAGCCGGAGAGCAGATAGCCGTGGGCGCAGTGGAGTTCGAGCAGGTCGAAGCCGGCCCGGGCGGCGGACTCGGCGGCGCGGACGAACTGCTCGCGGAGGGTGGCGAGTTCGGGTTCGGTCAGGGCGTGCGGGGTCTGGTTGACGCCGGGGCGGTAGGGCAGCGCGGAGGGCGCCACGAGGGGCCAGTTGCCGTCCGGGAGCGGCTGGTCGATGCCGTCCCACATCAGCCGGGTGGAGCCCTTGCGGCCGGAGTGGCCGAGCTGGACGCCGATGGCGGTGCCGGGGGCGGAGGTGTGCACGAAGTCGGTGACCCGACGCCAGGCCGTCTCGTGCTCCGGCGCGTACAGCCCCGTACAGCCGGGCGTGATCCGCCCCTCGGGGCTGACGCACACCATCTCCGTCATCACCAGGCCGGCCCCGCCCAGCGCACGGGCGCCGAGGTGGACGAGGTGGAAGTCGCCGGGGGTGCCGTTGTTGTCGGCGGCGGAGTACATGTCCATCGGGGAGACCACGACGCGGTTGCGCAGGGTCAGCTCACCCAGCCGGAAGGGCAGGAACATCGGGGGCGTGCCGGGCGGGGTGTCCGCCTCGTCCTCGACGGCCGCGACGAATCCGGGGTCGCGCAGCCGCAGATTGTCGTGGGTGACGCGGCGGCTGCGGGTGAGGAGGTTGAAGGCGAACTGGTGCGGCGGCTGGTCGAGATAGGTGGCCAGCTCCTCGAACCAGGCGAGGCTGGCGCGGGCCGCGCGCTGGGTGGAGGCGACGACGGGGCGGCGCTCCTCCTCGTACGCGGCCAGCGCGCGGGCCGTGTCGGGCTGCTCGTCCAGACAGGCCGCCAGCGCCAGGGCGTCCTCGACGGCGAGTTTGGTGCCGGAGCCGATGGAGAAGTGCGCGGTGTGCGCGGCATCGCCGAGCAGCACGGTGTTGCCGTGCGACCAGCGGTCGTTGACGACCGTGCGGAAGGCGATCCAGCTGGAGTTGTTGCCGCGCAGCGACCGGCCGCGCAGGGCGTCGGTGAAGACCTTGGCGCACCACTCGGCCGACTCGCGCTCATCGCAGCGGTCGAGCCCGGCCGCCCGCCAGACCTCCTCGCGCATCTCGACGATGACCGTGCTGGCGCCGTCCGCCGGGCCCTCCGGCCGGGCGAAGGGGTAGGCGTGGAGCTGGACCACGCCGTGCTCGGTCTCGGCGATCTCGAAGCGGAAGGCGTCGAAGGCGAAGTCGGCGGCGAGCCAGATGTAGCGGCAGCGGTGGGTGGTCAGCTGCGGGCGGAAGGCGTCGGCGTGCGCGGTGCGGGTGGTGCTGTGCACCCCGTCGGCGGCGATCACCAGGTCGTAGGCACGGGCCAGTTCGGCGGCGGGCGGGGCCTCGGTGCAAAAGCGCAGCTCGATGCCGAGATCGCGGCAGCGCCGGTGGAGTACGGCCAGCAGCCGGCGCCGGCCGAGCGCCGCGAAGCCGTGTCCGCCGGAGGTCAGGGTGCGGCCCCGGTGGACGATGTCGATGTCGTCCCAGCGGACGAACTCCGCCTGGAGGGCGCGGTAGACCTCCGGGTCGGCGTGCTCGATGCCGCCGAGGGTCTCATCCGAGAGCACGACGCCGAACCCGAAGGTGTCCTCGGGTGCGTTGCGCTCCCATACGGTGATCTCGCGGGTGGGGTCGAGGCGCTTGAGCAGCACCGCGGCGTACAGTCCGCCCGGCCCGCCGCCGATGACGGCGACCCGCATGGCTATTTCCCCTGCCACTTGGGGGCCCGCTTCTCGGTGAAGGCGGCGTGGAATTCCGCGTAGTCGTCGCTGTTCATCAGCAGCGCCTGGGTGGCGGCGTCCATCTCCACGGCGGCGGCCAGCGGCATATCGAGCTCGGCGGTGAGCAGCGCCTTGGTCTGGGCGTGCGCCATCGCGGGCCCTTCGGCGAGCCGCCGGGCGAGCGCCGCGGCCGCCTCGTCGGACCGGCCCTCCTCGGCCAACTCGCTGATCAGGCCGAGGCGTTCGGCCTCCGGTGCGCGGACGGTGTCGCCGAGCATCAGCAGCCGGGTGGCGTGGCCGAGGCCGATGACGCGGGGCAGGAGATAGGCCGCGCCCATGTCGCCGCCGGAGAGCCCGACCCGGGTGAAGAGGAAGGCGAACCGGGCGGACGGGTCGGCGACCCGGAAGTCCGCGGCCAGCGCGAGCACCGCGCCCGCACCCGCCGCGACCCCGTGCACCGCCGCGATCACCGGGAACGGGCACTCCCGCACCGCCCGGACGACCTGCCCGGTCATCCGGTTGAAGTCCAGCAGTTGGGCGGTGTCCATGCCCAGGGTGGCGCCGATGATCTCCTCGACGTCGCCGCCGGAGCAGAATCCGCGCCCCTCTCCCGCGAGCACCAGGGCGCGTACGGAACGCTCCCTGGACAGCTCGGCGAGGAGGTCGCGGAGGTCGGCGTAGGCCTCGAAGGTGAGCGCGTTGAGCTTGTCCGGGCGCGCCAGGGTGACGGTGGCGACCCCGTCCTGCCGCGTCACACGAAGGTGCTGCCAGGTCTCGGTACTGCGGGCGGATCCTGCGAACGGGCTCATCGGGCTGCCTGCCCCCTTTGGCCGGGTCGGCCGGTGGATGCTGTTCCGGATGCCCCTCGAAGTTATCACTCGTTTATGACTGTCGTCATGAGGACGCGATACGACACGGCCGACGACGGCGGCCCGCCACCCGCCGGGGCCGCCAGGGTGGACCCGCCGAAGGTCCCGGCCCCCGCATGACGTAGGTCATCCGATCCCCGGCCGCTCGCCCCTGCTCCCCCGCCTCTGCGCTTTCTACGGTGGAGGGACCCGATCCGGTCTCAGGCCGCCGACCCGGCCTCTCGCGAACGGACGCACCGCGCATGCTGGAACCGCCCACCCCTGTGACCTGGCGCATCGCGCTGCCGCGTGGCGCGACCGCCGTCCCCATCGCCCGTGCCATGGTCCGGACCGCCATGCAGGATCTCCGGGTGACGGCCGACCGGACCACCGCTCAACTCCTGACCACGGAGTTGGTCACCAACGTGCTCAAGCACACCTGCGGCGCCGACCCCATCGAGCTGGTGGTGGAACAGCGGCCGGCGGGCTGCCGGATCGAGGTACACGACGACAGCCCGCTGCTCGTGGAGGGCCTGGGCGATCCGGTCCCCCTGGGGGCACCGGGCGGTGGCGCGCCGGACGGCCCGGCGGTGGGGCCGCCGGGCGGTACCCCGGCCGGGCCGCCGGTCGGGCCGTCGGCCGGCCCGTCACCCGGCCGGTCGCCGGACGGCCGGGTGCCAACGCAGCAGGTGGCGGAGGCCGGGCGGTCCGGAGACGGCGCCGGGACGGGCGAGGGCGGGGAGGAGCAGGGGCAGGGGCTGGGGCTGGGGCTGGACGGGGAAGGTCAGGGGCCCGACGAGGACAACGGGAAGGCCGGAGCCGATCGCGACACCTGCGCCGACGGCTCGGCGGACACCCGTTCCGCGGACGACGCCGAGGCCGGCGCCACGGCCGCCCACGGCACCGGCACCGGCACCGGCACCGACACCGACGGCCCCTCCCCCGGCCCGGCCCGCGGGGAGCACGACGGTCGCGGGCTGCTGCTGATCCGGTCCCTCAGCGCGGCCTCCGGCTGTCGCCCGACGCCGCGCGGCAAGGCCGTCTGGTTCACCCTTCCCGGTGTGCGGCGCCCGCGCCGGCGCTGACGGTGGTCGCGCCCTCGCCGGTCGCGTCGGCACCGGCCGCGTCGGCACCGGCCGCCGGGTCCTGCGGAGCCGCCGCGAGCCGCGAGCGACGGCGCCCGTAGCACGCGTAGACCAGCGCGCCGGCCACCAGGAACCCGGCGAACTGGAGCCAGGTCGCCGGACCGGTGCCGTACATCAGATACAGGCAGAAGGCGATGCCGAGCACCGGGCTGACCGGGAAGAGCGGGACGCGGAAGCGGCGCGGCAGATCGGGGCGGGTGCGGCGGAGCACCATCACGCTGAGGTTGACCACCGCCATCACCGCCAGCGTCCCGATGGTCGACAGGTTCATCACCGCGTCCAACGGGACGACCGCGGCCGGCACGGCGAAGACGGCCGCGACGATCCAGGTGTTGGCGACGGGGGTGGACGTCCGGGGCGAGACCCGCTCGAAGATCCGCGGGACCAGGCCGTCCCGCGCCATCGACATCAGGATGCGGGTCTGGCCGTACATGACCGCGAGGACGACCGAGGCGATGGCGACGACGGCGCCGAACGCGATCACCCCGCCGCCGAGCGTCGAGTGGGTGACGTGGTTGACGATCAGCGAGAGCGCGGCGGGCCGCCCGCCGACCTCGCCGGCGGAGAGCGCGCCGATGGCGGAGACCGCGACCAGGCAGTACAGGACGGTGACCACACCGATGCAGACCATGATCGCGACGGGGATGTTCCGCCGCGGGTCCCTGGCCTCCTCACCGGCCGTGGTGATCGCGTCGAAGCCGATGTAGGAGAAGAACGCGAGCGAGGCGCCGGAGGTGATGCCGGCGACGCCCTCCGGGGCGAACGGCGAGAGGTTGCCGGCCTGGAAGGCGCTGAAGCCGATCGCGCAGAACAGGACCAGGATCGCGAGCTTCAGCACGGCCATCGCGGCGGTCGCGCGGGCGCTCTCCCGGATGCCGCGGACGAGCAGCAGCGCGGCGAGCAGCATCACGACGACGGCCGGGATGTTGACGATGCCGCCGTCGCCGGGCGGCTGGGAGAGCGCGGCGGGCAGCTGCCAGCCGGTCAGGCTGCCGAGCAGCTCATTGAGGTACTGGCCCCAGCCGACGGCGACCGCGGAGACCGAGATGCCGTATTCGAGCAGCAGGCACCAGCCGACGAGGAAGGCGAGGCGCTCGCCGAGGGTGGCGTAGGCGTAGGAGTAGGCGCTGCCGGACACCGGTATCGCGCCGCCCAGCTCCGCGAAGGAGAAGGCGGTGAAGACGCAGGTGACGGCCGCCAGGACGAAGGACACGATGACGGCGGGACCGGCCTCGGCGACGGTGTCGGACAGGCCGACGAAGATGCCGGTGCCGACGATGGCGCCGATGCCGAAGCAGATGAGCTGGAAGAGCCCCATGCTGCGCCGGAGGCCGTTGCCTTCGAGGTCCGCGCCCGATTCGGCGATGAGGAGGTCGGGCGATTTGATGCGCAGTCCGGACGGACCAAGGAAGGGCGGGCGCACGGTGTGGTTCTCTCTCTGGTGGTGCGACGCGCGCGGCGGGGGTGAGGCCACACACGGAGCGGGGTCCGGACCGGTGGGTCCGAACCCCGCGAGCGGATCGATGGTAACCGCCGAAACCGTATGATCGCCCATTTGCGTGTATGGCTATGCGGTGCGCTGTTTGCGCGGTGCGCACCCGGCCGGGCCCTAACGGGCGAGCGTCGCGACCAGCACCGCCTTGATGGTGTGCATCCGGTTCTCCGCCTCGTCGAAGACGACGGAGTGCGCGGATTCGAAGACCTCGTCGGTGACCTCCAGCGACGACAGCCCGTGCCGCGCGTGGATCTCCCGGCCGACCGCCGTGCCCAGGTCGTGGTACGCGGGCAGACAGTGCAGGAACTTCACCTCCGGCTTGCCGGTGGCGTGCAGCACGTCCATGGTGACCGCGTACGGGGCGAGCAGCGCGATCCGCTCGTCCCAGACCTCCTTGGGTTCGCCCATGGAGACCCAGACATCGGTCGTCACGAAGTCCGCACCGCGCACGCCCTCGGCCACGTCCTCGGTGAGCGTGATGCGGGCGCCGGAGCCGTCGGCCAGCCGCCGCGCCTCGGCGATGACCGTCTCCTCGGGCCACAACTGCCGGGGCGCCACGATCCGTACGTCCATGCCGAGCAGGGCGCCGGTGACGAGGTAGGAGTTGCCCATGTTGTTCCGGGCGTCGCCAAGATAGGCGAAGGCGGTCTCCGTCAGGGGGCGGCCCCGGCCGTGCTCGACCATGGTCAGCACATCGGCGAGCATCTGGGTCGGGTGCCAGTCGTCGGTCAGTCCGTTGAAGACCGGCACCCCGGCGTGGGCGGCCAGCTCCTCGACGTCGGACTGCTTGCTGCCGCGGAACTCGATACCGTCGAACATCCGGCCCAGGACCCGGGCGGTGTCCTTCACCGACTCCTTGTGCCCGATCTGCGAGCCGGACGGGTCGAGGTAGGTGGTGGAGGCACCCTGGTCCGCTGCGGCGACCTCGAAGGAGCAGCGGGTCCGGGTCGAGGTCTTCTCGAAGATCAGGGCGATGTTCCTGCCCCGGAGACGGGGGACCTCGGTGCCGGCGCGCTTGGCAGCTTTCAGCTCGGCCGCCAGGTCGATCAGTCGGCGGAATTCCTCGGCGCTGAAGTCCAGCTCCTTGAGGAAGTGGCGGCCCGTGAGGTCTATCGCCATGGGTGGACTCCTGGGTTCGCGGCGGTCGGGACGGACTCGGACCCTGGAATTATATACGAACAGACGTATCCCTATACGGGCCGTCGGCTGCCGTACGGGTCCGGCCCCTCCTCCCGGGCGGAGTACCCGGCACGCTCAGGCTGCCCCCGGCACCGCGTCCCTCGCCACCGGACAGCTCATACAGCGCGGTCCGCCGCGACCGCGCCCCAGCTCGCTCCCCGGGATCGTGATCACCTCGATGCCGCGCTTGCGGAGGAAGGTGTTCGTGGTGACGTTCCGCTCGTACGCCACCACCACGCCCGGCTCCACCGCCAGCACATTGCAGCCGTCGTCCCACTGCTCACGCTCGGCGGAGTGCACATCCTGGGTCGCGGTCAGCACCCGGATGTCCGCCAGCCCCAGCGAGGCCGCTATGGCGCGGTGCATATGCTCCGGCGGATGGTCGGTGACCTTGAGGTCCTGATCCCCCGAGCCCGGCTCGATGGTGTACGAGCGGAGCATCCCCAGGCCCTCGTACTGGGTGAAGGTATCTCCGTCGATCATCGTCATGACGGTGTCCAGATGCATGAACGCCCGGCGCTTGGGCATATCGAGCGCCACGATCGTGCGTGCCGAACCCGCCGCGAACAGCCCCCGCGCCAGCAGCTCGACGGCCTGCGGAGTGGTCCGCTCGCTCATCCCGATCAGCACCGCGCCACTGCCCATCACCAGGACGTCGCCGCCCTCGATCGTCGAGGGGTAGTCCGCCTGCCCCTCCGACCAGACGTGGAAGTCCCCACCGCGGAAGAGCGGATGGTGCCGGTAGATCGCCTCGTAGTGCACGGTCTCGCGCTGCCGGGCGGGCCAGCGCATCGAGTTGATCGACACCCCGTCGTAGATCCAGGCGGAGGTGTCGCGGGTGAAGAGGTGGTTGGGCAGCGGGCCCAGCAGGAAGTCGTCCAGATCCATCACATGGAAGCGGACCGAGGTCGGCTCGGCGTGCCGCTCCAGGAACTCCCGCTTGGTCATGCCGCCGACCAGCGCCTCGACGAGCTCCGGCACCGGCAGCTCGTCGAAGGCCGCCCGCAGATGGTCGGTGGCCAGCGGCCCGTATTCCTTCTCGTCGAAGACGCGGTCGAGGACGAGCCGCCGCGCCTCGGGGATCTGGAGGCTCTCGGCCAGCAGATCCCCGAAGAGGTGCACCTCCACCCCCCGGTCCCGGAGCACATCCGCGAAACCGTCGTGCTCGGCCCGCGCCCGGCGCACCCACAGGACGTCATCGAAGAGCAAGGCGTCCTTGTTCGAGGGCGTGAGCCGCTTCAGCTCCAGATCGGGGCGGTGCAGGATGACCCGGCGCAGCCGCCCGGCCTCGGAGTCGACTTGGAATCCCATCCACCCATCTTGGCCGCTCGGACGGCTCGGCGGAGGGAGTCGGGCGATGTCGGTCCGGTCGGGCCCGGGAGTTGCCCGAAAGCACCGGCAGTCCCGTGGGCCCCAGGAGTGCGCCGGGGGCCGCGGTTCGCGATCGGCCGCCACGGCCCTTAGGTGGTCTGCGACGGCCGGGAGGGCGAGGAACTATCCGCCCCTCCCCCTCCCGGCCCGCCTACAGCCGCGGGTCCACCGGCTCCGACTCCAGGGCGAGCACCGCGAAGACCGCCTCGTGGACCCGCCACAGCGGTTCGCCGTCCGCCATCCGGTCGAGCGCCTCCAGGCCGAGCGCGTACTCCCGCAGGGCCAGTGAGCGCTTGTGGCCCAGGTGCCGGACGCGCAGCCGCCGGAGGTTCTCCGGACGGGTGTACTCCGGCCCGTAGATGATCCGCAGGTACTCGCGGCCACGGCACTTGACGCCCGGCTGGACGAGCCGGCCGTCGGCCTGCCGGATCAGTGCCCGCACCGGCTTGACCACCATGCCCTCACCGCCGGCGGCGGTCAGCTCCTGCCACCAGGCGATACCGGCCGCGACCGAGGTCTCGTCCTCGGTGTCGACGAGGATCCGCCGGGTCGTGGCGAGCAGCCCCGGCCGGTCCGTGGTGCCGCCGCCCGTCCCGCCGTCCCGGGCCGCCACCGCGCCCTCGGCCGCGATCAGCCGGTCGAGCAGGGCGAGCTGCTCGGTGTGCGCCACCCCGGCGAGGCTGCGGCCCCGCACCGCGAGGATCTGGAACGGCGCGAGCCGCACCCCGTCCAGCTCCCCGAGCCCGGCGCCGCCGCCCGGCTCCTGCGGTGCCCCGGCGTCCGGCTCCTGCGGTGCCCCGGCGTCCGCCGCCGTCGCCCCGACTCGCCAGCAGTAGCGCCGGTACGCCTCGGTGAACGCGGCCGCGTCCGCCGCCCGGTCCCGCTGCCGGCCGAGCAGCGGTGCCACCTCGACCCCGCGGGCGGCCGCCGCGTCCAGCGCACGAAGCACGCCCGGGAACGCCGCACCGGACGCCGCGCCCACCGCCGCGTACTGCTTGCGCAGCAGACCGGTCGCCTTCAGGGACCAGGGCATCAGCTCGGCGTCCAGCAGCAGCCAGTCGGTCTCCAGCTCGTCCCACAGACCGGCCTCTTCGGCGCAGTCCCGGACCCGCCGCAGAAGGCTTTCGGTCGCCTCCTGGCCGTCGAAGAACGGCCGGCCGGTACGGGTGTACAGCGCGCCCGACACCCCCTTGGGCACACCGAAGAGTTCACCGGCCACGGTCTCGTCGCGGCACACCAGCGCCACCGCACGGGACCCCATGTGCTTCTCCTCGCACACCACTTCCCGTACGCCGTCGGCCCGGTAGCCGGCGAACGCCTCCGCGGGGTGCTCCAAGTACCCCTCCTCCGACGAGGTCGCGCAGGGCGCCATCGTCGGCGGGAGGTACGGCAGCAGCCGCGGGTCGATCGCGAAACGGCTCATGACCTCCAGCGCGGCCGCGGCGTTCTCCTCCTTGACCGCGAGACGGCCCATGTACCGGGTCTCCACGACACGCCGCCCGGTCACATCCTTCAGATCGAGCGGACGCCCGTCCGCTCCGCCGGGCGCCTCGGTCAGCAGCGGCTTCGTGGGCTCGTACCAGACCCGCTCGGCCGGTACGTCCACCAGCTCGCGCTCCGGCCACCGCAGCGCGGTCATCGCACCGCCGAAGACACAGCCGGTGTCCAGGCAGAGGGTGTTGTTGAGCCAGGTGGCGCGCGGGGTGGGGGTGTGGCCGTAGACGACGGCGGCACGGCCGCGGTAGTCCTCGGCCCAGGGGTAGCGCACCGGCAGGCCGAACTCGTCGGTCTCGCCGGTCGTGTCCCCATACAGCGCGAAGGAGCGCACCCGTCCCGAGGTCCGGCCGTGGTACTTCTCCGGCAGGCCGGCGTGGCACACCACGAGGTCGCCGCCGTCCAGGACGTAGTGGCTGACCAGGCCGCGGATGAACTCCCCGACCTCGGTACGGAAGGCGGCGTCCTCCTTGTCCAGCTGCTCGATGGTCTCGGCCAGCCCATGGGTGTGCTGGACCTGGCGGCCCTTGAGGTAGCGGCCGAGCTTGTTCTCGTGGTTGCCCGGCACACACAGCGCGTGCCCGGCCCCGACCATGCCCATCACCAGGCGCAGCACGCCGGGACTGTCCGGCCCACGGTCGACGAGGTCACCGACGAAGACCGCCGTACGGCCCTCGGGGTGTGCCGCGTCCACCGGCCGGCCGAGCGCATCGCGCACCAGCGCATAGCCCAGCTTGCCGAGCAGGGTCTCCAGCTCGGAACGGCAGCCGTGGATATCGCCGATGATGTCGAACGGACCGGTGAGATGGCGCAGATCGTTGAACCGCCGCTCCGTGACGACCTCGGCGGCCGCCACCTCCTCCGGGCCCCGCAGGACATGCACCTTGCGGAAACCCTCCCGCTCCAAGTGGCGCAGCGAACGGCGGAGTTCGCGCTGGTGGCGCTGGATGACCCGGCGCGGCAGCCCGGCCCGGTCGGCGCGCGCCGCGTTGCGTGCGGCGCAGACCTGCTCGGGGATGTCCAGCACGATCGCCACCGGGAGGACGTCATGCTCCCGGGCCAGCCGCACCAGCTGGGTCCGCGCCTCGGACTGCACATTGGTGGCGTCCACGACCGTCAGCCGGCCGGCGGCCAGCCGCTTGCCCGCGATGAAGTGCAGGACGTCGAAGGCATCGCCGCTGGCGCTCTGGTCGTTCTCGTCGTCGCTGACCAGCCCCCGGCAGACGTCGGAGGAGAGGACCTCGGTCGGCCGGAAGTGCCGGGCGGCGAAGGTGGACTTGCCGGAGCCGGTGGCTCCGATCAGCACCACGAGGGAGAGGTCGGGCACGGCGAGCGTACGCGGCGCCCGCTCGGGCCGGGGCTGCGCCCGCTCCCCGCGCTCCTGGCCGGGACCGCTGTCCTGTGCGCTCCCGCTCTCCTGTGGGCCCTCATGCGGGTGTGCGTGCGGGTACGTGTGCGGGTGCTCGTGCGGGTGCGCGTTCTTCTCGCCGTACTCGGTACGGTCGTCGTCCGTCATGCCGCGACCTCCTTCCCCCTCGTCGAAGCGCTGCTGCCCGCAGCACTGTCTTCCCGGCTGTTGCTCCCACTGCCTTCAGGGCCGCTGCTGTCGTCGCCGGCCCTGCGGAAGTGCGCGAGCTGGGTGGGCGGGCCGACCTCGGGGTCGTCCGGTCCCACCGGGCCGAAGCTCACCTCGTAGCCGTGCCGGGCGGCGACCCCGCGCGCCCACTGCCGGAACTCCTCCCGGGTCCACTCGAAGCGGTGGTCCGCATGCCGCACCCGGCCGGCCGGCAGCGATTCCCAGCGCACGTTGTACTCGACGTTCGGCGTCGTCACCACGACCGTGCCCGGCCTGGCCGACCCGAACACCGCGTACTCCAGCGCCGGCAGCCGCGCCGGATCGACATGCTCAATGACCTCGCTGAGCACCGCCGCGTCATACCCCTTCAACCGGCCGTCGGTGTACGCCAGCGACCCCTGTACGAGCCGTACGCGCTCCGACTGCCGCTCGGACATCCGCTCCAGCCGCAGCCGCCGCCGCGCCTCGTGCAGCGCCCGTATCGACACATCCACGCCGACGATCTCGGTGAACTGCCCCTCCTTGAGCAGCGCGCCGACCAGCTGGCCCTGCCCGCAGCCCAGGTCGAGCACCCGCGCCGCCCGGACCGAGCGCAGGACCGCGAGGATCGCCTCCCGCCGCCGGACGGCGAGCGGCACCGGCTTCTCCTCGGTGTCCGCCTCCTCGTCCACGGCGTTGTCGAGCTCTTCGGCGGCCACGTCGTCCGACTCGGCCAGCCGCTCCAGTTCCAGCCGTTCCATGGCCCGGCGCGTCAGCGACCAGCGCCGCGCGAGATAGCGGCCGACGATCACCCGCTGCTCCGGATGGCCCTCCAGCCAGCCCGCACCGGCCCGCAGCAGCTTGTCGACCTCATCAGGCGCGACCCAGTAGTGCTTGGCGTCGTCCAGCACCGGCAGCAACACATACAGATGCCGCAGCGCCTCGGCCAGCCGGCACTTCCCTTCCAGCACGAGCCGTACATAGCGCGAGTCGCCCCACTCCGGGAATGTCTCGTCCAGCGGTACCGGCTCGGCCCGCACCGTCCAGCCCAGCGGCCGGAACAGCTTGTCCACCAGCTCCGGGCCACCCCGGGCGGGCAGCACCGGCACCTCGATACGCAACGGCAGCGCCTGCGCCACCAGCTCGGGCCGTGCCGTGCACTGCCCCTTCATGGCGCTCGCGAAGACGCTCCCCAGCGCCACCGCCAACAGCGAGGAGGCCGCGTACGGACGGTCGTTCACATACTGGCCCAGCGCCGAATCCGGCGCGCCGCCACGGCCCTTGCCGCGGCTCTTGCGCACCAGGGCGATGGGATCGACCTCCAACAGCAGTGCGGCGGTGCACCGTTGTGCGTCGGCTTCGGGATAGAAGACATGCGCGGTGCCCTGCGACGTCGAGAACCGCTGCGCCTTGTCGGGATGCTTGTGCAGCAGAAAGCCGAGGTCGGTCGCGGGACGGTCGGCGCTGCCGGTGGTGGTTATCGTCAGGAACACCCGTCCGAGTATTGCCGCAGGACAGCCCGAGCCCCACCGGTTTTCCGCGACAGCGCCGACCCGCCCGGCGTCACCTCAGCTGCGACTGCACCTGCGCCGAGATCATCCGGCCATCTGACCTCCTTCGGGGTGGAGTTCGGGTACGGTTGTCTAAACGAATTGGGCAACACGCAGCTGACGCTGCAGCCTCCACCGGGTGCGATCCAACGCGCGCCCACCGGGGTGCCCAATGCCGAAACGGAGACTCAAAGAGCCCCCCTCTGGGGGGCTTACAGTCGAGACTCGTGCAGGCCCCCAAGTGGGGGCCTCGTTGGGCATGACTCTCGGTTTCGATCACACGCACAGTTACCCGTGTGGTCGGGCCGAGGCATGCCCCCCACCCGGCCCGACCACTCACCTCAACAGGGAAGGTCAAGGCAGGATGGGCAACCACGATTGGGCGACATGGGCTGCGGGCGTCGGCGCCGCATTGGCAAGCGCTAAATACGCAGTTGACCGGACACCATATTGGTGCAAGGGGTTGATCCGTGCCCTCAAAGCGATCCGCGAACTTCGCGACGAGATCAAGCGCAAGTAATCAGGCGAGTAACGACCGCGCTTAGATCGCCCAGTAGTGACGGGCTGCTGCCATGTCGGCGGCCCGTCACTGTGATGTAGCGGTCGGTCCCGTAGATCTCCACGGCCGTACCGTCGGGGCGTCGAATGCGCCGCCCCTGCCGGACGTCAGCGCGACCCCAGATGTGCAGCCCATCGCCGGACGGGGAGACCTCTACGTAGGTGGTCCCCGCGTCGCGAAGGATGACTGCGGCCCACGGGGCAAGTCGCCCGGTGAGTGTGTTGAGACACCATCGCCGGAGAGCGTTTCGGTGCGGCGGGTGGCACCGGGCATGAGTGGCTTGGGGCGTGGGCACGGCCGGCGGTGGCCGGGCCGGGCCGGGCCGTGGGGGGTGCGAGACATGTGGTGGGCGAGCGCAGGGATGGCGTGTGCGTGCGGTGCCGTCAGGCGCAGGCAGTGGCAGGCGGGGTGTCCGCGACGGCTCGGGCGGCGTCGCGTCGGGTGTGGGGCGTGAGCTCTCCCGGCCCGCGGTCGGTGGATTACCGCTCGGGGCTTGCCTCGCGCGGTAGCGCGGTCCGTGCGGTGCCGTGGCGCTCAGGCGGGGTTCCGGTCGCGCACCTCCAGTTTCTCCAGTATTCCGGCCACGCGGTCTCTCGATTCATCGACCGTGTCCATCGCCTCGACGCAGGTCCAGTACATCCCCTCCCCGTCCGCCAGCAGCACCACCGCCACCAGCGCTTCGCACACCTCCCGCAGCAGGAGGCACAGGCCGGTTAACGCCGCCTTGGCATCGCGCACTTCGGACAGCTGAGCCGCCCGGAGCCCACCGCCGACCGACGCCGGGCACAGCAGTCCCCCGCTGAACCGCCCGCCTGCGTCGCCCAATCCCCGGGCCCTGGACCGCACTTCGTACGGCCCGAATATCGCGAGATGGCTGCCTACCGCCTCCGCCAAGGCCTGCGCCTGCCATGCCTCGACGATCACTCCCTGAACCGTGTTCGCCTCTGCCAGCCCGCGTCGGCTGGCCGCGATGATCCGCACCGCGTCCATCCGCTTCCCTCCTTTCCTCTTTCATTCCCATGCACCCTGCACTCTTTCCACTACCCAGAGTGAATGCGAACACCCAAAAAAGCCAGGGGAATTCGCAAATCTGTGGACAAGCAAGGCGATGTGGAAAGATCCATGACTCCGGAGAGTGACAAGCGGCTACCGTACCCCCGCTCCCTCCCCTTTCGCCACAGCACCCCCACGCCTCACACCACCGGCACAAGCCACGCGAAACCGTCGAAGGGAGCACGGACCGGACCGCCGGCGCACAGCACACCGCACCGTGAGAAATGCCGTACCGGAACGGCCGAGGAGGGCCGGACCGAGCCACCGATGAACCCCGAAACCCACCAGGCGGGGGGGGGGGGGGGGGGGGGGGGGGGGGGGGGGGGGGGGGTGTGCGACGGAGCGGTAGTAGTGTCTTTGCCCATCTCTTCTTCTCCTCTA
>NZ_JBVHZH010000064.1:0-40308 GCF_055574515.1 Streptomyces sp. NPDC029466
GCAGGCGCAACGGCGAGCAAGCCACAAACGTCGGCCGGCAAAGCGCAGCGGGTGGCACCGCGCAAGCGGGCAACAAACGGCGAGCAACAACCACGACGGGACAGCCGAAAACGTGGGAAGCAGTCCACATCGTGGGATGGGGCGCCCACGAAATTCGTCACTCTCCGCCGCCTCGTCGGACCCCGTCCCGAGGCCCGGGCCAGGACGCCCACGGCCCCGTCAAATGGGGGCCGGAGGCCCCGTGCGTGGGCCCGTCCGACGGTCAACGGCAGCAGTCGTTGACCACTCGAAGTGATCGGCGGAATACAAAAAGCTGCAAAAACCGCCTCGGGTCCGGAACCCAGGTGAGCTATTCTGCTGGGCAAGAAGGATCCGGGCAGCGTAGCCCCCGGGTCCTTTTGTGCTTTCAACCGCCTGGTGCGCGGTGGGAAGGACCGTACGAAGCAGTGCCGCAGACTCCCCCGGCCAGGGCCGGGAGGTGCCCCCGTCGCAGGGACCGAGGAGGAACCAGACGTCATGGGCGAGCGAAGCAGGCAGGACCGCACGCAACCGAGGACACAGCACCCCGAGAACCGGGTAGGTGGTCGGACGTGAGTTCACTTCTGCTGCTGACCAACGCACTCCAGCCGTCGACGGAGGTGCTCCCGGCGCTGGGCCTGCTGCTGCACAGCGTGCGGGTGGCTCCCGCCGAGGGCCCGGCCCTGATCGACACCCCGGGGGCCGACGTCATACTGATCGACGGCCGCCGCGACCTGCCGCATGTGCGGTCCCTATGCCAGTTGCTGCGGTCCACCGGGCCCGGCTGTCCGCTGGTCCTGGTGGTGACGGAGGGCGGGCTCGCCGCCGTCACCGCGGACTGGGGCGTCGACGATGTCCTGCTGGACACCGCGGGCCCCGCCGAGGTCGAGGCGCGGCTGCGGCTGGCGATGGGCCGCCAGCAGATCACCACCGACGACAGCCCGATGGAGATCCGTAACGGTGATCTCTCGGTGGACGAGGCGACGTACAGCGCGAAGCTGAAGGGGCGGGTCCTGGACCTGACCTTCAAGGAGTTCGAGCTGCTGAAGTATCTGGCGCAGCACCCCGGCCGGGTTTTCACCCGTGCCCAGCTCCTCCAGGAGGTCTGGGGTTATGACTACTTCGGTGGCACGCGGACGGTGGACGTCCATGTCCGGCGGCTGCGCGCCAAGCTCGGCCCCGAGCACGAGTCGCTGATCGGCACGGTCCGTAACGTCGGCTACCGCTTCGTGACGCCGGAGAAGGCGGAGCGGGCGGCGGAGGCCAAGGCCAAGGAGGACGCGGCGAAGACGGCGCAGTCCGGAGGTGGCGCGGCGCCGTCCGAGGGCCGCGGCGCCGGGGACGGTGACGGCTCCGGGAAGGCCGTCGCCGCTGGCGCGGACTCCCCGGCCGCACGACCTGCCCGCCGGTAGCACCACCCGCGTAGACTGCCGCGCGTGGCCAAGGTGACGCGGGATGATGTGGCAAGACTGGCGGGTACGTCCACCGCCGTTGTCAGCTACGTCATCAACAACGGACCAAGGCCGGTCGCCCCGGCCACGCGCGAGCGGGTACTCGCCGCCATCAAGGAGCTCGGCTACCGGCCGGACCGCGTCGCCCAGGCGATGGCGTCCCGCCGTACCGATCTCATAGGTCTGATCGTGCCGGACACCCGGCAGCCGTTCTTCGCGGAGATGGCGCACGCCGTCGAACAGGCCGCCGCCGAGCGCGGGAAGATGGTGCTGGTCGGGAACGCCAACTATCTCGACGAGCGCGAGGTGCACTATCTGCGCGCGTTCCTCGGGATGCGGGTCTCCGGGCTGATCCTGATCAGCCAGGGGCCCAGTGAGCACGCCGCCGCCGAGATCGATGCGTGGGACGCGCGGGTGGTGCTGCTGCACCGGCGGCCGGACGCCATCGACGATGTCGCGGTGATGACGGACGACGTCTGGGGCGCGCAGCTGGCGACCCGGCATCTGCTGGAGCACGGCCATCCGTATGTCGCCTTCCTCGGCGGTACGGAGGAGACCCCGAAGTCCGGCGACCCGGTCACCGACCATGTCGAGGGCTGGCGGCGGGCCATGCTGGAGTCCGGACGGTCGCCGGAGGGCTACTACTTCCAGTCCCCGTACAACCGCTATGACGCCTACCAGGTCGCGCTGAAGCTGCTGGCCGGTCCGGAGCGGCCGCCGGCCATCATGTGCGCGACGGACGACCAGGCCATCGGTGTCCTGCGGGCCGCCCGCGAGCTGCGTATCGACGTGCCCGGCGAGCTGGCCGTCGCGGGCTTCGACGATGTGAAGGAAGCCGCGCTGACCGATCCGCCGCTGACCACGGTCGCTTCCGACCGGGAGGCGATGGCGCGGGCGGCGGTGGATCTGGTGCTGGACGACGGGCTGCGGGTGGTCGGCTCCCGGCGGGAGCGGCTGCGGCAGTTCCCGTCGCGGCTGGTGGTCCGGCGCTCCTGCGGCTGCGGCGGCTGAGCGAGCCGGGGACGCGCCGCTGATCCGGCCGTCTTTATACCGGGCATACCCACTTCTGTCGGGTCTCTCAGGACGTTCTCAGGCAGCTCTCATGGAGCGGTCGCAGAGTCGTCACCATGACCCAGAGCTACCGCCGAAGCGGCGATGAGATGCCCCAGCACCGGCCGTATGCGTACGGCGACGACGAGCAGAGCCACGGCCAGGATGAGGGCCAGGGCTACGGCCATGAGGCGTACGGGGGGACCGCGGGCGGCCCGGGTGCCTCGTATGCCGGGTTCGGTGGGCAGGCGGTTCCGCCGCCGCCCCCGTACGCACCCGAGCCGCGGCGGCGGGCGCGGCGGCCGGTCGCGCTGATCGTGGCGGTGGCGCTGGCCTCGGGCCTCCTCGGGGGAGGCGGCGGGGCGCTGATCGCCGGGGCCGTCAACCCCTCGGCGCAGAACACCTCCTCCACCCCGCTCGTCAACGCGGGCAAGAGCAGCGGCAGCGGGGTCTCGGGGGTGGCCAAGGCGGTCAGCCCGGCGATCGTGGAGATCAAGGCGCGGACCGCCGGCGGCGAGTCCACCGGCTCCGGTGTGGTCGTCACCAGCGGCGGCGAGATCGTCACCAACAACCATGTGGTGGCCGGCGCGGACGCGGTCACCGTCACCTTCAGCGACGGCAGCCGGAAGACGGCCAAGGTCGTCGGCACCGACCCCGACAAGGACCTGGCGCTGGTCAAGGTACGCGGCGCCAAGGACCTCACCGCGGCCTCGCTCGGTGACTCCAGCAAGATCACGGTGGGCGACCAGGTGGTGGCGATCGGCTCGCCCGAGGGGCTCACCGGGTCCGTGACCAGCGGAATAGTCTCCGCCCTCGACCGGGATGTCACCGTCCCCAAGGAGGACGGACAGGGGCAGCAGGGTAATCCGGGCGACCGCGGCGGCTGGCCGTTCGAGTTCGGCGGGAATCAGTACAACGGCGACACCGGCTCGTCGAAGACCTCCTACAAGGCCATCCAGACCGACGCCTCGCTCAACCCCGGCAACTCCGGTGGCGCCCTGATCAATATGCAGGGGCAGATCATCGGCATCAACTCCGCGATGTACGCACCGAGTTCCGCATCGAGCAGCAGCGCGGGCAGCGTCGGCCTCGGCTTCGCCATACCGATCAACACCGTCAAGGCCGACCTCGACGCCCTGCGCGGCGGCGGCAGCAGCGGCGTCTGACCGCCCGCCCGCCGCCCCGCCCCCGCCCGGCGCGAGAGGCTGCGTCCCCCTCTCGGATCGCCCGTCGTCGTGCAAGGCTGAGCACCAGCCGTCCGCACACCCGAGGTCCGAGGTAACCACGCACATGAGCCCCGCCGAGCACGGTGACCACCCCGCCCGCATCCTGATCGTCGACGATGAGCCCGCGGTCCGTGAGGCCCTCCAGCGCTCGCTGGTCTTCGAGGGGTATGTGACCGAGCAGGCGGTCGACGGTCTGGACGCGGTCGAGAAGGTCGCCGCCTACGACCCGGAGCTGATCGTGCTGGATGTCCTGATGCCCCGTATGGACGGGCTGACCGCCGCCCGCCGGCTGCGGGCGAGCGGGCTGACCGTGCCGATCCTGATGCTGACCGCCCGGGACACCGTCGGCGACCGGGTCACGGGGCTGGACGCCGGCGCCGACGACTATCTCGTCAAGCCCTTCGAGCTGGACGAGCTGCTCGCCCGGATCCGCGCCCTGCTGCGCCGCAGCTCCTACCCGGCGGCGGCCGGTGCGCCGCCCGAGGCGGGTGAGGTGCTGAGCTTCGCCGATCTGCGGATGGACCTGGCGACCCGCGAGGTGACCCGGGGCAGCCGGCAGGTCGAGCTGACCCGTACGGAGTTCACGCTGCTGGAGATGTTCCTCGCCCATCCGCGGCAGGTGCTCACCCGTGAGCAGATCCTGAAGGCCGTATGGGGCTTCGACTTCGAGCCCACCTCCAACTCCCTCGATGTGTATGTGATGTATCTGCGCCGCAAGACGGAAGCGGGCGGCGAGCCGCGGCTGGTGCACACCGTGCGGGGGGTCGGCTACGTCCTGCGGACGGATGGCGGGGCGGAATGAGCACGGCGACCACACACGGGGGAGTGGCGGCGGACGGTGCGCGCAGCCGGCTCGGCGCCCGGATCGCGCGGCTGCCGCTGCGCTCGCGGCTGACCCTGCTCACGGCGGCCGCGGTGGCGGTGGCGGTGGCGGTCTCCGCGCTGGCCTGCTGGCTGCTCGCCCGCGCCCAGCTGCGCGACGAGGTGGACAGCTCGCTGCAGAACGTCAGCGTCCCCGCGGACTATCTCCAGCTGACCTACGCCAAGTGCCAGCCCACCGACCCGACCGAGAGCAAGAACGCCCCGCCCTCCTACTACAACGTCCAGATCGTCCAGGTCGACGGCTCACGCTGCATCGGCCCCAACTCCCAGCCGGTGCAGGTGCAGCGCGCCGATGTCGCGGTGGCGCAGGGCCTGGCACGCGACACCCTGCATGACGCGGTCACCACCGGCGGCACGGACGTCCGGGTGCTGACCAAGCACATCGGTGTCCAGGGCGTGCAGTTCGCGGTGTCCATCTCGCGTCCGCTGACCGAGGTCGACAGCGCGCTGAACCGTCTGGCGCTGCTGCTGGTCGCCGTCGCGGGGCTGGGCGTCGTCGGTGCGGGCACCGCCGGTCTGGTCATCGCGCGCTCCGGCCTCAAGCCGGTGGACCAGCTGGCCGACGCGGTCGAACAGGTCGCCCGTACCGAGGACCTGACCATCCGCATCCCGGCCGAGGGCGAGGACGAGATCGCCCGGCTCTCCCGCTCCTTCAACTCCATGACCGCGGCGCTGGCCGCCTCCCGCGATCTCCAGCAGCAGCTGATCGCGGACGCGGGCCATGAGCTGAGGACGCCGCTGACCTCGCTGCGTACCAATATCGATCTGCTGGTGCGCAGCGAGCGGTCCGGCCGGCCGATCCCGCCCGCCGACAAGGAGGCGCTGCTGTCCTCGGTGAAGGCGCAGATGGGGGAGCTGGCGGAGCTGATCGGCGATCTGCAGGAGCTGTCGCGGCCGCCGGCGCCGGGGCAGAGCGCCGTCGCGGTGGTGGCGCTGCACGAGATCGTCGGGGCGGCGCTGGAGCGGGCCCGGCTGCGCGGCCCGTCGCTGACCATCGCGGCGGACCTGGACCCCTGGTTCGTCCGGGCCGAGCCGGCCCCGCTGGAGCGGGCGGTGGTGAACCTGCTGGACAACGCGGTGAAGTTCAGCCCGCCCGGCGGGACCGTCGAGGTGCGGCTGACCGGCGGCGAGCTGACCGTACGCGATCACGGCCCCGGCATTCCGCAGGACGAACTCCCGCATGTCTTCGAGCGGTTCTGGCGCTCACCGTCCGCCCGCAGCCTGCCCGGCAGTGGCCTGGGGCTGTCGATCGTGGCCCGGACGGCGGAGCAGGCGGGCGGTGCGGTGCGGCTGCGGTCCGCGGACGTCGGTGGCACCGAGGCGGTACTGACACTGCCGGGCGCCGCGACCCCGCCGCCCGGGATGCCGGGGCCGCCGGCCCCCCGGTAGCGGACCCGCCGCATGCCCAGGGGCCGCGGCAGCGGACCCGTCCCCTGCGGGTGTCCGCCACCGCGGCCCCTGCCGCGCGTCCCCTGCTTCTCCGGCCGCTTCTCCGGTTACTTCTTCCCCGTGTCCCCGAACGGCAGCTCCGACCCCGTGATGTCGGCCCGGATGCCGTCCTCCTCGACGGAGATGTTGCGCAGCCGGACGTTCCCGGGCGTCTTGGGAAGCTGGAAGGACAGCGAGAGCTGGTCCGCGAGCTGCGGCTTGGTGAGCCCGGTCAGCGCGCCGAGGATCTTCGGGTCGATGCCGACCTTCTCCAGCAGCCACGGGTGGTCGGCCACCACATCGACCAGATTGACCTTCATCAGCTTCCCGACGAAGCGCGGCGACCCGGTCAGCTCGTGCAGCTTCTCCTCGTTGCGCAGCGCTTCCTGGATGTACGGCTTGGGAATGCCGATCCGGTCCGCGATCGCCGGGACGCTCAGCATCGACTTGACCTTGGCGGCCTGCCGGCTCAGCTCGGCGGCGGTCTTGCGGGTCAGCCGCAGGCCCTCCTCCTTGCCGGTGCCGGGGCGGTAGACGGCGATATCGCCGATGTCCAGGCGCATCCGGCTGATGTCGGTGGAGACTCCCCGGTCTCCGGCCCGCCGGATGCGCGCTTCGGCCCGTACCCGCAATTCATGGCCGGCGATCGGCAGTTGACCGACCGCGCGCACCGCGTTGGGCCCCCGCTCGCTGAACTTCACCTGCGAGGCCCCCAGCTCGCGGTTCATGTCGTCGAAGGCGAGCAGCACGCTGCCGTTCATGGTGCCGATCGTGGCGCCCTTGATGGAGCTGGGCAGATCGCCTTCGATGCGTACGTCATTCGCGGTGGCCTCGAATTTCGCCAGCGAAACCCGGTCGGCAGCCAGGTCGGGAATCGTGACTTTCACCTGGTCGACGTGCTTGTCCATGACCTGGGTGAGGAACGGGAATCCCTTGATGTCGACCTCGGGAGTAGCGTTCAGATGCAGCGCGTCCTTCACCTTTTTCGCCGCCGCGTTCTGGACGTACAGCACCGCGAACCGGTCGAAGAGCGTCAGGAATGCCACCCCGACCAAAGCGGTGACCAGCAGTTTCAGCGTGATCGACATGGCGGCGAACTTGCTGAGACCGCGCTTCTTGCGGCGGCTGCGGGTGCGGTTGCCGTTGCCGTTGCGGCGGCGGTGGTTCGGCGGCTTCCAGGTCTCGCCGGTCTCCTCGTCCGAGCGCAGCCCGAGGCCCAGCGGGTCGTCGCTGTCGTCGCGCTCGTTGAGGTAGGTGCGCCGGCGCGGGGTGCCGTCGGCGTCGAACGAGCCGAATTCCGGCTCGGGTTCCGGCTCCGGCTCGGGGTCGGCCAGGGCCGCCAGGTCCGCGTAAGGGTTGATCGCGTCGAGCTTTCTGGTGTCGCCGGTGGGGTCGTCCTGGGCGCCCGGCGCGGGGTTATGCGAGGAGTGCGGCGCGGCGGGCGTGGGCGAGGGTGAAGATATGCGTGTGGGGGTTCGCATCCGCTCATCTCACCACGAGCGGGTCCCTTGAACGCAAGTCGTACCGGAAGTAAGTCGGATACATAACGCTTGTCCCGCCGCTCTTGGCAAAAAATTAGCGTGCGGAGACAGCGAGTTGAACTACCGTCACATCTCTTGGTGACCCGGGCGACAGTGCGCGGCCGGTCCGCGTCCATTGATCCATACCTGGACTCTCCGCGCCATTGCCCGGCTTATTCGTTTCCTTCCTCACATTCAGCTCATTCACCCAACAAACGGAAGACGGTTGTCATCCCATGAAGTCGCAGGAAGCTGCCCCCATGATCGTTGTGACCGGCGCAACAGGCAATATCGGCCGCGTACTTGTCAGCCGGCTCCTCGCGGAGGGCGCCGCGGTCCGCGCGCTGACCCGTGATCCGGCACGCGCCGGCCTGCCCGCCGAGGCCGAGACCGTCCGCGCCGACCTCACCGGCGCGGACGCCCTCGAACCGCTGCTGGCCGGTGCCGAGGCGCTGTTCCTCAATCTCGCGGCCGGCGGCGACCACGCCGCGGCGGCGCTGACCGAGGCCGCCGTCCGGGCCGGTGTCCGCCGGATCGTCCTCAACTCCTCGATGGCGGTCACCGATACGCCGGACGACGACGCACACCACATCGCCCGGCTGCACGCCGGTCTGGAGCGCGCGGTGCGCGACTCCGGTCTGGAGTGGACCTTCGTCCGCGGCGGCAACTACGCCACCAACGCGCTCGCCTGGGCCCCGGCGATCCGCACGTCCGGTGTCGTCCGCGACGCGCACCCCGAGGCCCGCGGCGTCCCCGTGCACGAGGCCGACCTCGCGGATGTCGCGGCCACCGCCCTGCTGGACCGCAGCGGCGCGCACCTCGGCCAGGCGTATCTCGTCACCGGCCCGGCGGAGCTGACCGTGGCTCAGCAGGTCGCCGAGATCGGCCGGGCCACCGGCAAGGAGACCCGGGTCGAGCAGATCTCCGAGGAGGCGGCGGCCGAGGCGATGGCCGGGCCGCACTTCCCCAAGGAGGCCGCGCTGGAGCTGGTCCGGATGTTCGGCCGCACGGTCGAGGCGCCGGCCTTCCCCGTCTCGGACGCCGTCGAGCGGATCACCGGCCACCCGGCCCGGACGTTCGCCCAGTGGGCGCGGGATCACGCCGCCGACTTCTCCTGACCGGCCGGGCCGCCGGTGACCCCGGCGGCCCGCAGGCTCCGCTGGTGGAGCACGGCCAGCGGCAGCATGATCACCGCGCCCACGAAGAAGTAGGCATTGATCACCATGTCGGTCCAGAACTCCCCGGAAGACGGATCGGCCGGCTGCTCCGCCATCCCCAGCAGCCCGTACGGGGTGAGCCCGGTGGCCGTGGTGACGTTCTCCACCAGCCCCGGCACACCCCGTACGACCAGCAATACCGCCCCGAACCAGAGCGGCAGCAGCACCATCCAGGGCGGGAGCCGGCGCCCCCACGGCCGGACCGTTGCCAGCGCGAGGACCGCCCCGATCCCCGACATCGCCGTGATCAGCCCGTCGTAGGCGAGAAACCCCCACACCGGGACGTCGCCCGCGCCGCCCATCGCCGACCGGCAGTCGATCCCCATCCACAGGTGCCAGACGAACGACACCGCCAGCCACCCGAAGGCCGCATACGCCCAGAACACCGGCCGCCGGCGCACCGCTCGCGCCCCGGCCGTGCCACGCACAGAAGTCATCATGCCCTGGACGCTACGAACACCCCGGCCCGACGGCGTCCTCCCACGGACCCGCCCCCTTCCCCCGCCCGGCGGAGCCCCCACTCCCCCTAGGAGCACCCCAACGGCCCCCGGCCCCGCCGAAATTCCTTTGCCGTCGCCCCGCTCGCCGCCCTACCGTCCGCGCATGCTGCCTCGCGTGGACACGGACGACGAGTGGGACGCGATCGTCCCCGACGAAACGGTGATGCGGCCGGGCGTCGCCGCGCTCTGCACCCGGCTCGGTCTCCGCGCCGACCCCCTCACCCGCTATCCGGCGGGCTCCCAGCCCGTCTACGCCGTCGGGAACCGCTATGTCCTCAAGCTCTTCCCCGCCGCCGCGGCCGACGACGGCGTGACCGAGGCCCAGGTCCTCAGCCACCTCCAGGGGAGGCTCCCCGTCCCCACCCCGTACCTCCACGACGCCGGCCCGTACGAGAACGGCTGGCGCTACGTCCTGATGTCCCGTCTGCGCGGCACCGACCTGGCCGTCACCTGGCCCCGCATACCCCGCGCCGACCAGGACCGGATCGCCACCGAAGTGGGGGAGACACTGGCCGCCCTGCACGCCCTGGACACGGCACCGCTCACCGGGATCCTCGGCCCCGACGACTGGGACGCCTTCCTCGCCCGCCAGCGCACCACCGCGGTCGACCGCCAGCGCGCCCACGGCCTCCCCGAACCCTGGCTGGAACAGATCCCCGCCTTCCTCGCCTCCGCGCCCGCCTCCGCCCCCGGTCCCGGCGTCCTCCTCCACACCGAGTTCATGCGCCAGCATCTGACCGTCGACGCGCACGACGACTGGCGGCTGACCGGCCTCCTCGACTTCGAACCCGCCATGATCGGGCAGCGCGCCTACGACTTCGTCGCCGTGGGCCTCTACGTCTCCCGCGCCGACCCCCGCCTCCTGTCACGCATCTTCCGCGCCTACGGCGAGACCTTCACCCCCACCGAACTCCTCGCCCACACCCTCCTGCACGTCTACAGCAACCTCCCCCGCTACCTCAGCGAACTGCCCACCCCACCCGAACCAACCCTGGAATCCCTCGCGGAGACGTGGTTCGGGGTGGGGTGAGGGCGGGGCGGGCAGTTCCTGCTTCCTGCTTCCTGCTTCCGGCTTCCTGCTTCCTACTTCACGACCGTGATCCGATCAGCCTCAGGCGGTGTGAGGGGCTTGTCCGCCGAGGAGTGGGCCGTGAGGTATGCGGTGAAGGCGTCGAGGTCGGAGGGGCCGACGTACTTGTTCTTGGCGTCCTTGAAGGCGGGGAAGCCGTCGCCGCCGCCGGCCAGGAACTCGTTCATCGCGACGTGGTAGGTCTTGGCCGGGTCGAGGGGCTCCCCGTTCAGCTTCACCGAGTCCTTGACGACGCGGTCGGCGCCCGACTTGGTCATGTCCAGGGTGTAGGTCAGGCCCTTGGAGACCTGGAGGATCTTCGGGGAGGCCGCGTTGGGGCCGCTGACCTGCTGCTGGAGGCCGCTGAGGAGCTGGGCGCCGGTGAGGTCGATGACGTTCATCATGTTGGTGAACGGCTGGACGGTGAACGCCTCCCCGTAGGTGACGACCCCGTCGCCCTCCGAGCCGGACGCCTTGAAGGCCAGGTCGGAGCGGATGCCGCCCGGGTTCATCAGGGCGAGCTGGGCGCCGCCCTTGCCGTCCGCCTTGGTGGCTTCGAGCTGGGCGTCGGAGATGACATCGCCGAGCGGTGACTCGGGGGCGTTGGCGCCGCGGCCCGCGATATCGGCGGAGATATGGCCGACGGGGCGGCCGGCGACCGGCGCGGCCAGCTTGTTCCAGCGGGCGATCAGCGAGGTCATGTCCGCGGCCTTGGGCTGGGTGCGGTCGACGACGTGGTTGGCCGCGTGGGGCGCCTTGACGGTGGTCCGCACGATGTCGCGGGTGCGGCGGTCGTAGGTGAGCGTGGTGTCGGTGTAGAGCTTGCCGTACGACGCGGCGGAGGTGACGGTGCGCGGCCGGCCGGACGGGTCCGGGATGGTGCAGGCGTAGGCCTGGTGGGTGTGGCCGGTGACCAGCGCGTCGACCTTCGGGGTGACGTGCTTGGCGATCTCGGTGATCGGACCGGAGATGCCGTCGCCTGGGCCGGGGCTGTCGCAGTTGTAGTTGTACGAGGTGGAGGCGGGCATTCCGCCCTCGTGGATGAGCGCGACGATCGACTTCACACCCTGCTTGTTCAGCACCTTGGCGTACTTGTTGATCGTCTCGACCTCGTCGTGGAACTTCAGGCCCTTGATGCCCTCGGCGTTGACGATGTCCGGGGTGCCCTCCAGCGTCAGCCCGATGAAGCCGATCTTGACGCCCTTGTGCTTCCAGACGGAGTACGGCTTGAGCAGCGGCTTGCCGGTCTTCTCGTCGGTGACATTCGCGGTGAGGTACGGGAAGCCGGCGCCCCGGAACTTCTTGCCGTCCTCGTAGCAGCCGTCCTTCGGGTGACAGCCACCCTTCTGAAGGCGTGTCAGTTCCTTCCGGCCCTCGTCGAATTCATGGTTGCCGACGGAGGTGACATCGAGGCCCAGCTTGTTCATGGCCTCGACGGTCGGTTCGTCGTGGAACAGACCGGAGAGCAGGGGGCTGGCACCGACCAGGTCGCCGGCCGCGGCCGTCACCGAGTAGGGATGACCCTTACGGGCCGTCCGCAGCGACTGCGCGAGGTACTCGGCACCACCCGCCGGAACGCTCTTCTTGCTGCCGTCCGCCTGGAGCTCCTCGACCGTGCCGGACGAGCCCTGCGGCGGTTCCAGGTTGCCGTGGAAGTCGTTGAAGGAAAGCAGCTGGACGTCGACGGTGCGGCCGGTGCGGTCACCGCTGCCGGTGTCGGCGCCGGCCGGCAGCGCGCCGGCGGCGAGTCCTGCGGCGGCCAGTACGGCGGCGCCGATCGTCAATCTTCGTACGGCGCGGCGCCGTTGCGGTGTCGCGGGCATGGGGTCCCCTCCTGGATGTTGCTGAGCGGACGGCAGCTTATTGTCGACGCGCGTAGTGCAACAGAGGTGTACGGGTGACGACCCGGTTGCCGGGGAGGGCGGCGGCGGGCGGGTGGTACCCCTCCGGGAGCCCGGGGGAGTCGTACGCTTCACACATGAATGACGCTGCACAGGAGATGGGCCGGGCCGGCCGCAGGATCCAGGTGGTCGACGAGCTGGCGCCGGAAGCGGGCGCGGCCGTCCTCGGGCTGATCGAGCGGGCCGCGCGGACGGACGGGCAGCCCGCCGTGTCCGAGCAGGGGCGGCTCCAGCTGCGCGGGGGCCGGCGCGCCGGGGTGCGCCATGTGCTGGTGTACACGCGCGGCGACGAGGGTGAGGAGCTGGTCGCCTACGGGCAGCTGGAGGACACCGACCCGGTGGAGGCACCGGCCGCCGAACTGGTGGTCCACCCGGGGCACCGGGGCCGCGGGCACGGCCGGGCGCTGGGCGGTGAGCTGCTGGAGCAGTCCGGGCGCCGGCTGCGGGTCTGGGCGCACGGCGGACATCCGGCCGCCCGGCACCTCGCCCAGACCCTGGGGCTGACGATGTTCCGGGAGCTGCGGCAGATGCGGCGCTCGCTGACGGATCTGGAGCTGCCGGAGCCGGTGCTGCCGGAGGGCGTGTCCGTACGGACCTTCCAGCCGGGCACCGATGACGCGGCCTGGCTGGAGGTGAACGCGGAGGCGTTCGCGCACCATCCGGAGCAGGGTTCGCTGATCCAGCGGGATCTGGACGACCGCAAGGGCGAGGCGTGGTTCGACCCCAAGGGCTTCTTCCTGGCGGAGAAGGAAGGGCGGCTGGTCGGCTTCCACTGGACCAAGGTGCACGCCGACGAGGGCCTGGGCGAGGTCTATGTGCTGGGCGTGCGGCCGGGTGCCCAGGGCGGCGGCCTGGGCAAGGCGCTGACCTCGATCGGGCTGCGCCATCTGGCCGGTCAGGGGCTGCCCACGGCGATGCTGTACGTGGACGCGGACAACAAGGCGGCGGTGACCGTGTACGAGCGGATGGGGTTCGCGACGCACGAGACGGATCTGATGTACCGATCGGAGACCTGAGCCGGTCGCAGACCTGAGTCGGTCGCAGACCTGAGTCGGTCGGAGACCTGAGACCGGGCGCTGGACGAGTGTGCCGCGGGGCGGGCCCTAAGGGTCCGCCCCGTTTCGTCATCGCTGCCGGGCGCGTTCCTCCTGCCGCTCCCGCCACTCGCGCGCCAGCATCGCGTAGATGACCTCGTCGCTCCGCTCCCCGTCGAGGAACTCGTTCTCCCGCAGATGGCCCTCCCGGCGCATCCCCAGCCGTTCGAGCAGCCGGGCCGAGGCGGTGTTGCGGCCGTTCAACTCGGCCTGGATTCGGTGGAGTTGCAGGTCCTCGAAGCCCAGCTTCAGCAGTGCCCGGCTCGCCTCGGTGGCGTAGCCGTGACCGGCGTGGTCGGGGTGGAAGACGTAGCCGATGCGGCCCTGACGGTGTGTGCTGCTCTTCCAGGCGAAGGTGACATCGCCGATCAGGGTGCCGCTGTCGCGGACGACGACGGCGAGCTGGAGGCCGTCGCCGGGCTCGCGCAGCGTCGTGCGGGTGGACCGGGAGGCGACGAAGTCCCGGGACGCGGCCTCGTCGAAGGGGTCCGAGTAGAGGTAGCGGCTGACCTCGGGGCGGTGCCGGTAGGCGTGGACCGCTTCGACGTCGTCGAGGGTGAGGGGGCGTAGATCCAGCCGCTCGGTGCGTATCGGGTAGTCCGGGGTGTACGGCGGCGGTGGTGGTGTCGTGGGTGCGGAAGACGTGGCCACCCGCGCAGCGTAAGCAGCTGAGGTTGACAGGTGCAGCCCATTTCCCCCACCCTTTCACTACTTAATTAGTGGAATGGCTCAGGGGGTGGGATGCGGCCGATGGCCATGGACCAGGGGACCGGCCGGACCTCGGGGCGTACCGCCGTCGAGGCGGTCGGCCTCGGCAAGCGGTACCGCCGCCGCTGGGCGCTGCGCGACTGCACCTTCCGGTTGCCGGCCGGCCGTATCTGCGCGCTGGTCGGTCCCAACGGCGCCGGCAAGAGCACCCTGCTCTCGCTCGTCTCCGGGCTGACCCGCCCCCGCGAAGGGTCCGTACGGGTCTGGGGCGAGGCCCCGGCCGGCGCCTCGGCCCGCGTCCGGATCGCCCACCTCACCCAGGACAAGCCGCTCTACCCGCGGCTGACGGTCGCCGAGACCCTGCGGCTGGGCCGCGAGCTCAACCCCGGCCGCTGGGACGGGCGGTGCGCCGAACGGATCGTCCGGGACGGCCACCTCTCCCTCGACGCCCGGGTCGGCGCCCTGTCCGGCGGGCAGCGCACCCGTCTCGCGCTCGCCCTCGCCTTCGCCAGGCGCCCCGAACTCCTGCTGCTCGACGAGCCGTTGGCCGGTCTCGACCCGCTCGTACGGCACCGGATCACCGCGCTGCTGCTGGCCCAGGCCGCCGAGCACGGCACCACCGTCGTGCTGTCGTCGGACCTGCTCGCCGAGCTCGACGGGGTCTGTGACTATCTGCTGGTGCTGGGCGGTGGCCGGGTGCGGCTCGCGGGTGAGGTCGATGACGTCATCGGGGCGCACGCCCTGGTGATGGGGCAGCGTCGGGGTGCGGCGCTGCCACCCCGGATCGCCGCGCATCCGGTCGTCGAGGCACAGCTGTCGGGGCGACACTTCACCGCGGTCGTACGGCGCCAGGGCCCGGTGGCCGCCGGGCCCTGGGAGACCGCGGAGCCGTCCCTGGAGGAGCTGCTGCTCGCCTATCTGCGGGCGCCGGACGCACCCGACCTGATCGCACCGAGCGCGGAACCGGTCTCGGCGCCCGTGCGCCGCCGGCCCGGCAACAAGCCAGGTATCCCCGGCCTGCCGCGCAACGGGCCGCCCGGCCCGGCAGGACTGCGGGGCGCCTGGAAAAGCCCGCCGGACAGCGCACCACGCACACGGCACATCCATCACAGCGGCAAGGGAGCGGCGGCATGACCACCACAGCACACCTCGGGGCGAACGGGGCCGGACCCGCCGCGAGCGACCGGGGCGGGGCCCGGGAGCCGGGCGGCCGCGGACCGCTGGGCGGTCTGGCCTGGCTGGTCTGGCGGCAGCACCGGCTGTTCTTCGGCCTGCTGCTCGTCGCCGTGGCCGGCGGCACGGTCTGGTGCGCGATGCTGCGCGGCCGGGCGGCCGGGTTCATCGCCGCCCACCACATCGACGGCTGCTCGATGATCTCCCTGGTGCCGCGCTGTGACGGCACCCAGGACGCGGTCACCACCTTCCGCAACACCTACGGCATGCACCTGCAACTCGCCGAGATGGGCCTGCTGTTGCTGCCCGTGCTGATCGGGCTGTTCCTCGGCGCACCGCTGATCGCCCGTGAGCTGGAGGCCGGCACCGACAAGCTCGTACTGACCCAGTCGGTCGGCCCGCTGCGCTGGCTGGCGGCGAAGGCGGCACTGCCCGCGCTGGCCGTGCTGGCCGCCACCACGGCGCTCTCGGCGGTGTTCGCCTGGCTGTGGCAGGTCGTGGGTGACGAGGTCTCCGGCTCCTACTGGTACTCGACCCTCGACTTCGCCGTACTGGGCCCGGTGCCGGTCGCCTACTCCCTGCTGGCCCTGGCGGTCGGGGTGCTGGCCGGTCTGCTGCTGCGCCGTACGGTGCTGACGATGGGCGTGACGCTGGGTGCCATGGTCCTGGTCCCGTTCGCGCTGAAGCAGCTCAGGCCGTATCTGATGCCCCTCAGGACCGCCGAGTTCGGGCCCAAGGAGTCGGCCCAGCTGCCCGACAACGCCTGGCTCGTGGGACAGGGGTACTACACCCGCGGCGGAGAGCATCTGTCCATGGAGGTCTGCGATTCCGCCCGTAACTACGAGTCCTGTCTGCGCGGCCACCATGCGGCCGGCCAGTACATGGACTACCAACCGGTGTCGCACCACTGGCCGCTGGCATGGATCGAGAGCGGCATCGTGCTCGCGCTGGCGGCCGTACTGACCGTGATCGCTTTCCGGGTGATGCGCCGCCGGCACGGCTGAATCCCCGCCGCGGTATTCCGGCTGCTTCTCCTCCGGGCAGCTTCTCCTCCCGGCGCTTCGGGGATTTCCCCTCCCGCCCCCTCGCCGTGGCATTTCGTCCCACGGGAATTCCGGATCGGCCACGGAAAGGGCAGGAGGGAACGTGGGTGGGCGCGCCGGGGGCCGCCCCTGCGGACACCGTCGGGGCATCGTCCCCGCGGACCGGCGGGGCACCGGCCCCGGCGCACTGGCTCTGCCCGACGGTCCCGGCGCACGGCTCTGCGCTACGGGCCCGGCGCACGGCTCCGCCCGACGGGCCCGGCCGCCACTGACGCCCCTCCCACCGGCCATGAAACCCCAGAAGCCCGCCGGCGGCCCGCCCCACCGGAATGCCGGGAATTGCGGAATCCCGACGTTTCCCGACGCTTTCCGGTGCTTCCCGGTGCACCCGATGTATCTCGGCAGTCATGGCCGCATTCCCGCCCCAACCGCATTCCGCAAGATCACCCTCCTCTGATAATTCCTTGATCGAAAAGCCGCGCATTTCTCCCGGCTCTCCGGGCGTGTTACAAAGGCAGCTCAGGGGAAAGACAAGGGACGCGGCCCGCCGATCGGCCTCCGGCCCGGGCCTCCGAGCCCCGCCGCCCCCGGCGTGGCGCCGGGCCCCGGCCGGCCCGAAAAACCCCTGGGAGTAGCACCCCGCTTGCCTGTCCGCCATATCCGCGTTACCGGCGATTCAAAGTCGCTTGCGAGCATCGCTGAATGCAGCCCGCTGTGCCGACCGTCCCGAACCCGAGGCTCCATCTCGCGCCACCGCCACCTCCTGACGCGCCTGGAACCCCCGGAACGCGGAAGAATAAGGCCATGAACCAGCAGCCCAGCGCTCAGGCACAGATCCAGCCCGAGATGCCCACCACGAAGCCCCCGCAGGCCCCTGGCCCCTCGGCCCAGCCTTCCGTGGGCTCCATCGCTGCGCACCGCCCGAACGCGGTCCGGGGCACGGTGCCCGGCCTGGAGCCCGACCTGGACGCCGATCCGGATGCCTACGAGGACGAGGGCGTGGTGGGCGCGGACGGCGAGGAGCTGCCCAGCGGCCGGTTCCTGGACCGCGAGCGGAGCTGGCTGGCCTTCAACGAGCGGGTGCTGGAACTGGCCGAGGACCCGGCCACCCCGCTCCTCGAACGGGCTAATTTCCTGGCGATTTTCGCCAGCAATCTGGACGAGTTCTTCATGGTCCGGGTCGCGGGCCTGAAGCGGCGGATAGCCACCGGCGTCGCCACCCGCTCCGCGTCCGGGCTCCAGCCCCGTGAGGTGCTGGACCTCATCTGGACGCGCTCCCGCGAGCTCATGGCCCGGCATGCCGCCTGCTTCCAGCAGGACATCGCCCCTGACCTCGCTGACCAGGGCATTCATCTGATCCGCTGGCCCGAGCTGACCGAGAAGGAGCAGGCCCGCCTGTTCACCCTCTTCCGCCAGCAGATCTTCCCGGTGCTCACGCCCCTGGCGGTGGACCCCGCGCACCCCTTCCCGTACATCTCCGGCCTCTCGCTGAATCTGGCCGTCGTCGTACGCAACCCGGTCAGCGGCCACGACCACTTCGCGCGGGTCAAGGTGCCGCCGCTGCTCTCCCGGTTCCTGGAAGCCTCCCCGCAGCGCTACGTCCCCATCGAGGACGTCATCGCCGCCCACCTGGAGGAGCTGTTCCCGGGCATGGAGGTGCGCGCGCACCACATGTTCCGGGTCACCCGCAACGAGGACCTGGAGGTCGAGGAGGACGACGCGGAGAACCTCCTCCAGGCGCTGGAGAAGGAGCTGATGCGGCGGCGCTTCGGACCGCCGGTCCGCCTGGAGGTCGAGGAGTCCATCGACCCGGCCGTGCTCGATCTGCTCGTCCAGGAACTGAAGATCTCCGACGCCGAGGTCTACCCGCTGCCCGGTCCGCTGGACCTGACCGGCCTCTTCGGCATCGGCGCCCTGGACCGGCCCGAGCTGAAGTACCCCAAGTTCGTGGCCGGCACCCACCGCGACCTCGCCGAAGTGGAGTCCGCCTCCGCTCCCGACATCTTCGCCGCCCTGCGCTCCCGCGATGTCCTCCTCCACCACCCCTACGACTCCTTCTCCACCTCCGTCCAGGCGTTCCTGGAGCAGGCCGCCGCCGACCCGGACGTGCTCGCGATCAAGCAGACGCTCTATCGCACCTCCGGCGACTCGCCGATCGTGGACGCCCTGATAGACGCCGCGGAATCCGGCAAGCAGGTGCTCGTCCTCGTCGAGATCAAGGCCCGCTTCGACGAGCAGGCCAACATCAAGTGGGCGCGGAAGCTGGAGGAGGCCGGCTGCCATGTCGTCTACGGCCTGGTCGGCCTCAAGACGCACTGCAAGCTCTCGCTCGTGGTCCGCCAGGAAGGCGAGATGCTGCGCCGCTACTCCCATGTGGGGACCGGCAATTACCACCCCAAGACGGCCCGGCTCTACGAGGACCTCGGGCTGCTGACCGCCGACCCCCAGGTGGGCGCCGACCTCTCCGACCTCTTCAACCGGCTCTCCGGCTACTCCCGCCGGGAGACCTACCGCCGCCTCCTGGTCGCCCCCAAGTCCCTGCGGGACGGCCTGATCCAGCGGATCAACAAGGAGGTCGACAACCAGCGCGCGGGCCGCGACGCCTACATCCGCATCAAGGTCAACTCGATGGTCGACGAGGCCGTCATCGACGCGCTCTACCGCGCCTCCCAGGCCGGGGTGCCGGTCGACATCTGGGTCCGCGGCATCTGCGCGCTCCGGCCGGGCGTCACCGGCCTGAGCGAGACCATCCGGGTCCGCAGCATCCTCGGCCGCTTCCTCGAACACTCCCGGATCTTCGTCTTCGGCAACGGCGGGGAGTCCGAGGTGTGGCTGGGCAGCGCCGACATGATGCACCGGAATCTGGACCGCCGGATCGAGGCGCTGGTGCGGGTCGCCGACCCGGCGCACCGCGCCTCCCTCAGCCGGCTGCTGGAGCGGGGGACGTCGGATGCCACCTCGTCCTGGCACCTGGGCCCGGACGGGGACTGGACCCGGCAGGCGGTGGACGCGGACGGCGCGCCGCTGCGCAACGTACAGGAAATGCTCATTGACGCCCGGAGGCGCCGGCGTGGCCCAGCGACATGACCAGTCGACCGGGGGGCCGGCGGGTCTCCTCGGATTCGGATACGAGCCCGGCCGGGCGCCCGGGGCCCGTGCCGCGGTGGTGGACGGGCCGTACGGGGGGAACGACGGCATGTACGGTCCGGACGACACCGCGTACGACCCCGTGACGGCCGCCCGCAGCGGCGACGACGGCACCGACCCCAGCACCCCCGGCCCCGGTGCCGAGCTCGCCTCCCACACGGCCGATGAGGTGCTCGCCGACTACCTGCACCAGCAGTCCGCGGACTTTCTGCGCAGTCTGCGGCTGCACCGGGAGAGCGGTTCGGACGCCGAGGGCGCCGGTGAGGCCGCCCGGCAGCTGCGCCGCGCCGCCCGCCGGATCAGCGCCACCCTCTACACCTTCCGGCCGCTGACCGAAGAGGACTGGGCCGACCAGCTCCGCTCCGAACTGGGCTGGCTGTCCGGCACCCTGGCCCGCGAACAGGCCTGCGCGGCCCGCCGCGAACGGCTGATGACGGCCCTCCAGCGGCTGACCGGCCGGGGCCCGGAGCGCAGCGACCGCGCCGACCGGACCGGCCGGGGCGAACGGACCAAACGCACCGACCGCACGCCCACGCCCAAGGCCACCTCCGCCACCCCCTCTTCCTCGGCCGCCTCCTCCGCTTCGTCCGCCGACCCGGACCCCGACGGCGCACTGTCGGCCGGTGCGGCGCGCGCCGGGGCGCTGCTGGACCGCCAGCTCACCCTGGCCCGCACCCGCGCCCACTCCGCCGCGCTCCAGGCACTGGGCTCGTCCCGCTTCCACGCCGTCGCCGACTCCGTGGCGGTGCTCGCCTCCGAGGCGCCGCTGGCCGGTACGAACGCCGGGCTCCCGGCCGACGAGGCGCTCGCGCCGCTCGCCGAACAGGCGCACCGGCGGCTCGCGGACGCGGTCGCCGCCCTGCCGCTGTCCCGCGCGGGCTACCCGTACAACGCCGCGGCCCTCGCCGCCGACCAGCGCCAGGACGCGCCCTGGCACCAGGTCCGGGTGCTGGTGCGGCTGAGCCGCTACGCCCAGGAGGTGCTCGCACCGGAGGCCGACGACCCCCGGCTCGCGGAGGCCGGCCGGGCCCTGGAGTGGCACCGCGACGCCGCGGAGGCCGCCGCCGCGGCCGCCGCCGCGGCCCGCACCCCCCGCATCGCCCCGGCCACCGCCTACGCCCTGGGCGTGCTGCACGCCGACCAGCGCCACGAGGTCGAGGCGGCCCGCTTCGCCTTCGGCCGCGTCTGGCTGCCCCGGACACCGGACCGTAAAGGCTGAGGAGGCGACGCGGGACATGAACGCGCGGACGGGGCGCGGCCGGGCTGAGAGGGTGGCCCCATGACCGCACGGAAAGGGGTGCCGAGGTGACGTCCCCCCAGAAGCCGGTACGGGCCGCGGGCTGCGTCCTGTGGCGCCGCGCCCCGACCGAGGACGGGCTGGAGATCGCCCTCGTCCACCGCCCCAAGTACGACGACTGGTCGCACCCCAAAGGCAAGCTGAAGCGCGGCGAGAACGCACTGGCCGGCGCGGTGCGCGAGGTGGCCGAGGAGACCGGCATGGACTGCCGCCCCGGCGCCCCCCTGCCCACCTCCTACTACGACGCCAACGGCCGCCCCAAACAGGTCCGTTACTGGGCCGCCGAGGCCCTCGCCGGCGCCTTCACCCCCAGCACCGAGGTAGACCGCCTCGAATGGCTCTCCCCCGACGAGGCCCGCACCCGCCTCACCCAGGAACGCGACCGGCCGCTGGTGGATGCCTTGCTCGCGGCGCTGCATCTGGCGTGAACGCCCACGCCCGTACGCCGTGTCGCCCGCGCCAGTTCACTCACCCGAAATCGCCGTCGGCGACCCGCTGCGCCCGCGTCCGAATGATCCTCAGCCCCGCAGGGTCCGCCGCGGGCCATACCCGCGCACCGCGCCGCAACAGGTAAACGCCCTGGTGGATATCGGTCACGATCGTCCGGCGGCCGTCGTCCTCCACCTCGTCACCGACCTCGGGAAGCTCATTCATCGCCACGCCGCTTCCTGCGCGGCCTTCCGCCTGGCGATCGCCTGACCCAGCTGGATGGCGTACAGCTCCACTTGCCCCGGGTCCATGATGAGCAAGGACGGTTCCGTGGCGCCGTCGCGGTGGTGGACGGTCACCGACAGGGCCGCCTGCTGGGCGCGGGTGTCGTAGGCGATGTCCCGCTGATCGATCGTGATGTGTGAGATCACGGTGTTGCCTCCTTATCGGGGGGCGGGGGAGAGCCCCGTCTGCCCTTTCGCCGCGACGGGGATGTGCACCAGAGTCGCGAGCTGAGCGGTGCTGCTGAAAGGTCAGCCGGGGTACCCAACTTGGGTAATATCGCGCCAGGTTGTGAAGCAGTTACGATCCGTAGATCAACCCTCCACTGGAGCGTGTCCGATGCCCGAGTCGCCCCATCCGCCAGAGCTTCCCGCCCGGCTTCTCGCGGATCCGGAGATGATCGGAGCATGTCGACGGCGCGACTTCGCGCTTGTCTTCCGAATGGTCAAGAAGCACGCCGGGATCTATCCCTCGATGATCGCCAGGCGCTGCGATCTGACTCCGAGCCGGGTCGGCGAAGTCATGGTCGCCAAACGCAAGTTGCTGCACATGGACGTCGTGGAGCGCATCTCCGACGGGCTGCGGATCCCTGGTCACATGCTCGGACTTTCGTCACGCGCATGGGAGTCGCCGCCGGAGCTGTCCGGAACCGACTGGGAACCGCCACCACGCCCAACGGAGCCCCCTGATGCCCACTCACTGCCCAGCCGCGACGTAGGCGAGATCCTGGCCTCGGTTGCGTGTACCAGCCCCAGTGCGTCGACAGTGCAAGCGCTCCGGTCTTCTATCGAAGATTATTGGCGACGTGATGACCAGCACGGTGGCGAGGCCCTGCGTCCAGCCGTCATCGGGCAGCTTCGCTACGTCGAGATCCTGCTCATGCAGAGCCGGGGAGACACCGTCCGGCACGGGCTCCTCGGCGTGGCCGCTGAATTGGCCCGGCTCACAGGGTGGACCCATTTCGACGCCCGGCAGTTCAGCCAAGCCCGCCTCTACTTCGGCGAGGCGTTACGGTTCGCGGAGGACATCGACGACCGCCAATTCATGGCCAACGTATTGGCCTGCATGAGCTTGCAAGCCACGTACCAGGACCGGCCGAAGGACGCCCTTGCCCTCGCCACCGCGGCTCAGGACCATGCACGGGCCATCAACGGCACCCCCCGCGTGCTCTCCATGCTGTCCATGCGAGAGGCCTTCGCCCACGCCGCACTGGGCGGCCGGAGCGGGGCGCACACAGCGATCAGTGAGGCTCACCGACAGTTCGAGCGGATCTCCGACAGCGACTCCGACCCGGCGTGGGTGACGTACTTCAACGAGTACAAGCTGACCGTGGACACCGGTATCGCACATGCCCGATTGGGCGAGGCGGAGATTGCGGAACCCCTCATCGCCCAAGCGCTTCACCGCGAGAGCGGTACCAACCGGCGCGGCCGTGCCTTTCACACATTCTGGCTGGCCCGTACGCAGCTTCAGCAGGGAAAACTGGAACAGGCATGTCACACAGCCGTGAATGCCCTCACCCCCGCCTCGGCAGTGGCATCCGAACGGGTCACTGGGCATCTGCGGGAGTTCTCAAGACAGTTGACGCCACATCGCGCTGAGCCTGCCGCCGTGGCCTACGACTCGCGGCTGCGGCAGGTTCTTCCCGCGGGTGTCAGCGGACCGCCTCGTCCATGAGGACATACAGCAGCCCGACGAGCGAACCGCTGCTGACGACCTCCCGACGGTCGATCATTCCGCGGACCCGCACCAAGGGAACCCACTCGATACGGTCGGACTCGTTCTTCTCCGTAGGCGGGCCGATGTGCGTCGCACTGTCTGCCCGGAACACGTAATGCTGGGAGTCCGTGATGCCGTTCGCCGGTTCGGCATAGATCAACGGCTTCATCGGGCCGGGACGCCAGCCGGTCTCCTCCTCCACCTCCCGGGCCGCGGCCTGCTCCGGAGTCTCGCCTGCCTCTATCAGTCCCATGGGCAGCTCCCATGCCCAGGAATCCGTGATGAACCGGTGCCGCCACATCATCAGGACTTCGCGGTGTTCATTGACCACTGCGGTCACGGCCAGATGACGCAGGCGTACGACGTGATGCTCCCAGCGCCGCCCATCCGGCTGTTCGACATCAACGAGGCACAGGTGTACCCACTGGTTGGTGTAGATCTGCCGTTCCCCATGGGTCTTCCACAGCATGAACGCCGCCCCTTCTCACGGTGGTGCCCCAAAGCATCTCAGAGGAGCCCTCCGCACCCGTATGCCGTGACCAGCCGTGATGTTCGGGACGACCTCGGCTGGCCTGCGCTGTGGCTGTCGCCCGCCATGCCCGGGCCGGCTCCGCACCGAGGAGACCGGCCCCGCCCCGTCCGTCCCTCACCGCCTCCGCAGCGAAGCATCCGTGATCGCGGGCGGCAGGTAGTAGGCGTCGGCCCGGTTGAGGTCAATGCCGGGCGGGACGATGGCGTCGATCCGGTCCAGGACGTCCGTGCCGAGGGTCACCTCGGAGCCCTCCAGCATGCTGTCGAGCTGGTCGAGGGTGCGCGGGCCGATGATCACGGAGGTGACGGCCGGGTGGGCGCGGACGAAGGCGGTGGCCAGGTGGGGAAGGGGAAGGGCCGCTTCCGCCGCGACCTCGGACAGGGCGCGGACCGCCTCGGCCTTCCGGGCGTTCCCGGGGACCGAGAGGTCGAACTTCTGGGTTTCCAGGCCGGCCCGTGAACTGGCCGAGAGGTCGCGGCCGGACAGCCAGCCGGCGCTGAGCGGGCCCCAGGTCAGCACGCCCATGCCGTAGCGCTGCGCGGTCGGCAGCACCGCGTTCTCCACCCCGCGGGCCAGCATCGAGTACGGCGGCTGCTCGGTGCGGAAGCGGAGGTGGCCGCGGCGCTCGGCGGTCCACTGGGCCTCGACGATCTGCTCGGCGGGGAAGGTCGAGGAGCCGATCGCCCGCACCTTCCCGGCGCGGACGAGGTCCGAGAGCGCGGAGAGCGTCTCGTCGATATCGGTCGTCGGGTCGGGGCGGTGCATCTGGTAGAGGTCGATGTGGTCGGTGCCCAGACGGCGCAGGCTGTCCTCCACCGCCCGCACGATCCAACGCCGGGAGCTGCCGCCGTGGTTGGCGTCCGGACCCATGGAGCTGACGGCCTTCGTGGCCAGGACCACGTCCTCGCGGCGGCCCTTGAGCGCCTTGCCGACGATCTCCTCGGACTCGCCGGCGGCGTACACGTCCGCGGTGTCCACGAAGTTGATCCCGGCGTCCAGCGCACGGTGCACGATCCGTACGCAGTCGTCGTGATCGGTGTTGCCCCAGGCGCCGAGCATCATCGCGCCGAGCGCGTACTCGCTGACCGAGATGCCGGTGCCGCCGAGGATCCTGCGCTGCATGGGGTGCTCCTTCTGCGAGTTTGCGAGTCCGAGAGTCTGCGAGTCCGTGAGTCCGTGAGTCCGTGAGTCTGCGAGTTTTCAGGGGGTGTCCCGAAGGGCGTCTCGTCTCCGGGGTGTGCCGGAGTGCGTCACAGGGGCGTCCCTGAGAGCGTCTCCGGGGGCGTGCCGGAGTGTGCCTCCGGGGCGCCCCCGGAGGCGTCCGGGCACCACCTTGCTGTCCGTAGGGGGAGCGGACCAGGCCCGTCGCAACCTGGGACGGCGGGAACCACCCAACCGGCCGTGCGTCGCATACTGGACCGATGCTGTACGCGGAAATCGAGATCAGCTCGTTCCTCAAGGCGCGCCGTGCGGCGCTCGACCCGGCCGACCTGGGCCTGCCCGGCGGCGTGAACCGGCGCCGGGTGCGCGGGCTGCGGCGCGAGGAGGTCGCCCAGCTCGCCGGCATCAGCGTCGACTACTACACCCGGATCGAGCAGGGCCGGGCGCCCGCCATCTCCGACTCCGTCCTGGATGCCATCGCGCGGGCGCTGCGGCTGTCGGGTGGCGAAGTGACCTATCTGCGCAATATCGCGGTACCCCGGCGCCCCGGCGCGGACTGCGCCGCCGGTCCGGCGCCCGGACGGACCGTACGCCCCGAGATCCAGCAGGTCCTGGACGCGATGGCGGACACCGTCCCGGCCATGGTCGTCGGCCGCGGACTGGACATCCTGGCCTGGAACACGCTGGGCGGGCGGATCGCCTTCGACCTGCCGGCGCTCGCCCCGGACCGGCGGAACACCGCGCTGCTGGTCTTCCTCGACCCGGCGGCCCGCGCCCTGCACCCGGAGTGGGAGGACAAGGCCGTGGAGGTGGTCGGCAATCTGCGCGCCGACAGCGGCCGGCACCCGGACGACCCGCGGATCTGCGAGGTGGTCAATGAACTCCTCGCCCACAGCCCGGACTTCCGGCGGATCTGGGAGACGCAGTCGGTGCACGAGTGTCTGCGCGGCACCAAGCGGATTCTGCACCCCCGGGTGGGCGAGCTCGTCGTCACCTTCGAGAGCTTCCGGCTGGGCACCGACCCGGACCAGGCGCTGGTGACGTACACGGCGCCGGGCGGCTCGGAGACGGAGCGGCGCATCCGGGAGCTGGGGGCGCTCGGCGACCCGGTGCTGACCGCGTAGGCGCGCTCATCTCCAAGCTGACCGCGTAGGCGCGCTCATCCCTTAGGGGCCAGCGCCTCCCACCGCACGGTGACCTCTCCCTGGCGGCGGCGCCGCGGGTCGCCGGTCAGCGGCCAGTCCGTGGCCAGCGCCGCCACGGCCGCCCGCCAGCGCTGCCGGGCGCCCAGCGCGCCCAGCGGCGCGGCGGTGGCCCAGGCGCGGTCGAAGTCCCGCAGGAAGGCATGGACCGGCTCGCCCGGCACATTGCGGTGGATCAGCGCCTTCGGGAGGCGTTCGGCCAGGTCAGAGGGGGTTTGGAGGGTGCTGAGGCGGGCCGCGAAGGTGACCGTGCGCGGCCCCTCGGGGCCCAGCGCCACCCAGACGTGCCGCCGCCCGATCTCGTCGCAGGTGCCCTCGACCAGCAGCCCGCCGGGCGCCAGCCGTGCGCACAGTCGCCGCCACACGGCGGCCACCTCGGCCTCGTCGTACTGCCGCAGCACGTTCGCGGCACGGATGAGGACCGGCGCCCGCGTCCGCTGACCCGGCAGCGGCACCTCGAAACCACCGTGGAGGAAGTCCAGCCCGGGTCGCTCATAGGTCCGCGCGGCCGCCACCCGCGCCGGGTCGATCTCGATGCCGACGACCCGGGCGTCCGGCCGGACCGTCCGCAGGCGGCCCAGCAGCTCCACCGCGGTCCAGGGCGCGGCCCCGTAGCCGAGGTCGACGGCGACGGGGTCGGCGGCGCGGCGCAGCACGGCGCCGTGTTCCGCGGCGATCCAGCGGTCCATGCGGCGCAGCCGGTTGGGGTTGGTGGTCCCGCGGGTGGCGTTGCCGACGGGGCGGGACGGTGCGGTCGCCGGGGCGGCGGCGGGGACGGAGGGGCGGCGGGCCATGCCATCGAGAGTATGGGGTGGGTGCGGGTGCGCTGCCCATGCGTCCCCGTCGAGGCCCGCCGGGGCCTGCCGGGCGGCCTGACCGGGACTCCACGTGGCCGCGCCCAGGCCCCCTGGCCCGCGCCCAGGCCCCCCTGGCCCCGCCGAAGCCCGCCGGCTCCCGCCGAGAGGCCCCACCGGCCCCCGCCGAGAGGCCCCACCGGCCCCCGGCCCCACCGACTCCCCCCGAGATCCCGCCCGCCCCCGCTCGGTCACGCTTTGGCAAAGTACGCGGAGTGCGTGCCGAACGGAAATGGATGGCCGCGGTCAGTTGTTGGACGGGGTCGGAGGCGCGCCGCCGCCTCGCCTAGGAGGTAGCTCGACGTGAGCCAATACGTGTCCCGGCTCCGCAGTCGTCCCCATGGCCAGTTCCCGGGCCAGGCCCGGCTGCGGCTGCCCGGCAGCCCGCGCCGTCCGCGGCGGGTGGCGATGCTCAGCGTCCACACCTCCCCGCTGCATCAGCCCGGCACCGGCGACGCCGGCGGCATGAACGTCTACATCGTCGAGCTGGCCAGGAAGCTCGCCTCGATCAACATCGAGGTGGAGATCTTCACCCGCGCCACCACCGGCACCCTCCCGCCCGCCGTCGAGCTGGCCCCCGGCGTCCTCGTACGGCATGTGGACGCCGGCCCGTACGAGGGCCTGGCGAAGGAGGAGCTGCCCGCCCAGCTGTGCGCCTTCACCCATGGCGTGATGCAGGCCTGGGCCGGCCACCGCCCCGGCTACTACGACCTGGTGCACAGCCACTACTGGCTCTCCGGCCACGTCGGCTGGTTGGCCGGTGAGCGCTGGGGCGTCCCGCTGGTGCACGCCATGCACACCATGGCCAAGGTCAAGAACGCCGCGCTGGCCGTGGGCGACACCCCCGAACCGGCCGCCCGGGTCATCGGCGAGACCCAGATCGTCCGGGCCGCGGACCGGCTGATAGCCAACACCGCCGAGGAGGCGGACGAGCTCGCCCGGCATTACGAGGCCGAGCCCGGCAAGATCGCGGTGGTGCACCCGGGCGTCAACCTCGACCGCTTCCGGCCCACGGGTGGCGAGGTCGCCGAGAGCCGGGCCGCCGCCCGCGCCCGCCTCGGCCTGCCGCAGGACGCGGTCATTCCGCTCTTCGCCGGCCGAATACAGCCGCTGAAGGCCCCCGACATCCTGCTGCGTGCGGCCGCCGCCCTGCTGGACGGGGACCCCTCGCTGCGCTCCCGTCTGGTGGTGCCCGTGGTCGGCGGGCCCAGCGGCAGCGGGCTGGCCAAGCCCGAGGGGCTCCAGAAGCTGGCCGCCCGGCTCGGTATCGCGGACCTGGTGCAGTTCCGCCCGCCGGTCGGCCAGGAACAGCTCGCCGACTGGTACCGCGCCGCCTCCGTGCTGGTCATGCCCTCGTACAGCGAATCGTTCGGGCTGGTCGCCATCGAGGCCCAGGCCTGTGGCACCCCGGTCATCGCGGCCGCGGTCGGCGGACTGCCGGTGGCGGTACGCGACGGCGTCAGCGGCTTCCTCGTCGCCGGCCATGACCCGGCCGACTACGCCCGCGCACTCGCCCGCTTCGTCGCGGACCCGGCCCTGCCCACCCGGATGGGCACCGACGCGGCCCGGCACGCCCAGTCCTTCGGCTGGGACACCGCCGCCGCGGCGACCGGTGACGTCTACACCGCCGCCATGCAGGAGCACCGCCGTCACCTACGATCGCTCCATGGGTGACACGGGCGAGGAGCACGGCGTGAGCAAGGGGACGGGGCAGGCCGGGCCGGCCGTGCCCCCGGGGGCGGCCGCGGGGACCGTGATCGAGCAGACGCTGAACGACGCCGGCCTCGACTGGGAATCCCCCTCCGACGGCACCTACGTCATCAAGCTCCCCGGCACCCGCAAGCTCTCCACGACCTGCTCGCTGATCGTCGGCCGGCACTCGCTCTCCATCAACGCCTTCGTCGTCCGCCGCCCCGACGAGAACCACGAGGCCGTGCACCGCTGGCTCCTCGAACGCAACACCCGCCTCTACGGCGTCGGTTACGCGATCGACAAGCTCGGCGACATCTACCTCGTGGGCAAGCTCCCGCTGGCCGCCGTCACCCCCGACGAACTCGACCGCATCCTCGGCACGGTCCTGGAGAACGCCGACGGCAGCTTCAACACCCTGCTGGAGATGGGCTTCGCCACGGCGATCCGCAAGGAGTACGCCTGGCGGGTGTCCCGCGGCGAGTCCACCCGCAACCTCGACGCCTTCGCGCATCTGACGCAGCGGCCTTCCGCGTAGCCGTACGGCGAAGGGCCCGGCCGGGGAGCGGCCCGGGCCCGGCGCCCACGCCACGACCTGACCCCGACGATCACGACGCCACGGCCCGGACCCGGCGACCACGACGCCATGGCCCCGGCTTCGGCCCCGGCGCCCCACGCCACGACCTGGCCCCGCGCACACACCCCCACACCCCCACCCGGGCCGCCCGCCCCCGTCACGCCACCGGCTCACCCGCCCCCACCGGCGCCCCGGCCTCCCTCTCACGCCCGGAAGGCCGCACCGGCTCCGACGCCTCCTGCGTGCCCACTGCCGGCTGACCCGCTGCCGCCGCCGCTGCCACTGCCACCTTCCCCGTACCCTCCGCCGGCAGGCCCCGGAGCAGGAGCCCGTAGCCCACCGCCGCCACGGTGCCCACGGCCGCGCAGCCCGCCCACAGGACATCCGCCCCGTACCGGTCGATCACCACGCCGCCGAGCAGCGGGGCCAGCAGGGAGGCGACCGACCAGGACAGGGTGTACATGCCCTGGTAGCGGCCGCGGCCGTGCAGCGGGGACAGACGCACCACCAGGCCCATCTGCGTAGGGGAGTTGATGATCTCGCCGAGGGTCCAGACGGTGACGGCGACCGCGTACATGGCGACCGAGCCGGCCAGCGCGGTCAGCCCGAAGCCATAGCCGGCGAGCAGGGCGGAGCCGATGAGCAGCAGGGCCGGGCTGCGGTGTTCGATGAAGCGCGTCACCGGGATCTGAAGCAGTACGACGAGGACGCCGTTGACCGCGATGACCATGCCGAACTCGGCGCTGGAGAAGCCGTCCTGACCCATCGACACGGGCATCGAGACATAGGCCTGCTGGAAGAGCAGCGCGAGCAGCAGGTTGAGGCCGACGACGACCATGAACCGGCCGTCGCGCAGGACGGTCCGCATCGAGACCGGGGCGGGGGCCGGGCCGGTGGCCTCGTCGTCCGGGCCGCCGCCGGGGGCGCTCGGGGCGGGGCGCGATTCCGGGAGCTTCCAGAAGACCACCAGCGCACAGGCCAGCACGAGCGTGGCCTCGCCCACGAAGAGGGCCAAGTAGCCGTGTTCGGCGATGAGTCCGGCGGCGGTGGAGGAGATGGCGAAGCCGAGGTTGATCGCCCAGTAGTTCAGGGAGAAGGCGCGGACGCGGTCCTCTGGGGCGACGATGTCCGCCATCATCGCCTGGACGGCGGGGCGGGACGCGTTGGTCGCCATGCCGACCAGGCCCGCCACCACCGCGATGGCGACCGGGTCCGTCATGAAGCCGAGCAGCAGGACCGACGCCGCCGTCGACAGCTGCGCGATCAGCATGGTGGGCCGCCGGCCGAGCCGGTCGGTCATCACCCCGGCACCCACGGACGAGATCACGCCGCCCAGGCCGTGCAGCGCCGCCACCAGTCCCGCGTACGAGGCCGAGTAGCCGCGCTCGACGGTCAGATAGAGGGCGAGGAAGGTGGCGACGAAGGCGCCCAGCCGGTTGATCAAGGTGCTGGTCCACAGCCACCAGAACTGCGGGGGGAGGCCGGAGACGCTCTCCACGGCGGCCCGTCGGAAACCGGACCGCCTGGTGGGGCCAGGCGTGGATGCGGACATGACATTTCCCCCGTCGAATGGTGAAGCGGTGCGTGGCGGTGCTGCGGGCGGGTCCGGCCGCGGCGGGCGCCGGAAGATCCGGCGGCGGGCACGGAAGAGGCGACTGGTGTAAGTGGCCGACTGGTACTCGTGTAAGTGGGTCGACTGGCAGTGGTGTAAGTGGTGAATGAGGCATCCGCACCCTACTGAGCGCCCGGCCCGACCCGCCACTCAATTGACGGGAAGCGTCAAACGTCGTCGCGGGTTCCAGCTCCTGGACCCGCGCAGGGCCCGGTTTGGATGTCGATTACGCTCGACGCCATGGCCGACGCACCGTACAAGCTGATCCTCCTCCGCCACGGCGAGAGCGAGTGGAACGCGAAGAACCTGTTCACCGGCTGGGTGGACGTCAATCTCAACGAGAAGGGCGAGAAGGAGGCAGTCCGCGGCGGAGAGCTGCTCAAGGACGCCGGCCTGCTCCCCGACGTAGTGCACACCTCCCTCCAGAAGCGCGCCATCCGCACCGCGCAGCTGGCCCTGGAGTCCGCCGACCGGCACTGGATCCCGGTCCACCGCAGCTGGCGGCTGAACGAGCGCCACTACGGTGCGCTCCAGGGCAAGGACAAGGCGCAGACGCTGGCCGAGTTCGGCGAGGAGCAGTTCATGCTCTGGCGCCGCTCGTACGACACCCCGCCGCCCGCCCTGGAGGACGGCGCCGAGTTCTCCCAGTCGGACGACCCGCGCTACGCGTCGATCCCGCCGGAGCTGCGCCCGAAGACCGAGTGCCTCAAGGACGTCGTCGTCCGCATGCTGCCGTACTGGTACGACGGCATCGTCCCGGACCTCCTCGCCGGCCGCACGGTCCTGGTCGCCGCGCACGGCAACAGCCTCCGCGCCCTGGTCAAGCACCTCGACGGCATCTCCGACGAGAACATCGCCGGCCTGAACATCCCCACCGGCATCCCGCTCGCCTACGAGCTGGACGCCGACTTCCACCCGGTCAAGCCCGGCGGCACCTACCTCGACCCGGAGGCCGCCAAGGCCGCCATCGAGGCAGTGAAGAACCAGGGCAAGAAGAAGTAGAGAACGTGATCATGCCCCCGACCTGCGCTCACGGCGCGGATCGGGGGCGTTTTCACGGCCTGGGCCCACGAGCTGGCCGCGCCTGTGGAGGGTGCGGCAACGCTTATACGGTCGTTGCTGGTGCGGCAACCGGCGGCATTACGGTCGGCGGCATGGACGAAGAGCAGCAGGACCAGGAGCGGGAATGGGCGAACAACCCGCGCCTCGATGCGTGGCTCTCCGAGCGGCGCGCAGCCTTCCGCGCCCATTTCCCGCCCGGAGCGGACGACTGGGATTTCAGTATCGAATCCCTCGACCGCCTTGAGGCCTTCCTGCGGCACCGGTTCTCCTCCTACGAGGAGATCAAGGGCGTGTGTGATGGCGGCGCGGTTGGCGCCGCCACGTGGTACCTGGGCGAGGTGCATGTGCGTACGGTCGGCGCGCAATGGCAGTACGGGGCAGAACCCGACCTTGCCGCCCCCGAGTACGACCAGCCCTACGTCATCGTCCCCTACGAACGCATCGACGAGTACCCACCCGCCGACGACGACCCCGCTCAGGACGGCCGCCCGATGATGGTGCCCGGCCGCGAGCTGCACGCCCTGTTCCTCCGCGGGCCCGCCAATCACCTCCGTGACACCCTCGCCCGCTACCACCACGCGCGAGACATCGAAGACGACGCGCAGTGACGGCCTCTGGCCGGGCCGGGTGGGGCCGCGCAACGGGAGGGGAGCCGTTGGGGGGGAGGCCTGCCGCGTCCCGAGGCAGCATGGAGTGAGGGGCGCGGGGAGCGCCGGGGGCACTGAACCGTTCACGACCGGAAGGATGAGCCCGATGCCCAAGTTCATGGACATCCATCACGGTATGAAGGACCTCACGCCCGATGAGTTCAAAGCCGCGCATCAGGCCGATCTCGCCATCCAGAGCGAGGAGGGCGTGACTTTCGAGCACGCCTGGGCCGACACCGAGTCCGGCGATGTCTTCTGTCTGTCCGAGGCGCCCTCGGCGGGGGCCGTGCAACGCATCCACGAGCGCGCCGGCCACAAGGCGGACGAGATCCATCCGCTGGCGATGACGCTGTGACGACAGCGGAATGACGGGAATGCGCGACGGCCCCGGCCGGAGGGTCGTGAAGACCGACCGGCCGGGGCCGCCGTGGCGCTGTGCCGTCGAGGTCGCTAGCAGCCGCCGCCGCACTGGCACGGTCCGCCCGACTGGCAGCCGCAGCTACAGCCGGGGCCGCAGCCACAGGCGCCGAGCAGCGGGAGCCGCGGGCGGTCGACGGCCGTCGGGGCCTCGGCCGTGGGGTTGGGGGAGTCCACCATGGGTGCCATGCATTGCCTCCTAGGGGTCACCTGCTGCCCATTGCAAGCCCGGGTGACGAGGCGCGTCAACGGCGCGTGGGAGCACACGTCAACGGCGCACGGTGGCTCATGGGGCGGACTCGCGCCCTCCGTCCGCTGGTGCCGTCAGGCCCCCTCCACCGCCGTGGGCGGGGCGATCTCGTCGGCGTGCTCGCCGGTGACCAGGTAGACGACCCGCTTGGCGACGGACACCGCGTGGTCCGCGAAGCGCTCGTAGTAGCGGCCCAGCAGGGTCACATCCACGGCCGTCTCGATGCCGTGCTTCCAGCGGTCGTCCATCAGGTGCTGGAAGAGCGTGCGGTGCAGCATGTCCATCGCGTCATCGTCCTGCTCCAGCTGGAGCGCGAGGTCGACGTCCTTGGTGATGATGACCTCGGCGGCCTTGGCCATCAGGCGCTGCGCCAGCTGCCCCATCTCCAGGATGGTGGCGTGCAGATCGCGCGGAACGGCGGTCTCCGGGAAGCGCAGCCGGGCCAGCTTGGCCACATGCTGGGCCAGGTCGCCGGAGCGTTCCAGGTCGGCGCTCATCCGCAGCGAGGTGACGACGATCCGCAGGTCGGTGGCGACCGGCTGCTGCCGCGCCAGCAGGGCGATCGCCCGGGCCTCCAGGTCGCGCTGGAGGTCGTCGACCTTCTCGTCGGCGGCGATGACGTTCTCGGCCAGCTTGAGGTCCGCGTCGAGTATCGCCGTGGTGGCGCGCCCGATCGCGGAGCCGACGAGCCGGGCCATCTCGACCAGGCCCTCGCCGATCGAATCCAGCTCCTCGTGGTACGCGTCCCGCATCAGTGACCTTCTCTCGCTTCGATGTGGTGGTGTGGCGTGGGGTGGGAGGTGGAACGGGGTGCAGGGTGACCTGTGCCCACGCTCTCACGGCCGGTGCCCGCGCGGCCCGGATCCCGGAGGAGCGTTCCGCGGAGCCGGTACTCCGCGGTGCCGTGCTCCGGAGGGGCGCCCGCCCGCGGTCGCTCAGGGTGTCCGGTCGCGGGTCGGAGCGGAACCGGTCCGGCACCCGCACCCTCACCCTGCGGGCGCCGCGCGACCTGCGGTGCCACCGCGGGTGAACCGGCACCGACGTGAAGGTGAACTCTGGGCGACGCAACCCCTGCCCCGAGGCCGGCCGGGCGGTTCACCTGGCCGTGCGCCGGAGCGACAGGCCGTACGCGCCGGTTTCCCTAGGGTCATCCGGCGGGCGGGCGCACGCTCCGCACCGGCCTCCGGAGTGAACCGGTGTGGACGCCACGGTGAACTCTGGGCGACGGCTGTTCGTGCGGGCCCTCGCACGGCTGGGGAAGTGTCCGACCCGGCGCATAACCTGGAGTCATGAACGTGGATGCGGCCGTCGCCGCAGTGGCAGCGATCGCCGGATTGTGCACCGGCGTCTTCGCCATGCTGGCGTTCCGCTGGAGCGAGCGCGACCAGGCCAAGCCCACCCGCAGCTCGCTGCACACGGAAGCCGCGCTGCCGCCCGGCGTCGACACCGTGCTCTCGGTGCTCCGCTCCTCCGCCGTGGTGCTCGACGAGGCCGACGCCGTGGTCAAGGCCAGCTCCGCCGCGTACGCCCTCGGCCTGGTCCGCGGCGGCAAGCTCGCCGTCGAGCCGATGATGCAGATGGCCCGCGACACCCGCAGGGACGGGGAGATACGCCAGGTCGAGCTGGATCTCCCGCGCCGCGGCACCGGCCGCGGCGAGGCCCTCGCGGTCTCCGCCAGAGTCGCCCCGCTCGGCTCCCGGCTGGTCCTGCTGCTGGTCGAGGACCTCACCGAGGCCCGCCGCATAGAGGCCGTCCGCCGCGACTTCGTGGCCAACGTCAGCCATGAGCTCAAGACGCCGGTCGGCGCGCTGTCGCTGCTCTCCGAGGCCGTGATGGACGCCAGCGACGACCCCGAGGCCGTCGAGCGCTTCGCCGGCCGGATGCAGAACGAGGCCACCCGCCTGACCAGCCTCGTCCAGGAGCTCATCGATCTCTCCCGGGTGCAGAACGACGACCCGCTGGAGGACGCCGAGCCGGTCCGGGTCGACGAGCTGGTCGCCGAGGCGATGGACCGCTGCCGCCAGCAGGCCGGCGCGAAGCAGATCACCATGGCCGCCGGCGGGACCGCCGACCTCAGCGTCTGGGGCAACCGCGGCCAGCTCGCGGCGGCCCTGGGCAACCTCGTCGAGAACGCCGTCAACTACTCCCCGTCGCGCACCCGCGTGGGGATCGCCGGACGCCGTGTCTCCGCGCCCGGCGGCGACCTGATCGAGATCGCGGTGACCGACCAGGGCATCGGGATATCCGAGAAGGACCGCGACCGCGTCTTCGAGCGGTTCTACCGCGTCGACCCGGCGCGCTCGCGCGCCACCGGCGGGACCGGCCTCGGCCTCGCCATCGTCAAGCACGTGGCCGCCTCGCACGGCGGGGAGGTCACGGTATGGAGCGCCGAGGGTCAAGGCTCCACCTTCACCCTGCGTCTCCCGGAAGCCGGGGCCGTACGCGACCGCGAACGGCCCGCCGACCTCTCCGCGGAGGGCCTCGACGACGAGGACCGCCCGTACGAGACCTTCAACGATCCGCTCCCTGCTCACCCAGCCCCGGAGGTCCTTCCGTGACCCGAGTGCTTGTCGTCGAGGACGAGGAATCGTTCAGCGATGCACTGTCGTACATGCTTCGCAAGGAGGGCTTCGAGGTCGCCATCGCGGCTACGGGCCCTGACGGACTGGACGAGTTCGAGCGCAACGGCGCCGATCTCGTGCTGCTGGACCTGATGCTGCCCGGCCTGCCCGGCACCGAGGTCTGCCGCCAGCTGCGCGGCCGCTCCAATGTCCCGGTCATCATGGTGACCGCCAAGGACAGCGAGATCGACAAGGTCGTCGGCCTGGAAATAGGAGCCGACGACTACGTCACCAAGCCCTTCTCCTCCCGCGAACTGGTCGCCCGTATCCGCGCCGTGCTGCGCCGCCGCGGCGAGCCGGAGGAGGTCGCCCCGCAGGCCCTGGAGGCCGGCCCGGTCCGGATGGACGTGGACCGCCATGTCGTCACGGTCGCCGGCGGCAAGGTCGATCTGCCCCTGAAGGAGTTCGACCTCCTGGAGATGCTGCTGCGCAACGCCGGCCGGGTGCTGACCCGTATGCAGCTCATCGACCGGGTCTGGGGCGCCGACTACGTGGGCGACACCAAGACCCTGGACGTGCACGTCAAGCGGCTGCGCGCCAAGATCGAGCCCGACCCGGGCGCACCGCGCTACCTCGTCACGGTCCGCGGCCTGGGCTACAAGTTCGAGCCGTGAGCCGGCCCGCGCAGCCGTAAGCAGTCCCGTGCAGCCGTGAGCCGGCCCGTGCAACGGTGGGCCGCGCCGCGCGGCTGCGCGCCACTACGCGCCAGGGGCGCCCCTCCGGACCGGACGGGCGCCCCTGACGCGTAGTGGTGACGGCCTGCCGCCGTCGCGCGGCTCAGTCCTCGGCGTGGTCCGCCGCGGCGGACGGCTTGCCGGAACCGGACGGGGAGGCCGACCCCGACGGCTTGCCGGAACCGGACGGCGACGGCGAGCCGGACGGCGACGGCACCTGCGAGGGCCCGTAGCCCTCGAAGTAGTTCTTCGCCGGGACGACGTAGGCGTTGATCCGCACCTGGCCGGTGGAGCTGAACTTGAAGGTCAGCGGCTGCGCGTTGCCGTCCTGGACGGCCTCGCGGCCACTGGCGAGGACGGCCGAGGGGTTGCCCTCGCCGCCGATCACGACGGAGCCGCCGGCGGGCACGGTGACCGGGCCGGAGCCGTGGTCGGCCGGCGCGAGCTTGGCCGTCTGGCCGGTGCCGTCGACGGAGATCGCGGTCAGCTTCTGGTCCTTGGCGCCGCTGTTGAACACCGTCGCGGAGACCACGGCCGGGCCCTTGGCGTCCACCTCGGGCTGGGTGATCACGTTGGCGTTCTGGATCTTGATGTCGCCCACGGAGGTCGCGGCGTTGTCCGGCTTGACCGCAAGCGTCTGGGCGTCGTTCCCGGCCCCGCACGCGGACAGCGTGGCGATCGAGAGCGAAAGGACGGTGGCGGCGAGGACGCCGCGTCGAAGGCTGCGGCTCACGGCGGCGGCATCTCCTTGACGAGCTACGGCGGCCGAACGTGCTTGCCCGGTCGCGGATGGACGGCTGGGGCGGCCCTCCGTACGCGTCATGACGACGGGTGCGTAAAGCCGCCCTAAGGGTGTGTCAGCGCCGCTAGGTTACCGAGCCGCCCTCGCGCCGCCGCACCCGACCCGCCCCCAGCGCGATCAGCGGCCCGCCACCGCCGCCCGGGCCCCGTACCACCGCCCTCGACACGCGGCCCCGAACGGGAGCCGACGGCAGCCGGAGGACCCCGGGAAGCGGCGCGAGAGCGCACCGCGAAACGGGCGCCGCACGCGGTACACGGAGCGACCCGCGGAACCGCCCATGGAACCGCCCACGGAACGGTTCGCAGAGCAGGCGGAGTCGAGAACGTTCTCAAGAACGGGCATGAATTTTCGGCAAGCGGCCGTTCGGGTGGTGAGCGGCTGGTTTCCTTCCTGGGAAAAGCAGTATTCGCAGGGAATGTGCAGGGCTCGCGGAATTGATCACACTCTTCGCCCGCCGGTTCGTGATCAATTCCAGAATCCGTCCCAAGAGGCCCCTGAGCAGCCGAACGGAGTACCGGAACTCGCTCGTGTGGATCCGTGCAAACCGGGACGTTCGGCCTGTTGATCATCGCCTTCCCGGTGTGTGACGGGCATGTTTCCGCTCACCCGTGCAGCCCCTCCGACCTGCGAATTCCCGTCTCCCGAGACCCCTCGCAGCACGTTCCGGTCGCTGTTGTCAAGCCCCGAGATATGCCCTGACCTGCGAAAACGCCATTCAGAACGGCCCGTTCCCGTGTTAGCATGGATAGCCACGGAAGGGGTACCTGTCACATGACGTTCAAGGTTGGCGACACCGTGGTCTATCCCCATCACGGGGCCGCGCTGATCGAGGCCATCGAAACTCGCCAGATCAAAGGCGTGGACAAGACCTACTTGGTGCTGAAGGTCGCCCAGGGCGACTTGACTGTTCGTGTGCCAGCGGACAATGCGGAGTTCGTCGGCGTACGCGACGTGGTTGGTCAGGACGGGCTGGACCGGGTCTTCGAGGTGCTTCGCGCACCGTATGCCGAAGAGCCCACGAACTGGTCCCGTCGCTACAAGGCAAATCTTGAGAAGCTCGCTTCCGGCGATGTGATCAAGGTTGCCGAAGTGGTGCGTGACCTGTGGCGGCGTGAGCGTGAGCGCGGCCTCTCCGCCGGTGAGAAGAGGATGCTCGCGAAGGCGCGCCAGATCCTGGTGAGCGAGCTCGCCCTCGCGGAGAACACCAACGAGGACAAGGCCGAGGCCCTGCTCGACGAGGTACTCGCGTCCTGACGACGCTGAAGCGTTGGCCATGCCCGGCGTTGGCGCCATCCAACGCAGGTGAATCCAACGCCAGGAAATCCCGTCCAAGGAAATCCTACGCAGCGACGACGTAGCAATGCCGCGGTGCCCGAGTGACGACCGATTCCCCGAGGGGAGCGGTCCGTTGCCGGGCGCTGCGGCATATCTGCGGGTGTTGCGACGGATCCAAGGGGGGCGACCAACTGGTCCCGGCGAGGACCACCGCCCCCCTGTGACGTGCCGGGCCCGGGCAGCTGGCTCGACCGATGTCACGGAAGGGTCCGGTCAAGGCGTCGCGCCCGGCACTCCCCCCGTAGGGGGCACGCCCAGGCCATACCCACCTCGTCCGAGGAAACAAACCTGTCTGCGTCAATTCCGGGCTCGCCCCGGACTCCGGAGCCATCGATGTCAGATCCCTCCCGTCCCCTCCGCACCGCCGCGGTGATTCCCGCCGCCGGCCGTGGTGTCCGGCTCGGTCCCGGCACCCCCAAGGCGCTGCGCACCCTGGGCGGCACCCCCATGCTGGTGCACGCCGTCCGCGCGATGGCCGCCTCCCGCGCGGTCTCCGTGATCGTCGTGGTCGCCCCGCCCGACGGCGCCGCAGAGGTCAGCCGCCTGCTCGACGAGCATCCGCTGCCGGAGCGCACCGACCTGCGGGTCGTCCCCGGTGGCGGGACCCGCCAGGAGTCCGTCCAGCTCGGTCTGGCGGCGCTCCCGGACACCGTCGACGTGGTGCTGGTGCATGACGCCGCGCGGCCGCTGGTCCCGGTCGACACGGTCGACGCGGTGGTGGCCGCCGTCCGCGCCGGTGCGCCCGCCGTCGTCCCGGCGCTGCCGCTGGCCGACACCGTCAAGCAGGTCGATCCGCAGCCGCAGGGCGCCCCCGAGCCGGTGGTCGGCACCCCCGAGCGGGCGCTGCTGCGCGCCGTACAGACCCCGCAGGGCTTCGATCTGGCGACCCTGCGCAAGGCGCATGACACCGTCGTCGAGGGCGAGGGCGCCACCGACGACGCCGGGCTGGTCGAACGGCTCGGATCGCCGGTCGTGGTCGTTCCCGGCCACGAGGAGGCGTTCAAGGTGACCCGGCCGCTGGACCTGGTCCTGGCCGAGGCCGTACTCGCCCGCAGGAGGGCCACTGATGGCTATGTCTGAGCCGATTCCCGCCGGGGCCCCCGCCGCCCCGCTGCTCCCGCTCGTCGGCGTCGGCACGGATGTGCACGCCTTCGAGCAGGGCCGTGAGCTGTGGTGCGCCGGGCTGCTCTGGGACGCCGCGGAGAGCGACGGCTACGGCCTGGCCGGCCACAGCGACGGCGATGTGGCCGCCCATGCCGCCTGTGACGCGCTGTTCTCGGCGGCCGGCGTCGGCGACCTGGGGGCGCACTTCGGGACCGGCCGCCCCGAGTGGTCCGGCGCGTCCGGGGTGACGCTGCTGGCCGAGGCCGCGCGGATCGTGCGGGCCGAGGGCTTCACCATCGGCAATGTCGCGGTGCAGGTCATCGGCGTCCGCCCGAAGGTCGGCAAGCGCCGGGACGAGGCCCAGAAGGCGCTGTCGGCGGCCGTCGGGGCCCCGGTCTCGGTCTCCGGCACGACCTCGGACGGGCTGGGCCTGACGGGCCGCGCCGAGGGCCTGGCCGCCGTCGCCACGGCGATCGTCTTCCGTACGGCCTGACCCGTTTCCCGCAGGGCCCGGACCGGCGGACGCGGGGGGGGGGGGGGGGGGGGGGGGGGGGGGGGGGGGGGGGGGGGGGGGGGGGGGGGGGGGGGGGGGGGGGGGGGGGGGGGGGGGGGGGG
>NZ_JBVHZH010000065.1:0-39447 GCF_055574515.1 Streptomyces sp. NPDC029466
CCCCCCCCCCCCCCCCCCCCCCCCCCCCCCCCCCCCCCCCCCCCCCCCCCCCCCCCCCCCCCCCCCCCCCCCCCCCCCCCCCCCCCCCCCCCCCTGCACCCCCGCACCCTCGCGTCGTTCGCCCCCCGCGCCCTCGTGCCCTTTGCTCCTCCGCGTCCTTCGCTCCGCCCCCGCCCCTACTCCTCGCCCTCGCGCGGCCGGTCCGGGCGCGCCGAGCGGACCGCCGGGAAGCGCGACTCATTGCGCTCGATCTTCGCGGCGAGCGCCGCCAGGGCGTCGATCCCCAGCGCCTCGCAGAACTGGAGCAGATAGGCCAGTACGTCCGCGACCTCGTCCTCGACCCGGCCGGCCTTCGCCGGGTTCGCCATCACCTTCGCCGACTCCTCCGGCGTCAACCACTGGAAGATCTCGACGAGTTCCGCGGCCTCGACGCTGAGCGCCGCGGCCAGGTTCTTGGGCGTGTGGTACTGCTGCCAGTCCCGCGCGGCCGCGAATTCGGCCAGCCGTCGCTGCAACGCATGAAGATCCTCGCTCATACCCCTAGGTGTAGCACCTGTACGCCGGGCAGCCCCTCGGCGACCGAGGCGTCCCGCACCGTCCCCAGCAGCCGCACATGCCCGCGATCGGTCATCCGCAGGGCCAGCGACACCAGCTCGCGCGCCTGCCTGGGGTCCATACAGCGGTCCATCCCGTCCGCCATCACCGTCATCTGCTGATGAGCGGACGGGACCTCCCCCACCGGATCCATGGCCAGCACCTCCGGCCCGGTGAGCAGCACCAGCGCCAGCGCGAGAAACCGCAGCTCGCCATCGCCGAGCTGCTCGACGGGCAGCTCGCCCAGCTCCCCCCGGTCGAGAACGGCCCGCACACCCGCTGCCCCCGCCCGGGGCCCCGCCGCTGTGCCACCCGGCCCGGCCGGCACAGCGGGGTCGGCGGGCGCTTCCCCCGGACCGCCCGTCTGCCGCGGCACCGCACGCAGCCCCTCGACGGGACCGGCGCAGGCCTCCCGGACCGCCGCGACCAGCACCGCATGCCGTCGCGCGCATTCCTGGCTCGTCCGCTCCAGCACCGCGGGCAGGTTGTCGCAGGCCGACCGCAGCCGCCCCTCGGCCCGCGCCCCCTCCGTATCGCGGGCCCAGTCGCCCGCCTCACCACTGGTCCCCGTACGCTTCCGCGCCCCCCAGGGCCCGGCAGCCCCGCCGGCCCCGCCCGGCTTCCCCGGCCCGGCTCGCAAGCCCGCTTCCGGGCCACTCCGCCGCGCCCCGGCGCCACGCCCCGCCCCACCGCCACCGTTCGCACCACACGCACCGACCTGCCCGGCTCCCCCCGTACCGCCCGTCCCCGCTCCCCGCATGACCTCCGGCCGCGGGTCGCAGACGAACGCCGACCGCAGCGCGACCACGACCTGTTCGGCCGCCGCGAGGACCAGCCGCTGACCCGGCGTCTTGCCCGCGACGCGCAACGGCAGGAGGGAGGTGCCGAGCCGGTCGTCGGGCAACGGGGCACGGGTCACCGGAGTCGCCCCCGCGGTGTGCCAGGCCGCCTGGACCGTGGGGCGGTCCGGGTCGGTGAGCGCGGTGGTCAGCAAGGTCTCGCCGCCGCCGGTCAACCGCTCCCCGACGATACGGAGTTCGGGCTCGGCCTGGACGGCGAGATCGAGGCTGACGGGGCCGGCCGGACCGTCGACCGTGCAGCCGATCCGGAACCCCCGCCGCCCCTGTGCGTCGGGGCGCGCCCCCGCCGGCACGCACGCCGCCGGGCTGCCCGCCACCTCCCCCACGGCACGTGCCAGCGACTCACCGCTGCCGAGGCGGGCGAGGATCTCGTACGCCTGAAGCGCACTGGACTTGCCGCTTCCGCTCTCGCCGCTCAGCAGCGTCAGCCGGGTGAGCGGCAGGGTGACACCGCGATGGGTTTTGAAGGCGGACAGCCGTAATTCGGTCACCGCCGGCCGCACAGTCTCGGTATTCATGCGGGGACGCTACGCAGCGCCCCGACCGGAGAACCGTTACGCCCAACAGCTCTTCCTACGAATGGGGGACGCCCCCGAGTGCCGTCTCCGCGACCTCGGTGCCGACGGGGGCCAGCAGGAAGACATTGGTGTCGACGCGGTGCATTCCGCTGCCGAGCCCGAAGACGACTCCGCTGGAGAAGTCCAGGATGCGCTTGGCGACGTCGGTGTCGGCGCTGCTGAGGTCCAGCAGGACGGGGATCTGCGCCATCAAGTACTCGGCGACCTCACGGGCGTCCGCGAAGGTCTGGACGCGGATGACGATGAACCGCCGCAGCTGCTCGGCCGGCTCCTCCTCGGGGAGGGCACGGTGGTCGGGCCAGGAAGGCCATTCGCTGCTGCTGCGGAGCGGGACGACCTCGGCGAGCCCTTCCCACTGCTCGTCGGTGGCATCGGGGCCGTTCACCGAATCACCTCACCCAGGGGAGCGCTGGCTGTCTGCGGTATCTGCATCGCACAATTCTAGAGAGAGACGTACAAAGCCCGGCGGACGCGACACACGCCGCGTCGCGTCCGGTTCCATCCTGCACCATGGCCGCTGACCTGTGCTGACATCCTCGGCAGATATCCTGCGTCGAGATTCTGTGTGCCCGTTCATCCCCCTTGTGACGGAGGTCCGTTCTGTCGTGAGCACCGAGCCTCCCGGCCGTCGGCCACGTGGGCTGCGCGGCCTGCGCAAACCCGCGAAGAAGCGGCCCGCCGGACCGCCGCCCGCCGAAACCACGGACGGCTCCGCCACACCGGAACCGCCGGCCGAAACCCCCAGCAGCGTCATCACCGCCGCCCTCTACCGCGACGGACACCGGGTCAGTACCCATGACACGCTCGCCGACGCCTTCCGTCAGCAGCGCGCCACCTCCGGCACCCTCGCCTGGATCGGCCTGCACCGCCCCACCCCCGCCGAACTGGTCACCCTGGCCTCGGAGTTCGATCTCCATCCGCTCGCCATCGAAGACGCCCTGGAGGCGCATCAGCGGCCCAAGCTGGAGCGCTACGGCGGCACCCTCTTCGTCGTGCTGCGCGCCGCGCGCTACCTGGACGACCCCGAGGAGGTGGACTTCGGCGAGCTGCACGTCTTCGTCGGCCGGGATTTCGTGATCACCGTGCGGCACGGCGGCGCCCCCGACCTCTCGGCCGTACGCCAGCGCATGGAGGACAGCCCCGAACTCCTCAAGCGCGGCCCCGAAGCCGTCCTCTACGCGATCCTCGACGCGGTCGTCGACGGCTACGCACCGGTCGTCGACGGCGTCCAGACCGATATCGACGAAATCGAGACCGAGGTCTTCGGCGGCGACCCCCGGGTCTCCCGCCGTATCTATGAACTCTCCCGCGAGGTGGTCGAGTTCCAGCGCGCCACCCGCCCGCTGAACGGCATCCTGGAGAGCCTGACCGCGGGCTTCGAAAAGTACGCCATCGACGAGGAACTGCGCCGCTATCTGCGCGATGTGGCCGACCACGTCCTGCACACCACGGAGCGGGTGGACGGCTTCCGGCAGGCCCTTCAGGACATCCTCACCGTCAACGCGACCCTGGTGAACCAGCAGCAGAACGCCGAGATGCGCGCCCTGGCCGAGGCCGGCTTCGAGCAGAACGAGGAGGTCAAGAAGATCTCGGCATGGGCGGCCATCCTGTTCGCGCCCACCCTGGTGGGGACCATCTACGGCATGAACTTCGACAGCATGCCGGAGCTGCACTGGGTCTTTGGCTACCCCTTCGCCCTCGTCCTGATGGCGGTCGTCTGCACCAGCTTGTACATCATCTTCAAGCGGCGCCGCTGGCTCTGAGCAACTACTGCCGGGGGCGGCATACGGGCGGGTACCCCGGAGCGGGGCGCACGGCCGTCAGCGCGGAGCCAGACCGGTCCGGTAGGCGATGATCACGAGCTGGGCGCGGTCCCGGGCGCCGAGTTTGGCCATCGCGCGGTTCACATGGGTTTTGGCGGTGAGCGGGGTGACGTGGAGCCGCTCGGCGATCTCGTCATTGGACAGACCCGTGGCGACCAGGGTGAAGACCTCGTGTTCTCGTGGGGTGAGGGTGGCCAGCGGTGGCGGCGTGTCCGGGCCGGGTGGGGCCGGCTGGGCCAGGAAGCGGTTGATCAGGGCCTTGGTCGCGGCCGGCGAAAGGAGGGAGTCGCCTGCCGCCACCACCCTGATGGCGTCCAGGAGTTCCTCGGGGTTGATGCCCTTGCCGAGGAATCCGCTGGCGCCGGCGCGAAGTGCCTCGGCCACGTATGCGTCGTTCTCGAAGGTCGTCAGTACCAGGATCCTGACGCCCGCGAGGTTCTCGTCCCCGGTGATGAGCCGGGTGGCGGCGAGGCCGTCGAGGTCGGGCATCCGGATGTCCATGAGGACCAGGTCGGCGCGGTGGCTGCGGGCCCTTTCGACCGCCTCGCGTCCCGTGGAGGCTTCCGCGACCACCTCCATGTCGGCGGCGGAGTCGATGAGTATGCGGAAGGTGCCGCGCAGGAGGGCCTGGTCGTCGGCGAGCAGGACACGGATGGTCAACGTCAGCCCTTTCGGCGGGTGCGGAGCGGTAGTTCGGCGTGGATGCGGAAGCCTCCGGTGGGACGAGGTCCGGCGGTGAGGGTGCCGCCGGCGGCCCTGGCCCGCTCGTGCATCCCGGTCATTCCGTGGCCGGTGCCGGTGTCCGGGGCCGTTGCGGTGGCCGGGGCGGCGCCTTTGCAGCCGCTTCCGGTCTGCGGGGAGCCGGGGCCGTCGTCCTCGACGGCTATCCGCAGGGCATCGGTGCGGTAGTGCAGCTGGACCTGAGCGGAGACCGGGCCGACGTGCTTGCGGGTGTTGGTCAGGGCTTCCTGGATGATCCGGTAGGCCGTCATATCGGTGACCGGCGGCAACTCCTCCGGTTCGCCGCTCCGTTGGAGGGTGATGGCGAGACCGGAGTCACGGAAGGAGCCGAGCAGAGCGTCGAGGTCGGCGAGGCCGGGGGCGGGTTCGTGAGGCACGGCCGGGTCGTCGCCGTAACGGAGCAGCCCGACGGTGACCCGGAGCTCGTCCAGGGCCGCCCGGCTGGTGTCCCGGATCCGCTCCAGCGCCTGGTAGGCGTGTTCGGGGTCGGCGCGCATCAGATGGTGGGCGACGCCTGCCTGGGCGTTGACCAGGGTGATGTGGTGGGCGAGGACGTCATGGAGCTCCCGGGCGATGTGCAGGCGTTCTTCGGTGACGCGGCGGCGGGCCTCTTCCTCTCTGGTGCGCTCGGCCCGTTCGGCCCGCTCCAGGGCCGAGGCGAGCAGTTGGTGGCGGCTGCGGACGGCCTCGCCGCTGGCCACCGCCAGGCCCAGCCCGGTGATCAGGGCCAGATGCTCCCAGAGGTTCTCCAGAGCGGGGCGGGAGATCAGCGAGGCGGCGACGAGTACGCCGATCGCCCCGGTGCGCACGCGCCAGGCGGTACGCCGGCCGGTGTGCACCGTCACCGAGTAGAGCGCGACCGCGGTGGCGACGGGCGACGGCCCCGAATACGAGAGGACCAGAACCTGAGCGAGGTTGACGGCCGTGGTCGCCACGACGACCTGCGCCGGCCGGCGGCTGCGGCCCACCAGTGGCACACAGGCCAGTGCCAGGCCGGTGAGGAACGAGGCGACCGGGGCCCGGTGGTAGTAGGCGGTGCCCACCGCCACCGGCGCGGCCAGGGCGAAGCAGCCGACCGCGACGGCCAGGTCCGCCCTCCACGGCCGCGTCCGTAGCGACTGCCCGATCCGGTCGATCATCTTCACTCCTTCACCGTACGCAACGCCCGGACCAGCTAGGACGCCCATCCGCCCGGCACCGGCCACGGGCTCGGCGGACGAACCGGGGGGGCACCCGGCCCCGACCGGAGACCACGCCCGGTCGAGGCCGGGACCGTACGGGACACACCCGCCTGCTCCGGATCGTCAATGACCGTGCGCAGGACGCCCGGTGCCGGTCGTCAGGTGGCGGCCACCGTCATCTCTTCCTGCGCCAGCAGCTCCTGCAGCCGGGTCTTCTCGGCGCGCAGGCGCTCCCACAGCACGTTCCGCTGTTCATCGGAGAGCGAGCCGGTCGAGCGGGTCGTGAGGCGCGAGGCGTCGCTCCACTCGCGGAGCCCACGGTCCGCGGACCACCGCAGCAACAGGTCATCGGTGTGCGCAGCGGTACGGAGCCAGTCCAGGGCGCTGCTCGGGTGGGGGGCGGCGGCGCACATCCGGTTCTTCTCGGCGTCGTCCTCGTACGCGGCCTCGACATGGGCGGCGAGTGCGGCGCTGAACACCTGCTGACACGGGACGAGCGCCTGCAGCGTGATGCGGGAGCCGCTGAACACCGGCACCGTCGGCCGCGGTTCGAGGCCGTCCGCGGTGCAGTCGATGTAGAGGGTTCCCGGGCGGGCGGGGACGGTCGTCCCGTCGAGTTCCACCGTGTCGGCGCCGATGCGCCGGACCCTGCCGTGGCGGACGACATCGGGAATCCGCCGGAGCTGCGCCAGTTCGGACCGGGTGACCGTCGCACAGCGGAACGCCGTCGGTGTGACGTCCGACGACAGCCTCAGCAGGGAACCGTTGGCCTCCAGCCGCTGAAAGAGCTCATCGACCGTGTCGGATTCGAGCACCGCCCGCACCCGGGCGCCGAGCGACTCGGCCCGGGTCGCGGCGAACTCCGGGCCGGGCTGGATCTGGGCACGGTCGAGCAGCCAGGCGTCGCGCGGCATGATCCAGGTGAGGTCCGCAGGATCGACGCCGTGCCGCAGCAGCCAGAGGCACGCGTCGATGCCCGTCTTTCCCGCTCCCACCACGGTGTAGTGCGACGACGGGGCATCCAGGGACGGCAGCTCGTTGGGCGTGATCAGCCGGATCCCGGCATCCACCTCGTACCTCGGCGGGCACATCGCCGGAACCGTGACGTTCATGTAGGTGGCGTCCACGGTCCGCCGGCGCACCCGTATGCCGAACTCGTCACCGCTGACGACGGAGTGGCACCGCTGGACATCCGGTCGCGCCGGATCCGGGCCGTCGTGGACGGACATGGGGAAGTACGAGACGCGACCGGTCGGCAGGAGGGTTTTGTGCATCACCTGGTCGAAGTAGGTGAGGATCTCATCGGCCGAGGCCAGCTCGTGAAGGCCCGCGTTCCAGCCCTGCCGGTCCACTTCGCCGCTGCCCAGTTCACGGGAGTTGACGCCGTAGTACGCGGACGGCTGGTGCAGCCGCACGTAGGGGTAGGCCACGGTCCAGTGGCCGCCGGGCCGGCCGTAGCGGTCGACGAGGGCCACCGTCGCGTCCGTCTCGGCCACCAGGGTGTCGGCGAAGGCCATGCCCATGGCGCCGGCCCCGACGATCAGGTAGTCGACCTCTGGTGTCTCCGACTCTGCCACCGTATTCCTTCTCTCGTGTGGGTGGGGAACTCGCACGCGCAGCGGCGCGCGGACGCGGCCTGCGGCGCCCTTCACACCCTCCCGTCCCGCCCCTGCCCTGTCATCGTGCGTCCGCAGACTCTTGACCTGCCACGAACGCAGTACGAGGGCTGCCGCACGTACCGCGGAGGCAGACGCCGCCTCCGCCGGCCTCCAGCGTGAAGAACACGCCGGAGCCCAGGCCGCGCAGCAGGACCGTGACCGGCAGGCCGCGCGCGGCACACCAGGTGCCCCGCGGCAGCAGCCGTGACGCGAAGGCCGCCAGCAGGGCGAACCCGCCCATCGCGCACAGCAGATGGCGCAGGTCGTGGCCCGAGACGCCGTACTGCCCCAACGCCGCACCCAGGCTCACCGCTGTCGCGACGATCAGCGCGGGGCGCGGCGCCGGCTCGCCTTCCGGCAGCGCGGGCGCGGCCGCCCCGAATCGGCGGCGCAGCAGGGCCACCACGAGCAGGGCGGGCAGCACGGTGAGCGCGGCCAGCCCCAGGAACACCGCACGCCAGGAGGACCACTCGGTCACCAGCCCCGCCAGTGGGGGGCCGACCAGCGACGGGACGATCCAGCAGGCGCTCATCAACGCCAGAACGCGCGGCCGCAAGCGGTCGGGGTAGACCTGGCCGATGGCGGTGTTGACCGACACCGCGACCATCCCGCCCGCCAGCCCGTCCAGGAAGCGCCCGGCCGCCAGTTGCCAGACCGAGATGGCGGCGCCCGAGACCAGCAAGGTGGCCACCGCCAGTACCAGGCCCGCCGCCATCGGGCGCTGCGCCCCGGCGCGGTCTGCCCAGTGACCGCCCAGTACCCCGCCGAGCAGACTCGCGGCCACGAAGCAGCCGGCCACCATCGGGTAGAGCGCCACCCCGTGCACGTCCCGGGCAGCCGTGGGCAGTACGGGGACCACCGCCAGCGCGGCGAACCCGGTCAAGAACATCACCGCGGCGAAACAGGAGGTGGCGACGGCGTAGGTCCCGGAGAACAAGCCCCCCGGTGTCCCGGAGGGCGCCGATGGATGATCAGCCGCGGCCGTTCCCTCGGGGGAGGGCGCCACGGTCGGCTCGTCGGAGGCCGCCGCGGTCGTTCCCTCCAGGGAGGGAGCCGCGGTCGGGTTCCCGGACGCCTCCACGGCCGGTTCCCCGGACGCCGCCGCGCCCCTCGATGAGCGCTTCGAGCCGTCAGTCACAAGCGCGCAAGCTACTCGGAGTGCGCGAGAGTGTGCCACCCGTTTTGGTCCGCGTCCATGGCCAACGCCCCACGAAGCGCCTTGCTCTGACGGGACCTCATGCTCGCGGGGCGGTCTCGGCCGGGTGCCCAAGGCCCCCGGCCGGTACTCCGCCTCCGCGAGTGATCAGACGTTCCGGCGGGTGATCAGGTCCGCGAGCGCGGTGAGCGCGCGGATGCCCTCCGGAGTGACGCCGGCGGTGGCCAGCCGGGTGACCGCCGCGGTCCGCTGTCGCTCGGCCTCCTCCTGGGCCCAGCGTCTGCCGCCGGCCTCCTCGATCAGCCGGGCGGCCGTACGGATCTCGCCGTCGCCCAGGGGCTCCGTACCGTGGTAGAGCGCGGCGAGCCGGTCGCCGGCGGGGGTGCCGCCGGCCAGGGCCGCGACGACGGGCAGGCTCTTCTTCCGCGAGCGGAGGTCCGAGCCGACGGGCTTGCCGGTGACGGCGGTGTCGCCCCAGATGCCCAGCAGGTCGTCGACGAGCTGGAAGGCGAGCCCGAGGTGCCGTCCGAACTGCCGCAGGGAGTCGACCCGTTCGGCCTCGGCACCCGCCGCGAGTGCGCCGAGCGCGCAGGCCGCGGCGAGCAGGGACGCCGTCTTGCCGGCCGCCATCTCCAGGCATTCGTCCAGGCCGACGTCCGCCCGGGTCTCGAAGGCGAGGTCGGCGCCCTGGCCGGCGACCAGTGCGAGCAGGGCCCCGGAGAGCTCCCGGACGGCCTCGGGACCTCCCTGGGGGAATCGGTGGGCGAGGGTGTCGACAGCGACGGCCAGGAGGGCGTCACCCGCCAGGATCGCCTGTGTGGAGCCGAAGAGCGACCACGCCGTACTACGGCCACGGCGCAGCAGATCGCCGTCCATGAGGTCGTCGTGCACGACCGAGAAGTTGTGGACGAGTTCCACCGCCGCGGCGGGCGCCACCGCCTCCTCGGCCGCCGCCCCGAGAGCCTGGGCCGCGGCCAGTACCAGGGCCGCGCGTACGCCCTTTCCGCCCTCCCCGTTCGCCGGCCGGCCACACTCGTCCGACCAGCCGAAGTGGTAACCGGCCACCGAGCGGACCGGTTCGGCGAGACGGTCCACTGCCTTGCGGAGTTCCGGTTCGGTCAGCTCCCGGGCCGTTTTGAGGAGGTGCCAGGCATCGGGGGCGGCGGCATGCCCGGAGGTGGCCGCATTCCCGGGGACGGCGGCATTCCCGGGGGCGGCATTCCGGGGAGTGGAGCCGGGCTGCGCAAGTGCCGGTCTTCCCCCTGCCGCCGTCACTGGTCCACCTTCATCAGACTCGCCTCCAGGTACTCTTCCGGCCGTATTTCCTCGCCGCCTTCCACGGGGCGATAGCGCTTGGTGCTCCTGGACCAGTCGAGATTTCCTCGCATCCAGGTCCGCATGCCCGCCAGGCTGGGGACAAGCACCGCGTGGTGCTCGGGGCAGGCCGCCAGGAGTTCCCGCTCCTTTTCGAGAAACAGCATGGTCTCGGTCGAGGTGGCGGCGCAGACATGGTCCAGTGCCCCGGGTGTGTCGAGTCGTCGGTGATGCTCGACGATATGGACCAGATTGTGGACCTCGCCCAGTGCGCGCTCCTTTTCCAGCGAGTACACATCGTTGGTCCAGCACACGACATTGCATGCGGCGTCGAGAGCGGCCCGGAACCGCTCACCGGTATAGAGGAAATCGGGGATATCGATGCGCTCGACGATGTCGATGAGGTCCATGCAGACATAGATCGCACCGGTGTGCCGGCGCTTTTCAATATACGTCTCTTCGTCCGGCACCGTTCCCGCGACCCGGTTCCCGGCCTCCCAGGTGGCGGCCACGGTGAGGCAGTCGTCCAGGTGCTGGACGAACCGGCGGCGCCACGTGGCGGTGGCGTGCGGTGCCGTACGCAGCCACAGATCGGCGAGTGCGGAGACCGCCACCGGGCCGTCCCGGTCGGTCGCGGCCGCCGCCCCGTGGTCCGGGCTCTCCAGGACCGCCCGCATTCCGTCCACGATGTCCCGTGCCCGTTCGGGGCTGCGCCCGATACTTCCGTCGTCCAACTGGTCGTCGACGAGAAAGAGCCAGGCGAACCAGTCCGCCATGAGATTCAGCTGAGTGGCGTCCGCGGTGGGATACACCATGGCCGCGAACCAGCCGAAGTCGGCTTTCGCAAAGCGCGCTCTGGCGGCTTCCCGCTCTATCAGCCCGATACGCCGCGTCCAGTCCGTCAGATGCGCACGGGCGGCTTCGACATGGGGGCTGATCCGGTAGGGAAAGGGGTGGAAAATGTCCGGCTCGGGTGCCTCCGCTGTCTTCGCCGGTGGCGCGGTCCGCGCACCGCTCCTCGGGTTCCGGTTCATCCGCGGGGCTCCGGCCGCAAGTGCACTCCGCCCTTGGGGTGCAGGGTGATCAGGGCCTCCGGCTGCACCTCGGCCGCGCCTTCGGGCAGGACGAGCCGGTGGTGCCGGGCCACGGTGGCGAGTACGAGGGTGAGTTCGGTCAGTGCGAAGTGCTTGCCGATACAGATGCGGTGGCCACTGCCGAACGGTATGTAGACGTGCTTGGGGCGCCGGGCGACCTGCTCTGGGGTGAAACGCTCGGGTACGAAGCGCTCGGGGTCTTCCCAGAAGTCCGGGTGCCGGTGCAGGAAATAGCTGTTGATGAGGACATTGGTACCGGCCGGCATCCGATAGCCGCCGATTTCGTCCTCTTCCCGCGCCCGGCGCATGAACTGATACGCCGGGGAATAGATGCGCAGCGTCTCTTCGACGACCATGCGGGTGTAGACCAGCTTCGGCAGATCCTCGAAGGCCGGTACCCGGCCGCCCAGCACCTCATCGACCTCGGCATGCAGCCGCTCCTCGATCTCGGGATGCCGGGCAAGCAGATAGAACGCCCACGACAGGGTGTTGGTGGTGGTTTCGTAGGCACCGATGCAGATGTTCAGGACCTCGTGGTGCAGCTGCTCCAGGTCCATTCCCTTGCCGTCCTCCTCGTCCACGGAGTGCAGCAGGAGGGTCAGCAGATCGGTTTCCTCACCCGTGGCGACCTCGTCGTTCAGCCGCTTCTTGATGAAGCCGGAGACGAATGCGTCCATACCGTCGATCGCCCGGCGCAGCCGCCGGTGACTGGGCGTCGGCACGCTGAGCGGAGGGAACGGGAAGCGGAAGAAGGCACCGAGGATGCTGTTCGCCTCGCCGAAGGCCCGCTCGAAAGCCTGGGCGGCGGACCCCACATCGGCGCTGAAGAGCGACCGGTTCACGATCCGGAGCGCCAACTGGCCTATTTCGTCAGTGATGTCGAGGGTGTCACCGGCGGCGGTGCGGGGTACCCAGCGCTCCAGCATCTGCACGGTCTCGTCCGTCATGTTGCGGGCGAACGCGCTGACCGTGCGCGGGGTGAAATGCGGGGCCATCATGCGGCGCTGGCGGCGCCAGAGTGCCATATCGGCATTGGCGATCAGGCCATTGCGCAGGACCGGGCGGACCACCTTGAAAATGGCGGCGTCCTTGTCGTACTGCTCGCCCTTGTCGACCAGGATGTGCCGGATATGGTCCGGGTGGTTGACCATCACCATGGGCAGGCCGAGCGGGCGGAACCGGAAGATGTCTCCGTGCCGCGCCAGCCCATCGCCGAGAAAGGCGAGCTGGTCACGCTTGAAGGCCAGCGTTCCGCCGATACCGTCCCGCGCCGTGACCGTGGGAATCTCTCTGAGTAAAGGCGTCCGGCGCGCGGCACGGGAACGCGGAGTCAGGGGCATTCATGACCTCTTTGCGATGCGTCAGCGACGGTGCAGCCGGAGGTGTATGCCGCCCTTGGGATGCAAGGTGATCAGCGGCGCGAAACCCACGGGGGCCTGGCCCTCCGGCCGGGTGATGTGGAAGGTCTGGGCGAGCATGGCCGTGATGATGTGCAGTTCGGTCAGCGCGAAATGCTTTCCGAGGCAGTGGCGGGGCCCGCTTCCGAACGGCTGGTAGACGTGACGCGGACGCCGGGCGACTGCTTCCGGGGAGAACCGCTCGGGATCGAACCGGGTCGGGTCCGGCCAGAAATCGGGATGCCGGTGGAAGGTGAAGAGATTCAGATAGACATCGGTGCCCCGGGGAATCCGGTATCCGCCGATGACATCGTCGTCGACGGCGTGCCGCATCGTCTGCCACGCCGGGGTGAACAGGCGCAGCGTCTCGTCGATCACCATGCGGGTGTAGGTCAGTCGGGGCAGATCGTCGAGGGTGGGGACGCGTCCGTCCAGCACGCTGTCCACCTCGTCATGCACCCGGCGCTGGATATCCGGGAACGTGGCGAGCTGGTAGAAGATCCAGGAGATGGAATTGCTGGAGGTTTCGTACCCGGCAATGATCATGGCCAGGATCTCATTGGCCAATTGCTCATGGGTGAGCCCGGTGCCGGTCTCCTCGTCCATCGCGTTGAGCAGCAGCGTGAACAGGTCGGGCTTCTCGCTCTCCCGGGCCAGGCGCGTATCGATGAGATACGCAATGAATCCGTCCATCTCCCGGATCAGCTGACGGAGGCGGTTCCGGGACGGCGAGTACCAGGACAGCGGCGGGAAGGGGAACCGGAAGAAATCCCCCGCGATGGCGTTCACTTCCAGGAAGTCCCGCTCGAAGCGCCGGCCGCGGTCGTCCGCGTCGACACCGAACAGCGCGCGCAGCACGATCCGCAGCGCGAGATTGGCGACCTCGGTCGTCACCTCGACCACCGCGCCCCGCCCGGCCGGCTCTTCCCACCGGCGCAGCAGGCCGCCGGTCAGATCGCTGATGTTCGTGGTGAAGTCGGCGACGCTGGAACGGCTGAAGGAGGGCTGCATGATCCGGCGGTGCCGGCGCCATGGCTCGCCGCCCTTGTTCGCGATGAGGCCCTCGCGCAGCACGGTCCGGGTGGCGCGGTAGAGAAAGTTGTCCTTGTCGTAGTTCTGGTGGTTGTCGACCAGGACATGCTGGAGATAGTCGGGGTGATTGACCATCACCGTGGGCAGGCCACCCAGGCGCATATGGAAGATATCGCCATGGGTCCGCACCGAGCGCACCAGGAAGGCCAGTTGGTCGCGCCGCATTTCCGCCAGCCCCACGAGATTCTCACGCAGGCTCAGTCGCGGCACGGACTGTGGCGGATTTTTACCCTCGGGCGAGTCTAATCGGGCAGAAACACTGGACACGGAAGATCCTTGGAAGTCAGGAGCTGGTGCCGAACATCTCTGAAGGCTAGCCGCCCAAGATTTTGTTTCGTTATCGATCGGCTTCCAAAATTCTCATACCGCGGCGGGCTCCCCGACCGTCCGATTCACCACCTGTAAACCGCTCATGGCCCACCGGACCAGACCCTACGATGCCGCCATGACAGTCCTCATTGTTGCCACCGGCACCCAGGGCGACATCGCACCGTTCCTCGGTCTGGCCACCCGGCTGAGGGCAGCCGGACATCCTGTTGCCCTCGCCACCTACGAGGCATTCGCCGAACAAGTCCGCCGGAATCACTGCGAATTCCGCCCGTTGCCGGGCGACCCCCGCGCCCTGGGTGTCGCCGAACAGGGCCGGCTGAAAAAGGCCGGAATCGGCGACTCGCTCCGCGCAGGCGTATGGCTGAAGAAGATACGCCGGCACCTGGAAGAACTCGGTGACGGTTTGATCGCCGCCGCGGAAAAGGACACCGACCTGCTGCTGTGCAGCGGCCTGACCATGTTTCACAGCTACCACCTGGCGAAAGCACTGGGGATTCCCAGCCTGGGGCTGGGACTTCAACCGCTGCACCCCACCGGAGACTTCCCGCCGCCGATCGGCGTTCCTTCCCTCGGCGCCCGGGCGAATCGCTCCCTGGGACAGCTGATGTTCGCCACCGGACTGACCCCTTGGTCGAGCTCGCCGGAATTCTGCAAGAAAATCGGGGTGCCCCCGATGAACACCGCGGAGACCTTCCGCCGTACGACAGAGGAGCGCTGGCCCGTCCACTACGGCTTCAGCCCGACCGTGGTCCGCCGCCCCGCCGACTGGCGCCCCGGGGTGGAGGTGGTCGGCTACTGGTGGCCGCCCGAGCAGCCCGCCTGGCAACCGTCCCGGGAACTCCTGGACTTCCTCGACGACGGCCCCGCCCCCGTACGCATCGGCCTGGGCAGTGTGGGCGACCCCCGCGACGCGGAGCGGATCGGCGAGCTGGTCGTCGACGCCCTGCGCCGGGCCCGGGTACGGGGCGTCGTCCAGACCGGCTGGGCCGGACTGGACGCCAGGGACCACGCCGTCCTCACGATCGGCGACGCACCGCACGACTGGCTGTTCCCGCGGATGGCCGCGGTGGTGCACCACATGGGCGCCGGCACGACCGGCGCGGGCCTGCGCGCCGGAGTCCCCGCGGTGGGCCTGCCGGCCTTCGGCGACGCCCCCTTCTGGGCGCGCCGCGTCGTGGCCCTGGGCGCCGGCCCCGGTTTCCTGCCGCTCGGCACCCTGCACGCCGGCCGCCTCGCCGACCTGATCCGTACGGCCGTCGACCAGCCACGGTACGCACAACGCAGCCGTCTGCTGGCGGCGAAGCTCGCCCAGGAGGACGGCGGCGGACGCACAGTCGAGGCGGTGGACCGACTGCTCAACTCCGGGCGGGGGAGGCCGTAGGCGGCTCGCGCCGGCCACCATGTCACCGGGCCAGCCGCCCCAGGAGCGACGAGGCGGCGGCGATGCCGAGTGTGGCGGCGGCCACCAGGACGGTGTAGTCGAGGGCCAGGTGGGCGTGGGTGCCCAGGAGGAGGCCGCGGAGGGCGTCGACCTGGTAGCTCAGGGGGTTGATCATGCTTACCGTCTGGAGCCAGCCGGGCATGATCGCCACCGGGTAGAGGGCGTTGGAGGCGAAGAAGAGCGGCATGGTGATGGCCTGGCCGATGCCCATCAGCCGGTCCCGGGTGAGCACGATCCCGGCGATCGTCATGGACAGACAGGAGAAGAAGGCCGAGCCGAGGACCACGGCGACGGCAACGGCCAGCAGCCGGAGGGGGTTCCAGGTCATGGCCACACCGAGCAGTGCGGCGATCAGGATCACCACCACGGCCTGGATGAGTGCCTTCACTCCGGCGGCGAAGGCCTTGCCGGCGATCAGCGCGGACCGCGGGGTCGGCGTGACCAGCAGTTTGGTGAGGATGCCGGCGTCCCGCTCCCAGATGATCATGATGCCGTAGAAGATCGCGATGAACATGGCGGACTGGGCGATGATGCCGGGCGCCAGATAGTCGATGTACGGGGTGCCGCCGGTCGGGATGGCCTGGAGGCGGGTGAAGGTCTCGCCGAATACCAGGAGCCACAGGGCGGGCTGGACGGCGCGGGTGTACAGCTCGGTGCGGTCGTGGCGCAGTTTTTGCAGTTCGACCACACACATCGCGACGACGCGGGCGGTCAGCACCCGCCAGCCGGTGCGGGCGCGCGGCGGGACCAGCAGCAGGTCCAGCCGGCCGGGGCCGGTGGCGGTGTCAGCCGACCCGGTTGGCGGTGCGGCGGGTGCTTCGGACATCGCGGAAGTCTCCTGACTGCTCGTCGAGACCGCTGCCGGCGACGTCCCGGAAGACGTCCTCCAGGGTCGGCGCGGCGTCGGACGGGCGCGAGGGGGCCGACGACGGAGAGGAGGAGGGGGCGGCCGGGGTGGCGGGGGCGGAGGGAGAGGCTGCGGGGGCGGTGGGGGCGGAGGTGTCCGGGGCGACGGCCGGGGTGGGGGTCTCCGGGGCGCCGGCCGGGGCAGAGGTGTCCGGTGCGCCGGCCGGGGTGGAGGTGTCCGGCGCGCCGGCCGGAGGCGCCGGATGACGGGCGGCCGCGGTCCGGGCGGCGCGGCGGCGGGCGCGCAGGGCGGACCGCAGCTCCTCCGGGGTGCCGAGGGCGCGGATCCGGCCCTGGTGCATCAGGGCGAGGCGGTCGCAGTACTGGTCGGCCTCGTCCATGTAGTGCGTGGTCACCAGCACGGTCATACCGGTGGCGGCCCGTACGGCGTTGATGTGTTCCCAGACGCTGGTACGGGCGATCGGGTCGAGGCCGATCGTCGGCTCGTCGAGCATCAGCAGCCGGGGCGCGCTGACCAGGGCCTGGGCGAGTTCCAGGCGGCGGATCATGCCGCCGGAGTACGTCTTGGCGAGCCGGCCGGCCGCCTCGGTGAGGCCGACCGCCGCCAGCGCCTGGGTGACGCGGGCGGCGCGCTCGCGGCGGGAGACGTCGAAGACCCGGGCGAACAGCGCGACGTTCTCCCGGCCGGTCAGCCCGGCGTCCGCGGACAGCTGCTGCGGGACGTACCCCAGCAGCCGGCGCACCGCCATCCGCTCCTTCGCCGCGTCATGCCCGAAGACCCGCACCATGCCGGCCGGGACGGGCAGCAGGGTGGTGATACAGCGGATCGCGGTGGTCTTGCCCGCGCCGTTCGGGCCGAGCAGCCCGAAGACCTCGCCGGTGCGGACGGCGAGGTCGACGCCGTCCACGGCCTTGGTCTCGCCGAAGGCGTAGCGCAGCGCGTGACAGGTCACGGCGTCGGGGAGGGGCGGGTGCGGGCCGGGGGCGTCGGGAGCGGGCGCGGCCGGGGTGTGCGGTGGCTCGTCCGGCGGTGGCTCGTCCGGCGCCGCCGGTCCGGTGAGCCGTCCCCGCCCTCGCTCGTCGTCGGTGGTCATGGACCCTCCGGATCAGCCGCGGGACACCGGCCCGTCCCTCGTCGGGCGGGTCGGGAACCCCCTGCGGGCATGTTCCGATTTTAGGTCCGAGGGGGCGCCGGAGACCGGAACGCGCGCGGGGCGGGTATCGAACGGCCCACCCGGGAGGCCGGGCGGTCACCGCCCCTGAGACGGCCCGCCGGTCACCGCCGCCCCACCCGTCCCGTCGCGAAGCAGCCCGGCGCGCGAGGGAGCAGGCGGCGCCGCGCGCGGCAGGAAGGCGTCCCGGCGGGCGCCCGGGTCCCAGTACGTGCCGGTGGCGGCACCATCTCCGTCAGCAGTCCACCCGCGATACGTATCGCCTCCTGCCGGTCCGCCGCCGGGACGTCGAGGCGTACGGCGACCCCGGGGAGAAGATCACTCAGCGCTGCCAAGGCAGGGCACTCCACATATGCCCAGGTGATGATCGGCGCACCGGTACGAAAGCAGGTACTCCGAGAGAGCTCCGAGCCACCGCAGGCCAACCCAACTCCCGTGCCAGACAATGCTCTTGACAGCTACTTGTGGCGGGAGAAGCCTGGTTCTTTCGGCAGTTGCCGGATGTCGGGGGATACCGGGGGAATCGGGGGACTCATGGTGAGGTACACGTCTGCGCACACGACGGGCGGGACGGCGGCGGGAGCGGGCCGGACAGTGGCGTCCGGCGAGCCCCGCACCACGACCGTCACACGCCTGTCGCCGCGCTTCCGAGGGCCGCGCGGCGCGGGCCGGGCCACCGCGCTCGGTGCGGCGGCCCTCGCGCTGACGCTGCCGCTGACGGCCTGTTCGGCGGGCGGCGGAAGCGAGGCTCCGACGGGCGGATCGAGCAGCTCGGCCGCCGGTTCGGCGCCGACCGCGAGCGCCTCGCCGACCGTCGACCCCGACGCCTACCGTCGCGCGCTGAACGGCGCCCTCCGGCCGCTCGACAGCGCACTGCGCACGGTCGACGGCGCGCGCGAGGGCGGTGCGCTGAACAAGGCGCTGGACAGCGCCGCGAGCAGGGCCGAGACCGCCGCCGACGCCCTGGAGACGGTCGCCGCACCGGACAACGCCCTTTCGGGCACCAGCCAACTCGCCACCGCTCTACGGGCCTTGGGACAGGATCTGCGCAGCGCCCGCGGCAGCGACGGCCGCTGCGCCACCTCACCCCGCGTCGCACTCGACACGGCCCACGCCCCGCAGAGCGTCAAGGAGGCCGCCCGCGCGCTCAAGGCTCTCGGCTATGACACCTCGCTGCGGCTGCCGCGTACGGAGCGGGCCCAGCACCGGCGGCTGGCGAACGGCGCCTTCGTGCGCGACGGCAGCAGGGGCGGACTGGGCCGGCTGACCGTCAACAACGGCACCAGTTCCGATGCGGTGGTGACGCTGGCCCGCGGCACCCGCACGGCGTTCTCCCTGTACGTCCGCAAGGGCTCGAAGGCGACCGTCCGCAGCGTCAACAGCGGTGCGTACACGGTGTACTTCACCACGGGCGAGGACTGGAACGGCGGGAAGCGTTCCTTCACCCGCGGATGCAGCTTCGAGAAGTTCGACGACAAGGCGAACTTCCGGACGGTGCGGGTGGCCGGCGGGACGCAGTACACGGTGCTGACCTTCACCCTGAACAAGGTGTTCGGCGGCAACGCTTCCACGAGCACGGTGCCGCCGGGCGAATTCCCCTCGTAGGGCCTGTCCTCAAAGTCCCGCCTGCCTGGCGGCGGCAGGTGCGGCGGAGCGGCTCGGTAGGGTGGCGTCACGTGGGCGACAGCACGGTATGGACTCTGGCGATCGCGGCGGTGACCGGCGGCACGGCGGTGCTCGCCAGTTGGGTCACCAGCCGCGGCAGCGCGCGGGCCGCCAGGATCCAGGCCGAGACCGCCGCGCGCTCGCAGCGTGCCGAGCGGCTCCGGGAGAGCCGCCGCACCGCCTATCTGGACCTGATCGAACAGACCCACCGGATGGGCGAGTTGTTCTGGGAGATCTCCACCGTGCTGCGGCTCCCCCGCTCCGAGGCCCGTGCCTCCACACTCGGCGAACTCCAGGACCGGGAGGTCGCCGAGTACGCGAAGATCCGCCGCTGTGCTCGGGTCGTCGAACTGGAGGGCCCGCACCCGGCCGCCGCCGCGGCCCTGGCCCTCCAGAAGGCCACCCGCCCCTTCTACGCCGCCCTCAGCGCCGACCTGGCCGGCGACCCCGACGGCCAGGACTCCTTCGACGCCGCCTACCGCCCCTTCTGGAAGGCCCTGGAGGAGTTCGTGGACGCGGCACGGGACGCCCACCAGACGGACTGACACGGGTCGCCACGGCACCACCGGCGGCTCCTACGCTGCGCCACCACCGCTGGAGCCGACCTCCCCGGACCGGTACGGCCCGGCCGCCGGTAGGCCGTCAGCGGCATGTCCCCCGCTTCAGCATTAGGATGCGGGCATGGCAGACCCGGCCCCCTCCACCCCTCCCGCGCGGGACCCGGAGCTCGGCTTCCCGCCGCCCGGCGAGGTGCTGCACCGGCTTCGTACGCAGCGGGGGATGTCGCTTCGCCAAGTGGCGGCGGAGTGCGGGCTGTCGGTTTCCTTCCTGGCCGGTCTGGAGCGGGGCGAGACGGATATCGCGCTGGAGCGGCTCGGCCGTCTGGCCAAGGTGTTCGACCACGATGTGGGCTCATTCCTGGGGTTCTCCCGGGGGCGGGCCACCCCCTCGCTCTTCCCCAGGGAGAAGCAGGAGACCCTGAACCGGGCGCCGGGTGTCGTCTACCGGGTGCTGCGGTCCCCGGAGCTCGGCTACCAGGTGGTCACGGGGGACTTCGCCCCGCACAGCGGCCTCACCGAGGACCTTCAGCACGAGGGCTCCGACCTCATCATGGCGACGCGGGGCACTCTGGTGGCCCGGTACAACGGCCGGGACCACGAGCTGCGCGCCGGGGACTGCATCCAGTGGTCGGCCGGTCATCCGCACACCTTCCGCAATGACACCGATGAGCCGGCCCAGATGGTCGCCGTCCTCTTCTCCAGCCTCTACTGAGCCCCTCGGCTCTCCTCCAACTGCCCTGCGGACCACGGTCCGTGGGGCTTTTTGCTGCCCGGGCCCCGACCTCCCGTTCCGGCCGTGGCGGCGACCACCACGGTGAACCCCGGAGAGCGGAAAACCGTCGCAGTGAACGGTATTTTGCTCTAGCGTGCAGTTTACTGAACAGAAGCCGACGGAGGGAGCGTCAGCAGTGACCAGTCCCAGCCCGCCCCTGGGGAGTGAGGGGCGGTCCGCACCCCGTGGCGTGCCGGCTCCCGCCGCACGGCCCGCGGGACGCCTCGCCGAACTGCCCGCCCGGGTGGCCCTCGTGGTCGTCTGGAGTTCGGGATTCCTCTCCGGCACGCTCGGCCTGCGGTACGCGGCGCCCTACACCTTCGCGGCGTTACGCTTCGCCCTCGCCGGACTGGTGCTGCTGGCCGTCGCCGGAATCCGCCGCCGGCGACTGCCCCGCGGGCGCCGGCTGCTGCATCTGGCGGTCGCCGGGGTGCTCGTCCAGGCGGTGCAGTTCTCCAGCATCTACGCGGGCATGGAGCTCGGAGTGCCGTCCGGGCTCGCGGCCCTGATCATCGCCCTCTACCCGCTGACCGCCTCGCTGCTGGCGGTGCCGGTGCTCCACGAGCGGGTCTCGGCGGGCCAGTTGCTGGGGCTCGTCCTCGGGCTCGGCGGGGTGGTGCCGGCGGTCGTCGAGGGGTTCGAGCTGCCCCTCAACTGCCTGCCGGGACTGGGCTTTCTCACGCTCGGGCTGCTGGGCATCGCCGCCGGCACCGTCTACCAGAAGCGGTTCTGCGGGGACATGGAGCCGGTGAGCGGCAATGCCGTACAGCTGCTGGCCGCCTCGCTGGTGGTGCTGGTGCCCGCGGTGCTCGTCGAGGGCTGGGACGTGCACTTCACCGCCGCATACTGGCCGGTGCTGCTGTGGAGCGCGCTGGTCAACTCCGTCATCGGCGTCGGCCTGCTCTACCGCCTCCTCCAGCGCCATGGCACGAGCCAGGTCAGCAGCCTGTTCCAGCTGGTCCCGCTGAGCACGGCGGGGCTCGGTGCGCTGCTGCTCGGGCAGCGGCTCGGCCCGCTCACCCTCGCCGGGCTCGCGCTCGCCACGGCCGGCACCCTCCTCACCCACCGCGCCCGCCACTGAACCACCGGAGGCCCCTATGAAGCAGCTCATGGACACCGGCCGGCGCGCCCCGGCCGCCACTCCCCCGGCCGTGGCCCGGCTGCGCCGGGCGCTCACCCTGTTCTTCGCCCTCGACGGCTTGGTGTTCGCGGGGTGGGTGGTGCGCATCCCCGCCATCAAGGAGCAGATCCACGCCTCGGCCGGCGCACTCGGACTGGCCCTGCTGGGGGTGTCGGTGGGATCGGTCGGCACGATGCTGCTCACCGGCAAGCTGTGCCGCCGCTACGGCAACCATCCGGTGACGGTGGTGACGGCGGCCCTGCTGTCGCTGTCGGTCGCACTGCCGGCGCTGACCCGTTCCGCCCTTCAGCTCGGCCTCGTCCTGCTGCTGTTCGGAGCCGCGTACGGGGGCCTCAATGTCGCCTTCAACGCGGCCGCGGTGGATCTGGCCGAGGCGGTCCGGCGGCCGATCCTCCCCTCGTTCCACGCGGCGTTCAGCGCGGGCGGCCTGGCGGGCGCGGCACTCGGCGGACTCCTCGCCCCGCATCTGAGCCCGCTGTGGCACCTGTTGCTCCTGACGGCGACCGGGCTCGTCGTCACCGCGTACGCGGGCCACGTTCTGCTGCGGACGCCCCGACCGGCCACCGGCCATGGCCCGCACCGCGACGGAGCCGAGGCGATACCGGGGCGCGGCCGTGTGCCGTCGGGCCGTACCCGGCTGCTCGTGACGGTCTACGGGCTGATCACCCTGTGCACGGCGTACGGCGAGGGCGCGCTGGCCGACTGGGGTTCGCTGCATCTCGCCGCGGACCTGCACACCGGGCCGGGTGCGGCAGCGGCCGGATACGCGGTGTTCGCGCTGATGATGACGGTCTCCCGGATGTCGGGCAGCCGGCTCCTGGAACGGCTGGGCGACACCCCCGTCCTGGTGGCCGGCGGTCTCCTCGCGGCGGTGGGGATGCTGGTGGCAGCGCTGAGCCCGCTGCTGTGGCCGGTGTACCTGGGCTACGCGCTGACCGGGCTGGGCCTGGCCAATGTCTTCCCGGTCGCGGTCGGCGGCGCCGGGGCCCTCGCCGGCGCCCACGGCGTCGCGGTCGCCTCGACCCTGGGCTACTCCGGCATCCTGCTCGGCCCGCCGTCGATCGGGTTCCTCACCGAGGCGTACGGGCTGCCGAGCGCGCTGACCACCATCGCCGCGCTGGCCGCCGTCGCGGCGCTGCTCGGCCGGCTGGTCCGGCGGCGGGCGGCGTAGTGCCCACGGGCGGCGACTGACCACGCGGCGCCCGCGCCTGGCATGCCCCGCGGTGGCGGCCGTACCGCCACCGCGGGTGCCTCAACAGCAGGCAGGCGACCGGTGGACGTGCCGGATCAGCCGGTCTCGGTCACCGGTGCGGCCGCCGTCCGGTCCCGCGCGGGCGCCGGCCGGACGAAGGCCAGGAGGGCGGCCAGCGCCTCAAGGCTGTCGTCGCGCCATGCTCAAAACGGGGCCGTTCGACTGCCCGGGCATTTCTGACCCGCGGGGGAGCTGCCGGCCGGGGTGGCCGTGGGGATGCCTACCCGCGTAGGCCGGTCAGCCCGTGCCCGTGAGGAGGGAGTCGTCCCCCACCCCGGCGCCGGGCAGCCGGTGGCGGGCGGCGATCAGTGCCGCGTCCACATCGCGGGTGCCGGTGGAGACGCACAGGGTGTAGGCGATGTCGTCCATCCGCCGGCGCACCTCGGCCTTCCCCTGGCGGGCGTGCAGCAGCTCCAATGCCTCGTATTCCGCCATGAGTTCCCGCAGCACCGCAGGGTGGGCCATCAGCATCGTCGGTTTCCTTCCCTCACGAAAAGTGTTCGCCGTCGCGGATGCCCGGACCTCGTCGCGCCACACCTCGACGGAGGCTGCCGCGCCGGATCAACGGGCCCCGTATTCCCCACACCGCACGGGGCGGTCTCAGCGCTCGGTGAGCATTCCGGCGCGGAGCTTCGACAGGGTGCGGGTCAGCAGCCGGGAGACATGCATCTGGGAGACGCCGAGCTCTTCGCCGATCTGCGACTGGGTCATCTCCTGGCCGAAGCGCAGCTCGATGAGGCGCCGTTCCCGTGCGTCGAGGGTGCCGAGCAGCGGCCCCAGCACCTGGTAGTCCTCGACGGCCTCCAGCGCCGGGTCGTTCTCCCCCAGGACGTCGACGAGGGTGCGGCGCTGTTCCGACGGGTCGGGGTCGGCGGGGGTGTCGAGCGAACCGGCGGTGTAACCGTTGGCGGCGACGATGCCCTCGATGACCTCGTCCTCCGACAGGTCGAGGTGGGCGGCCAGTTCGCGGACGGTGGGATCGCGGTCGAGCTTGGCGGCGAGGTGCTCCTTGGCCTTGGCCAGGTCGCTGCGCAGCTCCTGGAGGCGGCGGGGCACATGGACGGCCCAGCCGGTGTCGCGGAAGAACCGCTTGATCTCGCCCAGGATGTAGGGGACGGCAAAGGTGGAGAACTCGACCTCACGCGTGAGGTCGAACCGGTCGATGGCCTTGATCAGACCGATGGTGCCCACCTGGATGACGTCTTCCATGTCGTCGCCGCGATTGCGGTAGCGGCGGGCGACATAGCGCACCATCGACATGTTCATCTCGATGAGGGTGTTTCGCGCGTACTGGTACTCGTGCGTGCCCTCTTCAAGGACCTGAAGCCGTTCGAAGAACTGCTTGGACAGGTCCCTGGCGTCCCGAGGTGCCACCTTCTGCGGTTGCGGCACCTCCGGCAGTGCAGAAACCGGGGTGATCTGTCGCAGCTCGGTGGTGGTCTCGCTCACGATGGTGGTCATCTCGCCCTCCCGCGCGCCCGGCACCTGCGGACGCTTCAGCGGCGCGCCTACCCCGATCTCTCCAGGGCATGCATACGAAGCGGAGGCGGAGGCAACCGCGCTCCGTCCGACGGCAGTTGTGAGCTACGTGTGAGAGCTGTTGAGACCTGTGAGACCACTTTCCGCAGCAGGAACCTCGTCCGCCCCGGAACCCGCGCACGATAACTGATTTCCGGGGCAATACGCGCCAAGGAGACAGCGGTTGCCCGGTTTTTATCCGAAGAAACGTTGTGTGTGCCTCGAATGCGCGGGCACACGATGTCTCGGAGGTTGATAACTATGGTTCCCCTGCTTCTCGTGCTTCTGCTCGCACTGCTGCTTTTCGGTGCCGGATTCGCTTTGAAGGCACTCTGGTACGTCGCAGTGGCGGTACTCATCATCTGGGCGCTGGGATTCGTACTGCGTTCCGCGGGTGCCGGCGGCAAGCGCGGCCGGTGGTACCGCTGGTAGCCGCCGCAGCCCGGAAATCCGGGGTGGTCCGGACGACACGGCGTTGTCCGGACCACCCCGATTTTTCTGTGTCCGCTGACGCATCATCACCGAGCCGGGGGAAACACGAGAAGTACGGCCCGGGGCGTGCGCTGTTCCCGCAGGGGACTCACCTCCATCGCAGTGCGCGCCCCGGGCCGGTATGCGTTCCCGCAGCTACCGCTCAGCCGTTTGGCAGCGCAATGCGGGGGCGCGAGAGAAACGCCGCCAACGGAAGAATTGACCGGACACCGCCCGGCAAAGGGGAGGGGCCACCGCAGGAAAGCGGTGGCCCCTCCCCTTTGAGGCCGCCCCTTCACTCACCGGTCGACATGATGCCGGAGCACGTCACAGGTGTACTGGAACTCCTCCATCAGCCGCGCGGCCTCGATGACCAGCACTCCATACGGGCGGCTGGGGTCCGCGAGCGGCAGCTCGCCCCGCTCCGCCTCCTCGGCCAGCCGCTGACGGTAATCCTGTGCCTCGTCGGCCAGTTGGCACAGCTCGGGAGACTGATCGCCGAGCCGGCCCTCGTCGAGGTGCGCGAAGACGCGGGTGATCCGGGAGAGGGATTCCAGGAAATCGGCGTAGCTCGCCAGAAAGGCGCCGTAGCGGTGGCGGTCCTCGTCCGCGCTCCATTGGTCCAGGCTCCGGGTGAGGGCGGTGATTTGGCCGAGGGTGCGCTCCAGCGCTTCCAGCACCGCGGCATAGCCCTCGAAGCGGGTGTGCGAGCGGCCGCGGCGGACGAGCCGGCGCGGGTTGTAATGGAGGCTCTCCCGCGCCATCCGCAGCCCCGTACGGGCCTGTGTGACCAGTTCCCCGGTCTGTTCGGCGCGCGACCGCCACCGCCCGGTGCTCTCCTCGTCGAGTCCGCCCTCCCGCAACACCGGGTAGATGTCGCTCACCAGGTCGCACAGGGCGTGGGCCAGCGTGCGGATGCCGTATTCGGCGCTGCGGTAGCGCAGTGGTGGCAGCACGGTGACGTTCACGAGGACGCCGACCCCGCATCCGATGAGGACCAGCAGGATGATCTGCCCCAGCTGGGTGCTCTTGTCGAGGGTCGAGGTGGCGGACACATAGGTGGAGAAGGCGAAGAACGCCGCGGTGGCCACCTGGGAGCCCTGTGAGCCAAGGGCCGGCCACCGGCCGATGGTGAGCGCGACCAACGCCACCAGGGCGAACGTCAGCACCTCGGGCCCGACGAGAAAGCCCAGCGCGGCCTGTACGGCGACGCCCGCCACCACCGCGCCCACGTAGCGCGAGGACTGAAGCAGTGACTGGTAGACGGTCACCTGCATGATGAGCACCGCGGAGAACGGGGCGAACGCGGGCGACTGCGCATGCAGCAGGTGAGAGGAGATCACCCAGGCGATCGTCGCCGCCAAGGTGCCCTTGGCGACGAGGAGCACCGTGGTGCGCTCATGGCCCTCCGAGCCCAGCGCCCGGCCCCACCACTGCCGGACGCGCGCCATCCGGCCCGGCCGAGCCGGTGGCATCCGCCGCTCGCTGACTTCTCCGGCCATGCTGTCCCTTCGCCTGGTGCCCCATCCGCGCCTCAGCGGATCTTGCGGTGCCCGGTACCCGGTACCCGGTCACGGGGGAACCATCCATGGGCGGTGCCGCTCGGCGGCCGGAAGCGGGCCCGGCGGGGTCACTTGTGGCCGAGCATGCCCCTGCGCAGCTGCTGGATGATGCGGGCGAGCAGTCGGGAGACATGCATCTGGGAGATACCGAGCACCGTGCCGATCTGGGCCTGGGTCATCTCCCGGTCGAAGCGCAGATGCACGATGAGCCGGTCGCGTTCGTTGAGCTGTTGCAGGAGCGAGGCCAGGGCGTACCGGTCCTCGACGTGCTCCGTGGCGGGGTCGGTGGCGCCGAGGATGTCGGCGAAGACGGGACCGCCGCCCGGTGTCGTCGACTCGCTGTCGCCGGAGAGGTGCAGCGAGACGGCCGTGTAGCCGTTGCCGGCCACAATGCCCTCGATGATCTCCTCTTCGGTGAGCTCCAGATGCCCGGCCAGCTCTTTGACGGTCGGTTCCCGGTCCAGAGAGGTGGACAGCTGCTCCATGGCCTGGGCCAGGTCGATGCGGAGTTCCTGGAGACGGCGCGGGACATGGACGGCCCAGCTGGTGTCGCGGAAGAACCGCTTGATCTCCCCGAGAATATGGGGAATGGCGAAGGCCGCGAACTCCGTTCGGCGGGACAGGTCGAACCGGTCGATGGCCTTGATGAGGCCGATCGTCCCGACCTGGACGATGTCCTCCATTTGGTCACGGTGACTTCTGTACCGCGAGGCCACATAGCGCACCAGCGACAAGTTCATCTCGACGAGCGTATTGCGGGCGTACTGATACTCGGGGGTGCCCTCTTCGAGTTCCGCGAGCCGCTCGAAGAACAGCGGCGACAGCGCCTTGGCGTCCTGGGGAGCCACACTCCCGGCATCCTCGACGCGCGGAAGCGTGGTGGAATATCTTCCGGCCCGCGGTGACGGCTCGTCATGAGGCCCCGGCAGTTGTGTGTCACATACGTCCTCGAAAACCGTGTTCATGCTCCACCTCCGGGATTCAGGTCGTTTGAGCTGGCCTGTTGCCCGGCGCCGAGTCCCTTATGCGTATCGGCGGAACAATCACCCCGCTGAGTGGCGCAGCCGGTGGACCGGAGAGGTCCGTCCGCGAAATCCTGAATGCTTCATGAGAAAAGCGACCGCCGTCGCGCCGCACTCCGGACGAGCGCCAGGGCGCCGGTGCCCGGACGGACTTCGCCGGCCTGCGTCGGGGGCCATACGAGGGACAGCCTTCAAGCTGGCCGAACAGGAGACTGTCGAGAACCTGTGCGCGAGCGGCATGGCATGCTGTCGCCCATGTACGTTCATACACCGGCTGTGGTGACCCATGCGGTCGAGGACGAGGTCTTTGTCGTCCGCGTCAGCGGGTCCCTCGATCACGACAGCGCCCCTCTTCTGGAAGAGGCCTGCGCGCTGGCGGAGGATTCCGGCGCTCCACGTACCGTCGTCGATCTGTCGCTCACCGACTTCGCCGACTCCACGGTGCTGCATGTCCTGCTCGCCGCCCAGCGGGCCCACCACCGGCGGCAGCGCACGCTGATCGTCGCCGGCCCGTTCCACGAGGTCGTCCGCCGGCTCTTCGATGTCACCGGCACCGCCGGATACTTCACGCTGGCCGACGACATGCTCGGCGCCCTGGGCGCCTGAGGGTCCGCGCCCTGCTCACCGCTCCGGGCGGGGGACCCCGGCGGGGACGCCCCCGCCGTCGCGGGCCGGCGGGACGCACCGCCGCCGACCGCCGCCGACCGCCGTGATCAGGCCAATCACGCCGGAACCGGCGCGCGTCAGTCGGTCTTCCTGTCCTGCGGAATACGTTCCAGCAGCCCCCGCAGATCGTCGGCGTGCTCTTCCTCCTGCGCCAGCAGGTCCTCGAATACGCGGCGGGTGGTCGGGTCGCCGTCACCGAGCCACTTCGCGATTTCCGTGTACGAGGCGATGGCCACGCGTTCGGCCACCAGATCTTCCTTGATCATTTCCACCAGGTCGTCGCTGGCGTCGTAACCGGCGTGCGCCCGCTGCGTCAGGGTTTCCGGGTTGAAGTCGGGCCGGCCGCCGAGCTGCACGATGCGCTGCGCCACCTTGTCCGCGTGTTGCTGCTCCTGCGCGGCATGTTCCAGAAACTCCGCGGCGACCGGCTCCGAATAGAGACCGGAAGCGGTGTAGTAATGCCGCTTGTACCGCAGGGTGCACACGATTTCCGTGGCCAGCGCCTCGTTCAGTACCTGAAGGACGCGCTCCAGGTCGGCTCCGTACGCTTCGGTGACCGGTCCCTTTTCCATCTCGCGGCGGGCGCGCTCGCGGAGGGTGGTGATATCGGTGAGAAAGTCAGCCACGGTCTTCCTGCCCTTCAGTTCTCCTGGGGTGGACAGCGCTTCGGTCGGGAATGCGTGCCCAGTCGCACCGCCGGTCAGTATGCCCCGCGATCGGGCCGGCAACGGACACCCTTCCGTCGGCAGTGTGGCGTTTCGGCTCAGCCCATGAAGTCGTCCAGGCTCGTGGCCGCGCTGATCAGCGCGAGATGGGTGAATGCCTGCGGGAAATTCCCCAGATGTTCGCCCGTCAGCCCTATCTGCTCGGCATACAGACCGAGGTGATTGGCGTAGGTGAACATCTTCTCCAGCGCCACCCGGGCCTCTTCGATCTGCCCGGTACGGGCGAGCGCCTCGACCCACCAGAACGAGCAGATCGAGAAGGTCCCCTCCGTGCCGTCCAGTCCGTCGGGGGACGCTTTCGGGTCATAGCGGAAGACCAGGCTGTCCGTGACGAGGTTCTCGCCGATGGCCCGGACGGTGGAGCGGAATCGCGGATCCTCCGGCGAGAGGAACTTGACCATCGGCATCACCAGGAGCGAGGCATCCAGAATGCATTCCGGTGGCTGGCCCGCCTCGCCGCTGAGGCGTTGGACAAAGGTCTGTTCCTGCGCGTTCCAGCCCTCTTCCATGATCTGGTGGTAGATCTTGTCGCGCTCCGACATCCAGCGCACCGGATCACCCGGCAAACCGCGCTGCCGGGCCATGCGGATCATGCGCTCCACCGCTACCCAGCACATCAACCGTGAATAGGTGTGCCGCTGTTGACCGGCGCGGGTCTCCCATATCCCCGCATCCGGGCGGTCCCAGTGCTCCAGAAGCCAGTCGAGAACGGCACACAGATCCATCCAGCTGTCGTGTGAAATACCGGCACCGTGCTTGTTGAACAGATAGACGGAGTCGAAGAGTTCGCCGTAGATGTCGAGCTGGAGCTGGCCGGCGGCACCGTTTCCCACCCGGACCGGGGCGGATCCCCGGTAGCCCGCCCAGTGGTCGAGGACATGCTCGGGGAGTTCGGCGTCACCGTCGATGGAATAGAGCACGCGTAGCGGGCCGTGTTCACCGTTCTGCGCACCGCGCAGACACGAGGTCAGCCAGCTGATGAAGGCCTGTGCCTCACGGGTGAAGCCCAGCCGCAGCAGGGCGTGGAGGGAGAAGGCCGCATCGCGGATCCAGACATAGCGATAGTCCCAGTTCCGTTCACCGCCGAGCTGTTCGGGAAGCCCGAGGGTCGGTGCGGCGACGATGGCTCCGGTGGGTTCGTGGGTGAGGAGTTTGAGGGTCAGTGCGGAACGGTGCACCATTTCGCGCCAGCGTCCGGTGTAGGTGGACTGGCTCAGCCATTGGCGCCAGAACCGTACGGTGGACCGGAACAGTTCCTCGGCGGCTCGGGTATCGACCAGGTCGACGGCCGGCTCGGCGCGGGAGGGCCGGGTGGTCTCCAGCACGAACAGCGCGGACCGGCCCTCCGCCAGATCGAATTCCCCGACGGCGTCCTGGCCCTCGCTCCGGAGGGTCACATTTGCCTGGAGCGAGATGTCCAGCGACTCACTGGTGAAACGCACACCGTGCGGCTGGCTTTCCACCTTGTGCGGATCCCGGCCGTAATTCATCCGCGGTGCGATGACGGTACGGATCCGCGAACTGCCCCGTACACTCACCACCCGCCGCACCAGCCGCTGCCGGTGATCGGGGTCACCCTCCGCCCGTATCGGCATGAAATCCTGGATCTCGACAATGCCGTTCTCGGTGAGCATCCGCGTCATGAGGATGTTGGTATCGGGAAAGTAGTACTGCTGGCGTTTGGCGATGTCCTCGACGGGGCTGATCTGCCAGTGTCCGCCGTTCCCGGCATCGAGCAGGGACCCGAAAATACTGGGTGAATCGAACCGCGGGGCACAGAACCAGCTGATCCGGCCATCGGTACCGACCAGCGCCGCGGTCCGCAGATCACCGATCAGGCCGTGTTCGGCGATGGGCAGATATCCCCCGCCGCCCGCCTCACCGCCCGTGGCCTTTTGACGGTCATTCATAGGCCACGCCCCCTGTCGCCTCGTCCGATGGCAGCCCGTGCGCGCCTGCCCGCCCCTGGTCGGGAAGCCGCTGAACTCGCGTATGCCCCGGCGAGGCAGGTTCATGAGCCTGCCGTCCTGCGGCACGGGTGACCGTTCTGGAGGGGCGCGCCCGTCAGCCCGTAGGGGAGCCGGTGTGCGTCAGCCCGTAGGGGAGCCGCTCCGTCCGGGCGGGGAAGTGAGCGGCCCGAGGGTGCCGGTGATCGTCAGGAGGCGGTCCAGGGCGGGTGGACGGTCGTCCAGGTGGAGGTGGATCCCGGCAGCGTCGGTGCGGCGGTGGAGGGCCAGCAGGACGGAGAGTCCCATCCGGTCGCAGGCCCGCACCCGGGCGCAGTTGAGGTGGAGGGCACGGAGGTCGGGCTGCGCTGCGATCTGCCGGAGGGCGAGGGCGAGCAGCGCGTCCGCGGTGGTGTGGTCCAGGTCCCCGGTGAGATGGAGGTGGGCGGTGTGCCTGTCCGGGGTGGTGACAGTGGGGCAGCGCTCGTCGGGCGGGTACGACGTCATGCGGACGATCCGGAGCCCGGGCCGGCGTCGGTTCCGGGACCAGGACCAGCACCGGAGCCGGGCCCGGCGCCCGTGCCGAGGGCGCGGCGGGCGTGGCCGATGATCCGCCGGGCCCGCGGGAAGTCCTTCAGCTGGGCGGCGAGTGCGTCCAGGGCCGGGTGCAGGGAGTGCGCGGGGACTCCGCGGGTGGTGAGGATCGCTCCCGTCCAGGTGAGGAAACCGGTGAACAGTTCGTCGTCATCCGTGTAGAGCGCGGTGGCGAGGAAGTCGGTGATGTGCGCGAGGTCTTCCGCGGTGTGCTGCCGCTGCCGGTCGGAGTAGTCGCGCAGGGCCGGGAAGCGTTCCTCCAGCTGCGCGAGGGTCTCCCTGACCAGTTGTGGGGCCGTGCGTGCCACCAGGGAGTACTCCTGGTCGGACAGGTGCGGCAGATCGTCGATGGGCTGGTGCCCGAGCGCGGGGGCCCTGGTGTCCGGCATGCCCCGGGAGAGGAAGTCGGCGGCGGTGCGGGCGTCCGGCGCCCAGGCATCGGCACCGAGGAGCCGGGCGTAGCGGCCGTCGGGACCGAACGCGGCGCCGCCCACCAGGACGGGGACGCCCGCGGCCTGGCAGGCGGTGATCGCCGCATGCGCGGTGGGCAGCCGGGTGGCGATCGAGCTGGACAGCGCGACGGCCTGCGGTCCGGTCTGGTGCAGATGGGCGATCAGATGAGGTGCGGGCACCTGCGCGCAGGAGGAAATCCACCTGCCAGCCGCGCAGCCGCAGCACCTCGGCGAGGAGGCGGGCGGGCAGCGCATGCCACTCACCGTCGACACAGGCCACCGTGATGCGGCCCCGCTCCCCTGTGGCCGCGGGCGGCCGGTGATGTGCGAGGGCCGCGATGACCCGGTCGTTGATGGCGGTGGCGGCGTGCTCCTGCGCCACCGTCATCCGGTTCGCCGCCCAGTGCTCACCGACCCGGTGCTGAACGGGCGCGATGATGTCGAGCAGCACGTCCTCCGGCGGGACACCGGCGTCCACCGCGTCGAACGCCCGGCGGACGGCGGCCCGCTCATCCACCGTCACCACGGCGTCCCACAGCTGGTCGACGTAGGCGGCCAGGCTTTCCGCCATCGCCACAGGAGAAGTGGTCATGACGCACGCCTGCCCGGTGGCCGTCCGCCCATGGTCCCCGGACGAGCACGGTGGGACGGACCGGCCCCCGCCCCTGCTTCCCGCCGGACAGCGGTCATCGGCGCACCCCCCGTAGAAGTAACCGTTCTCATGCCGTGTACCTGCCCCGGGTGTGGCCGTCCACCGCGCTGAGGTGCGCATGGTGGGGCGCGGTGATGGCGACCACGGCCATGTCGTCATGCCGGCCGGCCCCCACCCACTGGGCGGCGAGCATCCGGATCCGCTCCACGACCGCTTCGGCGGGCAGGCCCGCACATTCGCTCAGCGCGGACCGCAGACGTGCCTCGCCGAAGAGCTCATCGCCCAGCGGCCCGCCCATCGCCTCGGTGATCCCGTCGGTGTACAGCAGACAGGACTCCCCTGGCGCGAGATCGAGCGCGGCCGTCGTGGAGGTCACCTCCGGCAGCGCACCTACGAGGGACCCACGGGTGGCGGCTTCCTCCACCCGGCCGTCGGCGCGGACGATCAGCGGCGCGGGGTGCCCGGCGCTGGTCACCCGCAGCCGGACGGTGCCGCCCCGCCGCGCGACCGAGGCCAGGACCAGGGTGGCGAACCGTGTGTGAGCGGAATCGAGCAGTGCACCATTGAGCAGCCGCAGCACCCGCTGATGATCGGTGGCCAGCGGCAGCAGGGCGTGCAGGGTGTTGCGGATCTTGCCGGTCTGGACCGCGGCCTCCAACCCCTTGCCGCACACATCCCCGAGGACGACGAGCGACTCCTCATCGGGCCCGGCCGCCGCGTGCACGTCGTAGAAGTCGCCCCCCACACGGTCGGTGTCGTTCGAGGCCCGGTAGCCGCCGGCCAACTCCACTCCGCTGAGCTGCTGGAGCCGGGGCGGCAGCAGCTCCCGCATCAGCGTCCTGGTGATGGCCGCCTGTTCCGCGTAGAGCCGCGCGGCGGACATGGCCGCTCCGGCCCGGGCGGCGAACAGCCGGGCGACGGTCTCCTCGCTCTCGTGGAACGCGGCGTGACCGGAACGCCTCAGCAGAATCAGCGCGCCGGCCGCCACCCCGTGCCCCGGGAGCGGGGTGACCGCCACCGAGCCGATGTCCCCCAGCGCGGACGGCCGCACCCAGTCCGGCACGGCCGCCGGGTCTATCCAGCGCGAGGGCACGGGAGGAAACCCCTTCAGCGCTTCGGCCAGTCCCGGCACGGAGGTGGGATCGGCGACAACCTTGTCACGCACCACCCGGCCGTCCGGACCGCAGAAGCTCATCGCCAGCCACCGTCCGGAGGGCGGGGCGACCACGACGGCGGCGTCCGCCAGATACGGCGTGGCGAGCCGGGCCGTGACGTCCATGCACCGGTCGGCATTGAGGGAGGCGAGAAGTTCCGTCGACGCCCGCACGAGAAACGCGGTGCGCTCCCGCTCGGCACGCAGGGCGTCCTCCGCCGACCGGCGGGCGGTGTCATCGACCAGCCACCACACCACGTCGCCGTTGTCCGCACGACTCGGACGGGCCTCGAAACTCCGGCCCCCGACGGGCCCGCACGCCGCCTCGTCGTCGGGCCACAAGCGGTCAGTGAAGCGCTGATGAGCGTCGGCGAGCCAGGAGACCAGGGCGTCTTCGCACGGTGCGCCCGCCCTGGCGGCCGGGAAGAGCAGCAGGGCGGCGTCATTGACCGCACGCACGAGCCCGGACGGGCCGATGACGAGTACGGGGTGGGGCGCGGACTGCCAGGCGGCGCCGGCATCGACACCGGCCGCGGGCGCGGTGACCACGGGTACGTCGGAACTCTTCACCACGCAAGGCTCACTGAGTGCACCCCATCACCCCACAAAAACGGCAGGGACCCTTCCCCATTGGTAACCATCCCCCACGGAGACCGGGCATGGCAATCATCGCCCTGGCGGTGGGGAGGAGTGGGCCGGCCGGATGAGGAGTGGCGGCCGGTTTGCGGTGAGTGGGGCTGAACTGGCTCACGGCTCACGCCCTCGGGCACCGCACCGACGGCATCAAAGGGGCAAGGTCACCCGAATCGTCTTGCCGGTCACGGTCGCGGTGATCTCGACGCTGCGCGCCAGGCGTTGTATCAGGGGCCAGCCGTAGCCACCCGTGACGCCAGGGTCGCGGCCGGGCGTTTGCGGGGTAGCGGCGGTGGGGCAGTGCGCGCTGCCGTCCTCGACCGCCACTTCCAGACACCCCTCGACGACCCGCGCGGTGAATCCGGTGAGCCCGCCCCCGTGCCGTTGGGCATTGGTGACCAGCTCCGTGGTCACCAAGAGGGCATCGACAAGGGCCAGGTCATCGACCGGGCTGCCTATCTTGTGCAGCAAGTCGTGCACAAAGTTGCGCGCCTCGGCTGCTCTTACAGGTACTCCCTGCATCACACCATTCCACCCCAATGCTCCCGAGCCGTCGCAGCGACGCCGCCACCCTCACCCATCCTCCGGGCAGGCATTACCGGCCGGGGCACTTCCTTCTCGCACGGCAGGACGGCAATACTCTCAGGCCCCCGCACGGGCGCCACAGCGGGTGAACCCTCACCCGGTGGGCCACGGAAAGCGCGACTTACGACGAGGTCGCCATCCGTCGACTCCCCCCCTCATCGGCCACCACCTCAACGGGTTGACCGACCTCGGGCCGACGGGAACGCCTGCCGAACGCCTTCCCACAACGGCGCACGCACCACGAAACGCCTGCCGCAGCTGCGGCACCCTCAGTCGGCCACGCCGTCGAACCGGAGAGGGACGGTCACCGTAATGGCCTTGCCGTCGCCCGTGGGGACAATCACCACACAGGACGTGAGTTTCTGGATCATCGGCCACCCATATCCACCGACCCCGTACTTTTCCGGTCCGATGGCCGTGGCGGGATGACGAGGACTGCGATCGGTGACGGTCACTTCCAGCAGACCGCCCGTGATCCGGGCAGAGAATCCGGCGACTCCGCCACCATGACGCTGGGCATTGGTCACCAATTCCGAGGTGACCAGCAGGGCGTCGATCGAGGAGAGTTCATCGACCTGCGGGCGGTGCGCGTGCAGCAGCTCATGAACGCGGTCCCGCGCGTCCGCCGCTTTGTTCACCGGGGTCTGCTGCGTGCCCGTCACACCTCTCACCTCACGCCCGATCGACCACAACGCCTGGAGCTCACCCACCGCCCCCTGCGAGGGCCACGCAAAAGGCTACTTCGACGAGAAGATTCTTAGACGGCTTCCCCCGGACCCCGGAGTTCACGCAACACCCTCCACAAACCGGCGCCAAGACCCCGGCACAGCCCCTGACCTCACCACCAACCGTCCGCAGCGGCGCCGGCCGCAAGGGCTCCGGTGAAGGACGTCACAGAAAGGACGGCACAGAAGCGCCCCCCTTCCCGGCGCGCCGAATGCGCACGACATACATGGGGGATCAGCGAGCCTGCCGACGCGCAGGCACCTCCGCTCCGCTCCCCGCACCCCGCTCCCCCTCACCGAGCGGCACCGCTACCCAGCCGGGGAGCGCTCCCCCCGACGGCTAGCCGACGGGTAGTCGATGTCACACCCTCGTCGACCCACGACGCATCCCCGCCCCTCCGACCCCGGAGAGGCAGGGCCGAAGACGACCAATTGGGAGCATTTGCCCCGATTTGCCCTAGCTCTTCACTCCGCACCGTCACCCCGCCCCTACGCCCGCGCGATCGTGGCGCCCGCCGCGGCATCCCACGCACAGCAGGACCGTCTGAAGGATCAAAATATGGGGGCGCTAGCATATGAGCACCGCCTAGCTCGAAAGATAAGCCTGTGACTGCTGTCAATGACGACTCGTTCACCAACTGGAAGAACCGCGAGGAGATCGCGGAGTCGATGATCCCGATCATCGGGAAGCTGCACCGGGAGCGGGACGTCACGGTCCTGCTTCACAGCCGCTCCCTGGTGAACAAGTCGGTGGTCAGCATCCTCAAGACCCACCGTTTCGCCCGGCAGATCGCCGGTACGGAGCTCTCGGTCACCGAGACGATGCCCTTCCTCCAGGCGCTCACCTCGCTCGATCTCGGCCCGTCCCAGATCGATATCGCCTTGCTCGCCGAGACCTACCGGACCGACGACCGCGGCCTGTCGGTGGAGGAGTTCACCGCCGAGGCCGTCGCCGGCGCCACGGGTGACAACAAGATCGAGCGCCGCGAGCCGCGCGATGTCGTGCTCTACGGCTTCGGCCGCATCGGCCGCCTCGTCGCCCGTCTGCTCATCGAGAAGGCCGGCTCCGGCAACGGCCTGCGGCTGCGCGCCATCGTCGTCCGCGGCGGCGGCGACCAGGACATCGTCAAGCGCGCTTCGCTGCTGCGCCGTGACTCCATCCACGGGCAGTTCCAGGGCACGATCACCGTTGACGAGGCGAACAGCAAGATCATCGCCAACGGCAACGAGATCAAGGTGATCTACTCCGACGACCCCACGTCGGTGGACTACACGGCGTACGGCATCAACAACGCCATCCTCATCGATAACACCGGCAAGTGGCGCGACCGCGCGGGCCTGTCGAAGCACCTCCAGCCCGGCATCTCCAAGGTCGTCCTGACCGCCCCGGGCAAGGGCGACGTCCCCAACGTCGTCCACGGCGTCAACCACGACATGATCAAGCCCGACGAGCAGATCCTGTCCTGCGCGTCCTGCACCACCAACGCGATCGTCCCGCCGCTGAAGGCGATGGCGGATGAGTACGGCGTCCTGCGCGGTCACGTGGAGACCATCCACTCGTTCACCAACGACCAGAACCTGCTGGACAACTACCACAACTCCGACCGCCGCGGCCGCTCGGCGCCGCTCAACATGGTGATCACCGAGACCGGTGCCGCCTCCGCCGTCGCCAAGGCGTTGCCCGACCTCGACGCGACGATCACCGGCAGCTCGATCCGCGTCCCGGTGCCGGACGTCTCGATCGCGATCCTCAGCCTTCAGCTGGGTCGCGAGACCACCCGCTCGGAGGTCCTCGACTACCTCCGCGATGTCTCGCTCACCTCCCCGCTCAAGCGCCAGATCGACTTCACCACGGCCCCCGACGCGGTCTCCAGCGACTTCATCGGCTCCCGCCACGCCTCGATCGTCGACGCCGGCCCCACCAAGGTCGAGGGCGACAACGCCATCCTCTACCTCTGGTACGACAACGAGTTCGGCTACTCCTGCCAGGTCATCCGCGTCGTCCAGCACGTCTCCGGTGTGGAGTACCCGACTTACCCGGCGCCCGCGGTCTGATCGCGGCAAACCTCCGGTGCCGTCCGAACCGTCGCCCCGGGTGCGGGGCGACGGTGGGACACGGGGCCTTCCGGCCGGTGCGCCCAGCTAGCTGAGCCAGTCATCCGGCAGGCTTTCACGGAGCCGGGGTGGATATCCCGGCTCGGCGGCCTCTCCTCTCACCCGGGTCCGCACATCCCCTCTCGACGTGGGATGTGCGGACCCCGGCTGTCATCCCGGCCCCGGCGGGATACGCCCCGAGCTCGGCTCGCTCGCCCCGGGTTCGCCGTGGAGCGTTCACATGCCCGGATGGTCAGGCATCCGCGACGCGGCGACGGCGTCGTCCAGGATCTGCTCCCGTGCCGAGATGACCAGCCTGTTGAGCTCGCTGGCCAGGGGGAGGATCTCACCCTGCCGGTCAGGGTCGGCGATCCGGCCGGTAGACGCGTCGAGGAAGACCATCACCTCCCTCATGAGCCGGTGCGCTTCGGGCGTGGTGGGAAGCGCGTCAGCTTTGATCAGGTTGAGCATCGTCTCTAATGCCGCGGCCAGTTCCCGGACCGCTTCACGCATCTCGGATTCGTCGGAATTCATGCCGCATACGATCGCGGAACGGCTGCGGAGATGCCACGCGGCAGACGTCTGCCGGAGGAGCCGGGCAGCATCAGTTCGAACGTCTGCTAGCTGTCGTCGCGCGCGGCCCGCCGGGCCCGCGACAGCGGCGCGGACCTTCGCCACGTGCTGCGCGTCGAGCCGTCTTCCCGGGCGAACTCGCTTACATCTCTGCTGAGTTACTGAAGGTTTCACCCGGTGAACCTCGCCCGCCGGGCCCGCGTCTTTCTCCCGCGACCGCCACCACATGCCCAGGAGAACAGACCATGGCCGGCAAGTAGGTCAGCTGCCGGACCGCCGCTCGCCTTCCAGCGGTGGGGGCCACGTCCGCGCCCGGGGTCGCCGCACCGGGCAGCGTTTACCTCACCAGCCACAATCCCGTACGTCCCGGGAAGATTCAGCGCCTCCGCCGAGGCCGGACGAAAGCCGTCCTCGCCCTCATCCTCCTCATCCTCGAAGCGGTAAAGGAGTTGTGCGCTGGGGCGCATTCACCCCCACACCCCCCAAAGCGAAAAGTGAGCGGGTGTGCACCCGCGCCCGTAAGGGTATTTTTGGCTTTCCCTTTCGGGCGCCGCATTCCCGCCGTCCGCTCGGTTCAAGCCCAGGAGAAACGTTTATTCTCCGTGCGGATTTAACTACTTAGTTATTGGCGCATCACCTACATATTGGTCTCATCGGGTGTGGGCCAATGGAGGTATGTTCTCAACGAAGATTCATGGGTGGATAGTGAAAGACCTCCACCGGGTTCGGAGCCCTTGGTGTGAGCAGGAATGGAGGTCGCAGATGACCATAGAGGAATGGCTCAAAACGAATGTAACCACCGACACGAGGGCACTCGGGTGGTACAGCGGACCGGAGTGCGAGGACCGTATCGTCCGAGCCTATCGCGAGCTGCTGAGTGGCTATGAGATCGACACCTCGAAGATCCTCAAAACCACCTGCCTGGTGAACGGCGAGCACACCGGCGTGGTGCGTATCCAGGAGAACAACTTCTTCTCGATCTGCGCCCACCACTTCCTGCCGTTTTTCGGGAAGGTCAACATCTCCTACGTGCCCGGTGACCGCATCCTCGGACTCGGCAAATTCCCGCGTCTGGTACAGGCGTTCAGTCGCCGCTTCCAGATTCAGGAGTATCTCGTCAAGGACATCGCCGACGAGATCATGTCCTCGGGCGGCGCACAAGCCGTGCGCGTCACCTCCAGCAGTCGCCACCTCTGCATGTGCAGTCGTGGTCCGTCCGACCAGACCGTCACCACTGACACCTCTTATGTGGCAGGCGATCAGGAGTTGATGGCCAGATTCGGCCTGGACGACTGATGCGGACTCGGGGGGGGGGGGGGGGGGGGGGGGGGGTCCCCCCCCCCCCGCCCCCCCCCCCCCCCCCCCCCCCCCCCCCCCCCCCCCCCCCC
>NZ_JBVHZH010000066.1:0-34322 GCF_055574515.1 Streptomyces sp. NPDC029466
GAGGGAACAGCGAGGGTAAACGCCAACCAACCCCGCCCCCCCCCCCCCCCCCCCCCCCCCCCCCCCCCCCCCCCCCCCCCCCCCCCCCCCCCCCCGCTTCCGCGTTGTGGCGCGCCCCTGCTACGGCTTGCGGGCCACGCCGCCGTACTCGATCCACTCCTGGGTGAGCTGCTTGGGGCCGATGTCCGCGTCCGGCTTCCAGGTGGAGACCTCCACCAGGCCCGGTTCCTGGACCTCCAGCCCTTCCAGGAATCCGGCCAGCTCATGCGCCTGACGTACCCGCCCCCACTGTCCATGGGTGCTGACCCGCATGAATTCGGTGACGAAGTCGCGGGTCGCGGCGTCCTCGCTGACCAGTTGGCACACCACCAGGAAGCTGCCCGGCACCAGCCGGTCGGCGACCCGCTTGATCAGACCCGCCGGGTCGTCGGCGTCCGGTATGCAGTGGAGCACGGAGACGAACAGCGCGGCGACGGGCTGGTCGAAGTCGATCAGCCGCTCGACCTCGGGGCTGCTGAAGATGCCGTCGGTGTCCCGCATATCCGCCTGGATGACCGCGGTGTTGGCGTTCTCCTCCAGCAGGGCGCGGCCGTGCGCCAGCACGATGGGGTCGTTGTCGACGTACACCACACGGGACCGCGGGTCGACCTGTTGGGCGACCTGGTGGACGTTGTCCTGGGTCGGCAGCCCTGATCCGTGGTCGATGAACTGCCGGATGCCGTGTTCCCGCGCCAGCCAGCGGACCACCCGCTGGAGGAAACGCCGGTTGTTGATCGCCAGCACCTGGGTGCTCGGGACGACCTTGCTCAGCTCATCGCAGGCGTCGCGGTCGACGGCGTAGTTGTCCTTGCCACCGAGGTAGTAGTCGTACATCCGCGCCACACTCGGGATGCTGACGTCGACGGCGCTGGACTGCGGTCGCGTCTCTTGGCTCATTGCACACTTTCCCGTCGCTTCGACAGCCCTCAGGCAGGGGGCAGCGGCCGATCGTTGCGTGATTGTACGACCACGCCCCGCAGTCCCCAACATACCCAGCGGAGGGCGGTTGTTGCAGACGAGCGACGGGTGTTCCTTGGGTCCGCTGGTGAGGTGATGGGTCGTCATGAGCTCTGACCCGAAAGGCCGTTCGAGGCGGGGGGGTACGGGCCGCCACCACGCCACTCACAGGCGGCGGCCCGTTCCATATTCCGGCGACACCCAACGCCGGGCACGCCCCCCGCCGCGGTCTTGGGCCCGGCCCAGGAGCACACCCGGGCCCTACCGCATCCGCTCCACCCCGGCAGGCACCCGAGCAACTGCCGTTGCGGAATGGGGCGTTGCGTGAGATCGCCTACCACCGTCACCCCGCTTTACACCTGCCGATCACGACGCGGAGCGGTGACACCCTCCCCCGGGAATCTGACATCCACGTAAACTTACTCACCAGTAAGGTGGGGGTAAGGTGGCACGAATGAGCGACATACGCAGGCGACGCCTCCCCCGGCCGGTCCGGGAGCAGCTGATCATCGACGCGGCGATCGGGGTCTTCGCCAAGCGCGGCTACCACGCCTCCTCGGTCGACGAGATCGCTGAACTCGCCGGAATTTCCAAGCCGATGGTTTATCTGTATCTCGACTCCAAGGAAGGACTGTTCCTCGCCTGTCTGCGCCGCGAGACCGAGCGCCTGGTGACCGCGTTCCGGACCACCGCCGGCCCGGCGCCCTCCCCCGAACTGCGGCTGCGGGCGGGGCTCCTGGCGTTCTTCACCTTTGTCACCGAACACCCGGACAGCTGGGTGGTGCTGCACCGCCAGGCATCGGAGCTGAGCCCGGCGATAGCCGCGGAGCTGGCACAGAGCAGGCAAGCGGTGCTGACCGAGGTCTCCGGAGTCGTCCGAACCTGTAGCGCGGAGGGCGCCGGGCCCGCCTGCGCCGAGGACGAGGCCGACTTCGTGGCGTACACCCTGGTCGGGGCGGCGGACTCGCTCACCGACTGGATGGTGCTGCATCCCGACGAGCCCCCGGAGCGGATCACCCTGCGGCTGATGAACATGGTGTGGGTGGGGATGCGCAATGTCCTCGACGGGGAGGTGTGGACGACACCGGACGGGGAGCGGGTAGGGGCGGAGGGGTAGGACCACTCGTCGCCTCGGCGTCCCTACTGGTGGGCGCCCCGGGCCGGCGGGTAGAAGGGACGGATGACCATGAACAAGAGTGAACTGACGCTCCGTCCGGGAATTCCGCCCACCACCGAGGAGATGGTGCTGGCCAACCAGGCCAACTGGGACGCCCGCACCCCGGTCCATGTGGCCAGCGAGTTCTACGGGCTGGACGGCTCCCGTACCGCCGAGGACTGGTTCGCGCCCTTCGAGTGGACGGATCTCGGCGAGCTGACCGGGCGGGACGTGCTGCATTTGCAGTGCCATCTGGGCACCGAGACGGCGGCCTTCGCGGAGCGGGGCGCGCGCACGGTGGGCCTCGACTTCTCGGCGGCGGCCATCGCGGAGGCGCGGCGGCTCGCCGAGGAGGCCGGCCGGACCATGGAGTTCGTCCAGGCGGATGTGCACCGGGCCCCGGAGGCGCTCGGTGCACGACGCTTCGATGTGATCTACACGGGCAAGGGGGCGCTGTGCTACCTGCCGGATCTGACCGCCTGGGCGGGCATCGTCAGCTCACTGCTCCGGCCGGGCGGGACGTTCTATCTGGTCGAATTCCATCCGCTGCTGGACTCCCTGGGGCCGGCCGGTGGCCCGGACCAGCAGGAACTGCGGCTCCGGAACGACTACTTAGGGGGCCGCGGTCCCCTCAGGAGCGATACGCCGTGCACCTACACCGACGGTCCGCCGGTGCAGGGAGCCACCACGAGCTATGAGTGGCGGCACGGCCTCGGGGAGGTCATCTCCGCCGTGGTCGGCGCGGGGCTGACCGTCCAACTGGTGCGGGAGACCGAACTGCTGCCCTGGAAACGGTTCGACTCGATGGTGCCGAGCGAGAACGGCTGGTGGCGGCTTCCGCCGTCGGAGCCGATCGTTCCGCTGCTGTATGCACTGCGAGCCGTCAAGAACTGAGGCCGTACCGGCGGCCGGTGGCGGCAGATGTGCGGCGAGCATCCGGTGGTCCGAAGCCTTCGGACCACCGGAGAGCACGGCAACGGTGCCGGCCCTAACGGGCGGTCGGCGCACCGGGCGGAGCGGTGTGCTGCGCAAGACCGCGGCGGTATAACAGGCCGGGCCGACCGCAGAGCTCGCTCTCGCCGACGACGGTGAACCCCGAGCGGGTCAGCACGGCCCGCGATGCCGCGTTGTCGAGTGTGGTCGCTGCACGCAGGGTGGTCAGCCCGTAGCGGGTGGCGGAAAGGTCGCACAGCGTCCGTACGGCCCGGGTGGCCAGCCCCCGGCCCGTGGCACGTTCGGCGATCCGGTAGCCGAGTTCGGCGTCGCCCTCCGTGACATCCATGAGGTTGATCCGCCCCAGCACCTCACCTTCGGCGCCGACCAGGACGTGGAAGTAGCAGACACCGGCCGCCTGTTCGGCGAGCAGGGCACGGTGCCGTTCGTCGAACCGGGCGAAGTAGTCATCGCCCCGGTCGGGGACGGACGCGGCGAAGTAGGCCCGGTTCTCCTGCTCGAAGGCGAGCAGCGCGGGGGCGTGGCCTGGGCGGAGCAGCTGTATCTCGGGCATGGACAGGAATATAGGCAACTCGTCCGGCATCCGGTTCTTCTTTTGTGGCAGCTGCGGCGGGCGCCTCAGTCCGTCGGCCCATGGAACCTGCGGTGGGTCAGCGCCCACCAGACCTCGGCCAGATCTGCCGGGTCACGGAGGTTGGTGCCGGTGATCTCCTCGAAGCGGCGCAGGCGGTTGCGCAGGGTGTTGGGGTGGACATAGAGGGTCCGTGCGGCCGCGTCCAGGCGCAGGCCCTGTCGTAGATAGGCGGCCGCGGCCTCCGCCAACTGGGCGCCGTCCTCGCCCCGTTCGCCCAGCGGGGCCAGGCGGAGCCGTACCAGCTGTTCCCCCACGGCCGGCAGCGCCACAACCGTGGCCCGCAGCCCCAGCTCCTCGCGGGTGTACGCGCCGACGAGCCCGAATCCGGCGGCGGCCCGCAACGCCTGGGTGGCCCGGGTGAATTCGGTGGCGATCCCGGAGGCGGGGGCCGGGGCGCCGAGTCCCAGAATCAGGCTGCGGCACAGCCCGGCCGGGCGCCCGACCAGCAGTCCTGCCACATCCCCGTCCACGGTCGTGACCAGCGGGCGCCCCGCCTCGTCCAGGGCGAGCCAGGGACGCAGCAGAGCGACGGTCCGGTGGAAAGCGCGGTCACCGGGGCCGGCGTGGCCCACGGCGGCGGGAGCACCGTCCGGTTCGCCGGAGGGGGAGACATCGGGCAGTCGCGCACGGAAGGGGAGGCGGAGGGCGCTGTGTTCGTAGGAGCCGTCCACGGCCTCCGCGTCATCGGCGTGGCCCCCGGGCCGGTGCCCGTCGGCCGCGCCCTCACCGGTACGCCCGGCGTCCCAGGCGCCGGGGGACTTGTCCCACCGCGCCTCGCCGAGCAGCACGGCGCGGACCATGGCGGCATGCCGGCGCTCCGCCGTCGGGTCGTCGCCCTGGAGGCCGACCCGGCAGCTGCGCACGATCCGCAGGGTGTTGGCGTCGACCCAGGCACGCAGGGTCTCGGCGATCGGCAGCAGGTCCTCGGCGGTCCCGCCCCGGGCCGTCATCTCCTCGCCGAACCGCCGCCAGACGACATCCGTGCCGATCCGGTAGGCCGAGATGATGTCCTCGACGGGCAACGAGCGGGCCAGGGACGTCACCTCGTCCAGATGTGTCTCCGGGATGCCGTACGCCGAGCCGTCGCCGCGGCCGACGCCCCGCGCGGTCCGCCGCTCCTCGGCCCAGCGCTGCACGAGCGAGAGGCCGTTGCGCAGCGACGCCAGCACTCTCGGCCGGAGCCGCTCCGCCGACACCGCCGCGTAGGAGGGGAGTTGGGACCGCAGGCCGTCGATGACCTCGTCGGTGAGCGCGTCGATACCGGCATGCAGCGCGGCGGCGGACTCCGGCACCGTTGTGGAAGTCTCCACCCGTCCCCTCCCGACTCGGTGTCTTTCCCCATGGCGAAAGCGATCATTCGTCGCCATGCTACGAGGAAGCCGCCCGAACCCCTACAGATGTTCGAACTTGGACGACTTTCCCCAGCCGTCCGGACTCGTCCCGGCGTTCGGTGCGCGGCCCCGCTGTCCCTCCCCGTCACCCCCCGCACCATCGAGGAATTCCATGGCTGTTTCCTGGCGTCGTATCGCGGTGCCCGCCGCCGCGGTCGGCGTACTCGTCCCCGCCGCCCTCGGCACCCACGCGCTGCTCTCGGGCCCCGACAAGCCGCGCACGTCCTCGGCCGGGATACCGGCCGCCGGGCCGACGGCGCCCGGTGCCGTGCCGGACGATGCCCAGGCCACCGGTCCGGAGGGCGGTGCCGCGGTCGCCAGGCCGTCCGACGCGCCGAGCCCGTCCGGCAATTCGGTCTCCGTACAGCTCTCGTCGTACGACGCGCACCGCAAGCAGGCGGAGCTCAAGCCGTCCGCCGGCAAGACCGTACGGTCCGGGGACGTGGTCGCCGCCGCGCCCAACCGGCACGCCCCTTCGGGTGCGCTGTTCAAGGTCCGCAAGGTCACCGGCTCCCACGACGGCAAGGTGCGGGTGACCACCGCCCCCGCCACGCTCTCGGAGCTGCTGGGCGATCAGAACGTGGACCAACGCGCCGCGTTGCGGCCCGGTGAGATCTCGGTCAAGCCGCTCTCCTCGGGTGTCACCGTCCGGCAGCGCCCCGGCGCGGACAGCGGCGGCACGGCCACTCCGTCCGGCGAGCCGGGCACGCCGTCCGGCAGCCCGGACGCCACCGCCTCCGGCTCCCCGAGCCCCTCGGCGTCCGACTCCTCCGGGGTCCGCACCCAGCTCGTGCCCTCCGGTACCCGCGCCCCCGCCTCCTCCGACAGCGCGCTGTCGCCCGAGGCGCGTAAGGCGCTCACCACCCTGCGGCTGGGGCTCAATGTGCCGCTGCCCAAGGGCGTGCAGGCGACCGCGAAGTCTCCTGCCCGGCTGTCCGGCGAGGTGTCGTTCCGGCCCGAGCTGATCTTCCAGTACGAGAAGCGCGGCGGGCTGAACCTGCTGCCGCAGAAGGCGGCCATCGGCCTCGGCGGCTCCTACGGCTACGGCTGGCAGGTGCACGGCAAGGTCCGGGGCACCGCGGACACCGGGCAGGTCGCGGTGCCGATCGCGGCGGTCACCGGACGGCACGTCTTCTGGGTGGGCCCGGTGCCCGTCGTGGTCAGCACCGAGGTCACCTTCACCTACCGCTTCACCGCGGACGGCCGCATCGTGCTCGACGCCGACCAGCGCACCAACGGTTCGTTCGCCGTCGGTGCGAAGTACGACCGCAGCAACGGGTGGCAGCCGCTGAACGAGGCGCGGCAGCAGACGAAGGGCGCGGCGCCGCGGGTCGAGGGCGCGGCCTCCGCGACGGCCCGTATCGGGGCGCGTGCCGAGGTGTTCCTGTACGACACGGCGGGCGTCGGCGGTGATCTGTCCGTCCACCTGACCGGGCGGGCCGCGGCCGCGACCGGTGGCGGCACCCCGGCATGGGCGCTCAGCGCGGGCTACGACCTGAAGACCGAGCTGATGCTGCAACTGAAGATCTTCGGTATTCGGATCGTTGATCTGCGGACCACGCCGTTCGCCCTGCACGACGAGCGGAAGCTCTTCGGACGGGGGAAGCTGCCCCCCGCCTGATCCCGCCGCGAAACGGCCACCGGCGCCCCCGGGGACAGCTGTCTCCGGGGGCGCCGTGCGTTGCGTACGGTGGCCGGCCCGGCCACGGGCACCCCTTCCGCCGTCACCCCAGCCGCCGGTACACCGAGCACAGCAACTGGTCCTTGGCCGGGCCGCCGACCCGCCACGCCAGATGCCACTCGTCCGGCCCGACGACGGTGAAGGTCCCCTCGTACCGGTCCGCGGCACAGGGGTGGACGGCGGTCCACCGGCCGGTCCTGAGGTCGAGGTCGTGGAAGTGCCGGCCGTCGGCGAATTCGACCGCGGCGGTGCCGTCCGGGCGGGGCCGCAGACGCAGCGTGCGGCTCGCCGGTTGCACCGTCCCGCCCCACGTCAGCTGCCCCTCCTCGTGGTGCAGCAGCGCCTCGCCGGTCGCGTCGGGCCGGAAGTCGGCGGTGCCGCGGAAGCTGCCCCCGGCGCCGTTGCGCAGGTCGTCCACGGTGCGCTCGATGCTCCAGCGGCCGGAGAGGTACGCCGCGACATCGGGCACGGGGTACGGCGCCGTCGCCGTCCCTTCCCGGTCCCGCCCCGGCGTCCGCTCCCGGCTCAGCTCGCTGCCCATCCGTCCATTGTCCCGCCCGCCGCACCAGGTCACTCCGTCGGCCCCACCCGGTGCCGCTCCCCTCTCCCCCGGCCCCTCGTACCGTGCGGAGCCGCACCGCCCGTCTTACTCTCGGTTCAGTGATCGTCACCGAGGTCCGCACGGCGGGCCGGCCGGCGGCCTGACGCCGTCGGCGGGGGCGGCCGGGCCCTGCCGCGGCCGCCCCGTCCGAGCCCGGAGACCGGAGGCACCACCATGCCGGAGCTGTTCATCGGCGGTCAGTGGACCGCAGCGGCCGACGGGCAGGTGCGTGAGATCCGCTGCCCCGCGGACGGCACGCTGGTCGCGACCGTGGACGAGGGCGGGCCGAAGGACGCGGCGGCGGCGGTCTCCGCCGCCCGCACCGCCTTCGACGACGGGTCCTGGCCCCGCACCCCGGCGGCCGAGCGCGGCCGGCTGGTGCTGCGCGTCGCCGAGCTGCTGGAGCGCGACCGGGACGTGCTGGCGAAGGCCGAGTCGCTGGACACCGGCAAACGGCTGGTCGAGAGCGGCTACGACATGGACGACATCGCCAACTGCTTCCGCCACTTCGGCAACCTCGGCGCGGCCGGGGGCACCGACCGGGTGGTGGACGCCGGTGCCGCGGAGATCGCCAGCACGGTGTGCCATGAGCCGGTCGGCGTCTGCGCGCTGATCACCCCGTGGAACTACCCGCTGCTCCAGACCGCCTGGAAGGTCGCCCCCTGTCTGGTCGCGGGCAACACCTTCATCCTCAAGCCCAGTGAGCTGACCCCGCACACCGCCGTCCACCTCATGCGGCTGCTGGCCGAGGCCGGACTGCCCGACGGCGCCGCCAATCTGGTCCTGGGCACCGGCCCGGCCGTGGGGGCGCTGCTGACCGAGGACCCGCGGGTGGACATGGTGTCGTTCACCGGCGGGCTGCTCACCGGCCGGCGCATCATGGCCGCCGCGGCCCCGACGGTGAAGAAGATCGCGCTGGAGCTGGGCGGCAAGAACCCCAACATCGTCTTCGCGGACGCCGATTTCGACACCGCCGTCGACTACGCCCTGATGGCCGTCTTTCTGCACTCCGGGCAGGTCTGCTCGGCGGGCGCCCGGCTGCTGGTCCAGGAGGAGCTGCACGATGCCTTCGTCGACGAACTGGTCTCCCGCGCCCAGCGGATCCGGCTCGGCGGACCGTTCGACGAGCATGCCCGTACCGGCCCGCTGATCTCGGCCGCGCACCGTGCGAAGGTCGAGGCGTATGTGGCGGCCGGGCTCGAAGAGGGCGCCGTACTGCTCTGCGGGGGCTCCCCGCCGGACGATCCGTCGCTGTCGAACGGCTTCTACTATCTGCCGACCGTGCTGGACGAGTGCACCCCGGACATGTCCGTCGTCCGGGACGAGAGCTTCGGCCCGGTGCTGACCGTCGAGCGGTTCCGCGACGAGGACGAGGCGGTCTCGCTCGCCAACGACACGGTGTACGGGCTGGCCGGGGCGGTGTGGACGCAGGACAGCGGGCGGGCGCACCGGGTCGCGGCCCGGCTGCGCGCGGGCACGGTGTGGATCAACGACTTCCATCCGTACGTGCCACAGGCGGAGTGGGGCGGGATGAAGCAGTCCGGCGTCGGCCGCGAGCTGGGGCCGGCGGGGCTGGCCGAGTACCAGGAGGCCAAGCACGTCTGGCGCAACACCGCGCCACGGCCGCAGAGGTGGTTCGAGTGACCGGCCCCGAGTCCCCCCACCCCGGCAGCCGGGCCCACGGTGAGCACGACGACGACTCACTGGCCGAGCTCGGCTACAAGCCGGAACTCAAGCGCACCCTGGGCAACTTCCACACCTTCGCCGCCGGCATCAGCTATATCTCCATCCTGACCGGCACCTTCCAGCTGTTCTACTTCGGCATCGCCCAGGGCGGACCGGCGTACTGGTGGTCCTGGCCGATGGTCTTCTTCGGCCAGCTGATGGTGGCGCTGTGCTTCTGTGAGCTGGCCGCCCGTTATCCGGTGGCCGGATCGGTCTACAACTGGGCCAAGAAGCTCGGCGGCCCGCACATCGGCTGGCTCGGCGGCTGGATGATGCTGACCGCGACCATGGTCTCGCTGTCCGCGGTGGCGCTGGCCTACCAGGTGACGCTGCCGCAGATCTCGTCGTGGTTCCAGTTCATCGGTGACGGCACCGGGAAGTCCGCGGCCGAGAACGCCGTCCTGCTGGGCACCGTGCTGATCGCGTTCACCACGCTGGTCAACGCCTTCGGCGTCAAGCTCATGGCGCGGATCAACTCCGCGGGCGTGGCGATCGAGCTGATCGCCGCCATCGTGTTGGTCCTGCTGCTCGCCGCGCATGTCACCCGCGGCCCCGACGTCGTGACCGACACCTTCGGCCTGGGCGCGGGCGAGAACCTCGGCTACTTCGGTGCGTTCCTGACCGCGTCGCTGGCCTCGGCCTATGTCATGTACGGATTCGACACCGCCTCGTCACTCGGCGAGGAGTCCAAGGACCCCGGCCGCAACGCCCCCCGCGCGATCCTCCGGGCGCTGGTCGCGTCCTTCCTCATCGGCGGTCTGATCCTGCTGTTCGCCCTGCTGTCCGTGCCCGACCTCCAGGCCGAACAGCTGAAGGTGGACGGTCTGCAGTACGTGGTGCTCTCCACCCTCGGCTCGACCGTGGGGCAGATCGTGCTCTGGTGCGTGGTCATCGCGATCACCGTGTGCGAACTGGCGGTGCACACCGCCGGCATCCGCCTGGCGTTCGCGATGGCGCGGGACAACAACCTCCCGGCCGCCTCCCTGCTCGCCAAGGTCAGCCCGCGCTTCCAGACGCCGGTGCTGCCGGCCGTCATCATCGGTCTGGTGGCGATCGGCATCCTCGTCATCAACGTCAATCAGCCGCAGATCTTCTCGGTGATCACCAGCATCGCGATCATCATGATCTATCTGGCCTACCTGTCGGTCACCCTGCCGATGCTGATCCAGCGGCTGCGGGGGAACTGGACTCCGGCCAAGGGCAAGTTCTCCCTCGGCAAGTTCGGCATTCCGGTGAACCTCCTGGCGGTGCTCTGGGGCCTCGCGATGTCCCTGAACCTCGCCTGGCCGCGCGCCGCGGTCTACAACGCGACCGGCCCGCAGCACTGGTATCTGCGCTGGGGCGCCTTCCTGTTCATCGGCGTCGTGGCGCTCGGCGGCTTCGCCTACTACTGGTTCGTCCAGCGCAAGAAGACGGGCGTCCTGGCCATGCACGCCGCCGTCCACCCGCACCGCGGCACCTCGGGCGACGCCGGCAACCCCACCCCCTGATCTGGAGACGGCACGATGTCCCAAGAGGCACCTGTGGACGAGTTCGACTACGTCGTGGTCGGCGGCGGCACGGCCGGCGCCGTCGTGGCGGCCCGGCTCAGCGAGGATCCGGCGGTCACCGTCTGCCTGCTGGAGGCCGGTCCGTCCGATGTCGGCGACGAGAACGTGCTGCGCCTCGACCGCTGGATGGGGCTCCTGGAGTCCGGCTACGACTGGGACTACCCGGTCGAGCCGCAGGAGAACGGCAACAGCTTCCTGCGGCACGCCCGCGCCAAGGTGCTGGGCGGCTGCTCCTCACACAACTCCTGTATCGCCTTCTGGACCCCGGCCGAGGATCTCGACGAGTGGGCCGCGATGGGCTGTACGGGCTGGAGCGCGGCCGACTGCTTCCCGCTCTTCCAGCGGCTGGAGAACAACGACGGCCCCGGAGACCACCACGGCCACGACGGCCCGGTCGTCCTGCGCACCGTCCCGCCCCACGACCCGTGCGGAGTGGCCCTCCTGGAAGCCTGTGCGGCGGCCGGCATCCCGACCGCCGCCTTCAACACCGGCAAGACCGTCATCCGGGGCGCGAACTGGTTCCAGATCAACTGCCGCCCGGACGGGACCCGTTCTTCCGCCTCGGTGTCCTATCTCCACCCCGTCATGGGCACCCGCAAGAACCTCGACGTACGCACCGGACTCCAGGCCAGGCGCCTGAATTTCGACTCCGCACGGCACTGCACCGGCGTGGACTACCTCGCCCCCGACCTGATCCACACCCGCACCGTCCACGCCCGCCGCGAGACCGTCCTCTGCTGCGGCTCCATCGACTCACCCAAGCTCCTGATGCTCTCCGGCATCGGCCCGGCCACCCATCTGCGCGCCACCGGCATCGAGCCGATCGTGGACTCCCCCGGCGTCGGCTCCAACCTCCAGGACCACCCGGAGGGCGTGATCATGTGGGACGCCAAGCAGCCCATGGTCCGCTCCTCCACCCAGTGGTGGGAGATCGGCATCTTCGCCGACACCGAGCCGGGCCTGGACCGCCCGGACCTGATGTTCCACTACGGCCAGGTGCCCTTCGACATGAACACCTACCGCCGCGGCTACCCCACCTCGGAGAACGCCTTCTGCCTCACCCCGAACGTCACCCGCGCCCGCTCCCTGGGCACCGTACGGCTGCGCACCCGCGACTTCCGTGACAAGCCCAAGGTGGACCCGCGCTACTTCACCGACGAGCACGACATCCGCGTCATGACCCACGGGCTCCGGCTCGCCCGCGAGATCATCGCCCAGCCCGCCATGGCCGACTGGGCGGGCACCGAACTCGCCCCGGGCCCCTCCGCCCACTCCGACGCCGAGCTCCTCGACTACATCCGCACCACCCACAACACGGTCTACCACCCCGCCTGCACGGTCCGGATGGGCGCCACCGACGACCAGGCCACTCCGCTCGACCCCCAGCTGCGGGTCAAGGGCGTCACGGGTCTGCGGGTGGCCGATGGTTCGGTGATGCCGTTCCTGCCGGCCGTGAATCCGTGCATCACCACGATGATGATCGGGGAGAAGTGCGCGGACATGATGCGGAGCGCATGACCGGGCACGCAAAAGACCTACGAGGTGGGCTCCCTTCGCCGGCATTGTCCGGATCAGGTGCTTGGGGGTCGCCGTCCGGTCTTACGACCTTTCAGCCTCTCAGCCCGACCTTTCCTCTTGTCCTCGGCGAGAGCCAGAGCTCCCTTCCCCGAGGCCAGTCCGGTCGAACTCCCTCGCTCGCCCCGTAGGCCGGTCTTCAGGATACTCCCAAACAAAGGGTATGGAACAGTCAATTTGGACATCTCTTGCCCCGTCGCCCGGAAATGCAGAAAACCCCTGCTCAGCAGGGGTTTTCGCTGGTGTCCGAGGGGGGACTTGAACCCCCACGCCCGATAAAGGGCACTAGCACCTCAAGCTAGCGCGTCTGCCATTCCGCCACCCGGACTAGGTGTGATCTTCACGGGGCGTTCCCCGCGGCGACATGGACAACAATACCAAGCTTTCGGAGTGCCCTTCACCTGCGTATCCGCTGCCCACATAACCTCGATTTATGGGCAATGAGGGACATGTCGCGCATATCAGTGGTCCCCGCAGGCCACGTGCGCTGTCGCCGCTACGGGAGCATCTGCGGGACACCTTCTGGTTCGCGCCGACGGTGGGGCTGGTGGGTGCGGGGCTGCTGTGGTGGGGGGCGTCGGAGCTCGATCTTGAGATCGTCGCGCTGCTCCAGCGGGAGAAGGCGTACGCGACGCTGCGGGAGCTGGTGTCGGTCGCCGAGGACACCAGAACGATCGTGACGACGATCAGCTCGGCGATGATGACCTTCATCGGGGTGGTCTTCAGTATTTCGCTGGTCGCGGTGCAGATGGCCAGCGGTCAGCTCACCCCGCGGGTGGTGCGGATCTTCGTCCGGAGCCGGATCAGCAAGATCACGCTCACTGTCTTCCTGGCGACCTTCCTGTTCTCGCTGCTGGTGCTCACCTCATATGAGAGTGAGGCCGACATCCGCCAGGTCACCTCGGTGCCCGTGGTGCAGAGCCTGCTGACGATGGTCCTGGTGGTGCTCAGTCTGGTGCTGTTCATCGCGTATGTGTCAGCCACGCTGCGGCTGATGCAGGTGGGGCCGGTGGTCGACCGGATCACCCGGGAGACGCTGCGGATGCTGGCGCGGCAGGGCACGGGCAAGGAGGGCGCGGAGGACGGCGGCTCCCTGGCGCCCGAGACGGGGCGGGTCGCGCACACCGGCCGGGCCGGGCTCGTACGGGATGTGTATGTGGCGCGGCTGGTGCGGGTCGCCCGGCGGCAGGGGGTCGTGCTGCGGCTGCTGCCGCGGATCGGGGACTTCGTGCTGCCGGGGACGCCGGTACTGGCGGTGCACGGCGAGACGGTGCCGCCCCGGTGGGCGTTGCGGCGCACGGTGTCGGTGGGGGTGGAGCGCACCTTTCACCAGGATCTCGGGCTCGGGCTGCGGCAGTTGTCGGACATCGCGCTGCGGGCGCTGTCGCCCGCGGTGAACGACCCGACCACGGCCGTGCAGTGTCTGGACCGGATCGTGCAGATTCTCGCGGCGGTGGTGGGGCGGCCGCTCGGGGCGGTGCACCACCGGGACCGCCGGGGTGCGGTGCGGCTGGTGCAGAACGTGCCGGCCTGGGCCGATCTGGTGGACCTGGGATTGACCGAGATCCGGGCGGCAGCGGTGCGCAGTCCGCAGGTCAGCCGGCGGATGCTGGCCGGGATCGACGATCTGCTGCGGCTCGCACCGGAACCGCGGCGTAAGCCGCTGGTGCGGCACCGCACGCTCCTGCTCCAGGCGGTGGAGCGCGCGGTGCCGGCGGCCCCCGACCGGCGGTTCGCCTCGTCCCCCGACCGGCAGGGGATCGGCTGACGCCGGTCCGGGGCTCTGGCTACGGCATCAGGTGGTAGTCGGGGAAGTTGCCCGGCAGCCGTTCGGACTCCGGGCCTTCGGTGACCGCGCGGACGAGGAGTTCGCCGCCGACGAAGGCACCGCTCCAGGAGTTGCCGAAGCCGCCGAAGAGCTCATCGCGGTCGCCCCGCGAACGCGGCTTGCCGTGGCCGACCTTGAAGGCGCGGATCTGCGGCGCGAGACGGTCGTAGGTGTCCTTGTCATCGCAGGAGAGGCTGGCGACCAGGGCACCGTTGCTGGCGTTCATGGCGGCGAGGAGTTCGGCCTCGGTGTCGACGAGGACGAGGGTGTCGACGGGGCCGAAGGGCTCGGCGTGGTGGAGCGGGGAGGACGGGGGCGGGGCCAGGAGCGTGGTCGGCGGAAGGTAGGCCGAGGTGTCCTGGGACGGCAGGAAGTGACCGTCGGCCAGGCTGCCGCGGTGCAGGGGGACCGCGCCCCGGGAGATCGCCTCGTTGGTGAGGTCGGCGAGTTCCTTGGCCTTGGCGGCGTTGATCAGCGGGCCGAAGTCGAGCTCGGGGAGCGGATCGGCGGGGTCGGCGACGGCCAGGGGGTGGCCGAAGCGGACGCTGCGGACGGCCGGGAGGTAGGCGGCGAGGAAGTCGGCGAAGGCCTCCCGCTGGACGACGAAGCGGGGGTAGGCGGTGCAGCGCTGCTTGGCGTAGTCGAAGGTCTTGCGGAGCAGCGGCGTCAGGGCCGGCCAGTCGGTGAAGTTCCAGATGCCCCAGGTGTTGAGGCCCTCTTGTTCGAGGATATGGCGTTTGCCGAGGTCGGCGACGGCGGTGGCGACCCGGGCGCCGGTGTCCCGGCCGCCGACGAAGGACACACAGCCGATTTCGGGTGAGCGGACGAGGGAGGGCGAGAGCTCCTTGCCGCTGCCGCTGACGAGGGTGGCCGGGACGCCCTCCCGGGCGGCGAGCGCGCAGGCGAGGGTGAGACACACCAGGCCGCCGTCGGTGGGGGTCTTGGCGATCACCGCGTTACCGGCCAGCGCCTGCACCAGCATCGCGTGGATCAGGACCGACATCGGGTAGTTCCAGCTGGCGATGTTGCTGACCGGGCCGGGCAGCGGGGTGCGGTCGACGAGCATCCGGTCGATCTCGGAGACGTACCAGCGGACCCCGTCGATGGCCCGGTCGACATCCGCCTGGGCGAGCTTCCAGGGCTTGCCGATCTCCCAGACGAGGAGCAGGGCGAGCAGTTCGCGGTGCTCGGTCAGCGCGTCGAGGGTGGCGGAGATCCGGGCCTTGCGTTCGGCCAACGGGACCTGGCGCCAGGCCCGGTGCTGGTCGAGGGAGGCGCGTACGGCGTGCAGCGCGGCGTCCGCGTCGAGCCGGGGCGGGCCGGCGACCGGGCTGCCGTCGACTGGGCTGGTGGCGGGCAGCGGGTGGCCGTCCGGATGCCAGGCGGCGCCCCAGAGGTTGAGGGCCTGGTCGTCGCGGAACGCCTCGGGGGCCGCGGCCAGGCTGCGCTGCCAGGCGTCCGTCCAGGACGTACCGGGCTTGAGTATGAGCGTCGGGGCGGGGCGGTCGCTCCGCCCCGGGTCGGCGGGGGATGCGGGGGTGGTGGCCATCATGTGTCTCCGCTCTCGGTGCACGGCCGGAGGGGCAGGGTGGTGGCGCTCGGTCGGCTCCCGGAGGAACCGTGTTACTGGACGGTAGTGGGCGCGGCGACACTGCGGGACGGTCCGGCGTCGGGTATGGCGAGTGTCACTCGGCGGGGACGGCGGGGCCAGCTGGGTGAGGCGACCGTGGGGCCGGACGGTCAAGGAGGGGCTGCGCCATTCTTGGGGTGAGCCGCACCGGAAACGACGGCGCCCACGCGGATCGTTGCCGCGCGGGCGCTGCCCTGCCGTCCGTTCCGACGTACCGGGCTCAGCCCGCCGCCGGTCCCGCCGCTTCCGCCGTCGCCTCTTCGTGCGTACGGTCGGCGATCTCCCGGTGGTGGCGGACGACCTCGCCGATGATGAAGGCGGCCCGGGATTCGTAGCGAAGCCCCGAGCGGAATGGTGCGACGAGAGTGCCCCGTCCGTTCGCCCGGACGGGACTCATTTCGGGGCAGAACTAAGCCGGCTGCAACTGCTCCATCACAGACAGGCCCGTGCGAGCGAGCACCCCCTCGGCCTCGGCCATCAGCGCCGGGTCCGTCAACCGGAACACGCCGACGTGCACATTGACGTGGCCATAAACGGACTTGGCTGTGGTCCCCTGAGGCTGCAAATTGCGGACCGACTGGTGCACGTCCAGTTCCCAGCTGGCCGTCGGGATGTTGAGCTGCCCCCGCTTCGGTGTCACCCGGGCGCTCCAACCGAGGCAGGCGAGCCAGGAACCGTACGCATTGGGGCCCTTGGGGCCGTAACCGCTGGGCTCGTGGCGTGCCGCCACATCCATGAGCGACGGTGTGCCGTCCACCAGGTCAGGCCGCGGGACCACCCCGAGAACGGCGTCCACTCCACCCTCACCCGATTCGGCATACGCGACGATGCACCGGCCCATCGGTCCATTGTGCAGCTCTGACCAGCGGTGCAGTAGCGGAAATACCGTAACCCGACTGGTGTCGGACATGCCCCGTGCCATGTGTGCTCCTCCTTGGAAGGCCCCGCGCCAGTCTTCCGGCGCGGGGCCGATTCACCTACTCGATCAACGGGCGTGCCAGATGATCAGTTGTCGCTACAGCCCTGCGAGGGGTTCCCCTCCTGGCCGTCAGAGCCGGAACCGGTCTCGCCCTGCGAGTTCTCCTCATCGCCGTGCTTGACCACGTCGAGGCGGTACCGCATGCTGCACCTCCAGGTGCTTGATCGGCGCGGGGTCCATCCCCGCGTCGGTGTGCACTTGCGGGGCCTCCAGCGGAGGCCCGACCCGTCCCGGCCGAGCAGTCCGGCCAAGGAAGATTCGGCCGGGGCGGGGGTCTTGTGGCCGGCCACCGCGGTGAGGTGCGCGGCGGTCGGCGGGCCAGCGGCGCCGACGACGGGGGACGTCTACGCCGCGGGGTCTCAGGGGCGAAGCCGTCTCGGCTCGCCGGGGGAACGAACGCCGGCGCGTCGTGCGAGCACGCGTGCGACGCCGTCTGGGATTGGGGGCCCGGCCGGGAAATGGGCGCAGGCACCGCAGCACGTGACCGTCCTCGCGGGCCCGGTCGCGGTGTCGACCTCCACGACGCGCAGGTTGAGGGTGGAGCCGCAGGCGCACTGGCTATCCACAGCCGTCACCACCCGCGATGCTGCCGACGACAATCACGAAGGAGATGACAACGAGCCACGTCCAGTACACGAGGATGCGGCGCTGGCGGGGCGTCACGGGGCCGTCGCCGCGGTGTGCATGGCCAGCAGGTACTGACAGTCACGGGCGGTGCCGGCCACCTGTGAGTGGGCCGCGAGCGTGTCAGGTCGTAGCGACTGTCCCGCCCGCTCGGCGATCCCGACCAGCCGGGCGGCCACCATGTGCGTGAGACCGCTGTCCTGCGGCAGCCGGGCCTGATCCGCACGCACCAGGGGGAGGAGGAGCGCGATGTGCCCCCGCAGGTCCTCCTGTGCAGCGGCGAGTTCGTCCAGCTCGGGCCGGGCGGCACCAAGGCGCAGCGCCCGACGGATCGTCGCGCTGATGGTCTCGGCATCGATCGGAAGAGTGGGTGCAAGCCGCTGTTCGGCGCCCGGTTCGGCGCGCGAAATCACTGCGGCCTCCGGTTCCGGTGCGGCAGACAAGCCACGATGAACCAGACGCGAATGCCGCCACGGTCATCGACCGGAGTGGCAACTGACCCAGCTGGCGTGAGAGTGCTGTGAGCTGCGCCGCACCAATAGCACGCCTCGCCATGCAGCCGGACGATACTCACGTCGGGTTCTGCGAGCGGAATGTCAGGCGGAGCGTTCGTTACAGTCACGGTCTCTCCCTGCGCCGGTGGGCTCAGGAAGAGACTCGCCCCACGGGTACCCCTCAAGTACCCCTGTGAGGGGTACCTCTCAGGCGCCCGCCCCGGCGTGACACCACTCGGCGAAGTTCGACAAGCTCTCGGCATCCGCGCGCTTCAGCCGGCGCAGAGTGGCCGCGTCCTCCCGAACCCACCGATGTTCCCGGGCGTGCTGCGGAGCAATCCGACGCGCTACCTTCAGCGACTCGAACGCCGCATCCGGTCGGCCTGACCACAGCTGCGCCCGCCCCAGCTCGATATAGAAACCCGACCGCCGCTCGGCCGGCAGGTCCCGCGGTGGCGCCCACTCGCGTGCCAACTTCAGCGCCCTGCCCAGGTGGTCATCCCCGAGGCTGACCGCCACAGATACCTCGTGGATGCGGACACTGTCCGGGCCGAAGGCCGTGCCGCTGTACACGTCCTCCGCAACCTCGTCGCCGAGGACGCGTGCGGCGTCGAGGTGCGTCTCTGCCGAGTCGCCGTCACCAGCCCGGCCCGCGATCACAGCAGCACGCATGTGCAGGGCGCCACGGGCAGCAACCGCCTCGGGCACCGAAGTCCTCAGCGCCTGCTGGTCCGCGGCGAGTTCGAGGGCACGCAACCCAGCAGCATGCGCACTGGCGGCGAAGAACGTTTCCGTCCGAACGTACGCCGTCGTCGCGTCCACCACCGGGTCATCCGCCTGCCCGGCAGCCCACCGCATTACGTCGATCAGGCGGGCCGACAGGTCTCGGGCGCCATACTTGTAGGCGACCGCGTCCGCGGCCCGGCATGCGTCCACCAACAACCGGGCGACGGCGGGGCGGTCGCCCGGTGCTGCTCCCTGCAACGCACGACACAACTCAGCCAGCAGATCCGGCACAGCGCGAGCCACGCGCACATACTGTGCACCGAGCCGCCACGCGACGACTGAGGCGACCGCCTCAGTGAGGGTCGGCAGTGAGCGGCACGGCCCGTCGCCGGGTACGTCATAGGTCGCGAGTACCGAGGAGAGCCCCGGCATAGCCCGGTGTACGCGCTCGTCAGGGCGCTCCTTGTCGGGCAGCAGACGGGCCGGGTCGATGTCGAGCGCATCAGCGATGGCATCCAGGACGGCGGCGGATACGCCGCGTTCACCGCGCTCGATCTTCCGGATGGTGCCCAGACCGACGCCGGCGGCGCGTGCCAAGTCGGCCTGGGTGAGGCTGGCGATGCGGCGTTCGTAGGCGATGCGGGGGCCTACCCCGCGATACACGATGCTGGGCATACTGGTCTCCGTTCGGTGCAGCCACTCCGAACCGTACCCGCGCCGTCACGGTCCGGGAACGCAGACGGCCCCGCCCGCATCTCGTGGGCGGGGCCGTCCCGTTAACGCCTACAGGGAGTGCACCACGTCCACCAGGTCCGTCAGGCTCGTGACCCGGGCGTCAGCGGCCTGCGCGTCCTCGCTGTCCGCCCACAGATGCCCGAGCGGGCCACGGCGCAGGTGGGCCGTACGGAGCCCGGCACGAGCCGCTGGCAGCACGTCATTCTGCGGGTGATCGCCGACGTACAGCACCTCGCCCGCCGGGACCTGAGCCAGCTCGATGATGCGCGTGAAGAACGCCTCTGCCGGCTTGGCCACGCCCCACTCCCCGGACGTCGCGACGGCATCCACCGGCAAGTCGAGGGCCCGCAGCAACTCGCCGGCCCGCACCGTCTGGTTGCCGGCCACGACCACACGAACCCCGGTGCGTCGAAGAGCAGCCAGCGCTGGACGGACGTCGGGGTACAGGTCCGACTCTTCCAGGCACTCGCCACGGCCTGCCCGTTCCATCGCTACCCGCTCAGCCTCCACATTGATGCCCGGACAGACGAGCCGGAGCGCATCGGCGTTGTCCCGGCCCTGCGCCACGACCGCTCCGACCAGAGCCGACAGCGTGTGCCTGTGCACGCCGAGCCAGTCGGCCCACGCGCCCCACCCGCGGTCATCGCTGATCAGCGTCTCCCCAATATCAAAGGCAACTGCACGGATCATGCGAGCAGCCTACGGCCCGATCTGTGCGCGCTTGTCGGCCCCCGGCCATAGGATTCGCCCCATGGCGACCACCTGCGTCTCCGACGCCGCCGCCGAGTCCAACCGTGCGATGCGCGAATTCATGGCCGCCCGCACCGGACGCCCCCTCTTTGCGGAGGAGCAGGACGCTTACGAGCGGCTGCTCACAGCGTGGGCCGCCGCAAGTGCGACGGCCCCTACCTGTCGTACGGGGTGGCCCGTCAGACGGCCTACCGTGCCGTTCGACACCCGGCCTCAGAGGGGCTGCTCTACATCGAGGGGCACCGCGGAACCTTCATCCACCCGCCCGCCCGCGCCAGCGACGCCACGAAAATGCGCCAGCAACGCCTTGACGGCCTGCAAGAAATCTTCGAGCAGGCAATGCGTAATCTCGATTGGCGCGCCCTTTGGGAGTCGAAAGACTCGGCGAAATTCGCCTCACAAAGTTGATCTCCCAGGTATCTCCCAGATGATCACTCAGCGGGAGCTGGAGTCTCTTCGCTCCGCTCATCGTTGCTGGTAGAAGCCTGATGAGCGATGGCTTTGTGGTGGCGAACGACCTCGCCGATGATGAAGTTGAGGAACTTCTCGGCGAAGGCCGGGTCCAGCTTGGCGTCCTCGGCCAGCCGGCGCAGCCGCTCGATCTGCGCGGCCTCCCGGGCGGGGTCGGCGGGCGGCAGGCTGTGCCGGGCCTTGAGCTCGCCGACCTGCTGGGTGCACTTGAAGCGCTCGGCGAGCAGATGCACCAGGGCGGCGTCGAGGTTGTCGATGCTGCCGCGCAGGTAAAGCAGCCGCTCACGGGCCGCCTCGTCGGCAACGGAGGCCGCTTCGCCGGCCGCCGGTGCGGTCCCTTCGCTCATGTGCGTCTCGCCATTCGTGGTCGGTCGGGTGCCCGGTGCGGTGTCCTGCTTCGGGTACGTCATGCCTGATCGGCTGCACATTACCCGGACGAAGGCCGGTGAACTGGGCTGGTCTCGCGGATCGGACCGAATGGCCGGGATCGGACCCGGTCGGGTGGTAAGGGAACGGATCACGGGAGCGGGACGGGGCAAGGGGACCCGCCGGACGAGGGGTATCCGGGGCAACTGCCGCGAGGTGAAGGGGCGGGCCGCAGAGTGCCCGGAAGGGTGAAGAGCGTCGCGCCACGGAGCAGTTCGGGACGGGTTGGCGAGGGGACGCGGCCGCCGGTGCCGGGGATTGCCTCTCCCTCGGTAAGGGCCGGCGGTGTCTGCGCTACGCCCGGTAGCGGGATCCCCCACAGATCCCGCCACCGGGCCGTTTCGCGCGGGGCCGCGGCAATGGCCGACCCCGGATGCGGGGCGCTCAACCGGGCCCCGGCTCAAGCACCTACCCACACCTCGGCCCGGCCATCCCTCCGTCTTCCCTTGATTCGTGCTGGTCTTTCATGTCCTGCCGTCCGGGACGCCCGCCGCTCCGCCGCACGCACCCTGCCCTCAGGGACAACTCCTGTGAGAATGTGCCGCGTCGACCGCAGCGCGCCGACCGACCGCCGGCCGCCGGACAGTGCAGGGGGCACCCACCGTATGAACACGGATCGCATCCGGATCGCCGGGGCCGAGGTCGCCGTCGTGGGCGGCAGTATCGCCGGTTGTGCCACGGCGCTGGCCGCGCATCGGGCCGGCGCGGGCCGGATCACCGTCCTTGAGCGCACCACCGGGCGCCTCGCGGACCGCGGCGTCGGCCTGGCGGTGCACAACGCCCGTTATACCGAGCTCGCGGCCGCCGGCTACCTGGACACCACGATGCCGTGGGTGCAGCTGACCACCCGCCGCTGGTACCTCCGCGACGGCACCGCGCCGCTCGGCCGCCGGCTCGCCACCCTGCCCTTCCCGTTCCGCTCGTACTGTTGGGGGCCGCTCTGGCGGGAGTTACGGCGGCGGCTGCCGGAGGAGACCGTCTTCCGGCCGGGCGTACGGGTGGCCGGGGTCAGCGATGTCGCGGACGGTGCCACGCTGCGGCTCGACGACGGCGAGGGCGGCGGCAACGGCACGAGCGACGGCGTACGGCACCTCAGCGGCCACCGTACGGAGCGCTTCGACCTGGTCATCGGTGCGGACGGCTATCGCTCGACGGTCCGTGCCGCCGCGTTTCCCGATGTACGGCCCGAGTACGCCGGCTATCTGGCCTGGCGCGGCGCCGTCCCGGCCGAGCGGCTGGCCGAGCTCGATCTGCCCGGCCTGCCGGCCACTCCCTGGGCGGTGGAGGACTGCATCTACGTGGTCTTTCCCGGCGGCCACGTCATCATCTACCGCATCCCGGACGGCCACGGCGGCCATCGCGCCAACTGGGTCCTGTACACCGCTCCGCCGGCCGGCCTCGACCTGGCGTCGGCCTCCCCCACCAGCCTGCCGCCCGGCACCCTCACCGATGCCCTGCACCGCCATCTCACCCATGTGGCAAGTGAGTTGCTCCCGCCGTACTGGGGCGGGCTGATCCGGCTGACACCACGTGAAGACTGCTTCATCCAGCCCATGTACGACTTCACGGCGCCGCGCTACACCGCCGGCCGGCTGCTGCTCGCGGGCGATGCGGCCACCGTCGCCCGCCCGCACACGGCCGGCGGCGCGGTGAAGGCGCTCCAGGACGCCGCCGCCCTGGAGGCCGCACTGTGCGCCGCACCGGAGCGGCCGGATGCGCTGGACGCGTATGGCGCCGAGCGCGGGCGGGCCGGCCGGGCGATGGTCGAGCTGGGGCGGCGGCTGGGCCGGTTCCTGGTGCAGGACGCCCCGGACTGGCGGACGCTGGACCAGGCCGGGCTGGCGGCGGCCTGGTCCACGGCAGATGGCTCGGGCGCGTTCGGCGGCCACGAGCTGAAGAACTGACGCTGCGTCAGCGTGAGGGGGCCGTGCCCGGCCCGGCGGATCCACCAGGGGCGTGCGGACCGTACGGCCGAGGCATCCCCCCTCGGAAGCGATCCGCTCGTGCGCGACTACGGCACGTAGATCCCCTACGCGGCGCACCACCGCACCCGTCAGGTGCAGGAGAATGAGAACGTCGAGGTCACCTCGCCGCCACGGCCACCGGTGACCCACGGCGATCCGTATCAGGGGCCGCTTCGGCCCTCGGCACATACAGCACCGGGACCACGCCGGACCGGTGCGGACGGGACTGATCAGACATGGGACGGGTCACCGAGCGACGCCGCGTCATCCGCATCCGCGACGGTGCCGTGAGCACCCGCCCGGACACCCTCGTCGCCGAGGAGCCGCTGGAGATCCGGGTCGGCGGCAAGTCGCTGGCGATCACCATGCGCACCCCCGGTGACGACTTCGCGCTCGCCGCCGGCTTCCTCGTCAGCGAGGGCGTCCTGGCGAGCGCCGACGAACTGGCGCACATCGTCTACTGTGCGGGCGCCATCGAAGGGGACGCCGCAGCCCCGGACGAAACCGGGAGCGGGGGCGGGAGCAACAGCTACAACGTGGTCGATGTCCGGCTCGCGGACGGGGTTCCGGTCCCGGACATCAGCCTGGAGCGCCATGTCTATACGACCTCGTCGTGCGGGCTGTGCGGCAAGGCCAGCCTGGACGCGGTGCGCACCACGGCCCGCTGGACCCTGGACACCTCCCCCGACTCCCCGGTCCGTATCACCCCGGAGACGCTGAGCGCCCTCCCGGACCGCCTGCGGGCGGCCCAGCGGGTGTTCGAGCGGACGGGGGGTCTGCATGCCGCGGCGCTGTTCACGGCGGACGGTGAGCTGCTCGACATCCGGGAGGACGTGGGGCGGCACAACGCCGTCGACAAGATCGTCGGGCGGGCGCTGCAACAGGGGCGGCTGCCGCTGTCCTCCGGTGTGCTGATGGTCTCCGGCCGGGCATCGTTCGAGCTGGCGCAGAAGGCGGTGATGGCGGGCATTCCCGTACTGGCCGCGGTCTCGGCACCGTCCTCGCTCGCCGTCGATCTGGCGGTCGAGACCGGGCTGACCCTGGTCGGGTTTCTGCGTGGCACCTCCATGAACGTGTACGCGGGTGAGCACCGGATCGCCCTGGACGCGGCGGCCCCCACGGGCTGAGGCGCGCGCCCGGCACGGCCGTCGGTCGCGCGTCACCCGGCCGGCAGCACGATCCGGGTCAGCAGGGCGATCAGCTGCTCGCGTTCGGCGGGGGTCAGGGCCGCGGTCAGCTCCGCGTTGGCCTCGTCGCCGAGCTGCTGGGTGCGGCGCAGCCGCTGCCGACCGTCGGCGGAGATCTCGACGGCGTTCTTGCGCCGGTCCTTGGGGTCGGGGGTGCGGGTCACCAGCCCGTCCCGCTGGAGGTCGTTGACGATCGCGACCATGTCCTTGGGGTCGATGGCCAGCGTCCGGCCGAGCTCCGCCTGGGAGACCGGACCGAGTTCGGCGACCGCCGAGAGAACGGCGTGATGCATCATCCGCATGCCTTCGGCGGCCAGCGCGTCGGCGACCAGGCGGTGACCGCGGGCGGCGGCGCGGCCCAGCAGCCAGCTGGGGAGCGCGCGGATACGGCTGGGGGCGTAGGGAGTGTCGGCCATGGGACCACCGTACCGAAAAACCCATTGGAGGGCCCAACGAAAAACCATTGGCAGACCCAACGGTTTGTGTTTATCGTTGGAGAACCCAATGAAGCTGCCGGTACCCACCGGCCGACCAACCTGGAGGTGCTGCCCATGCGCCGCGTCCGATTCCACTCCTACGGCGGTCCCGACGTGCTGCGGGTCGAGGAGGAGGCGGCGGCGCCGGTGCCCGGCCCGGGTGAACTCCTGGTGCGCACGGAGGCCATCGGCGTCACGCTGCCGTGCGTACGGCGGGTCCGCGGCGACGGCAACGGCGGGGGCGATCCACTGCCCGCCATGCCCGGCGGCGAGATCGCCGGTACGGTCGTCGCGCTCGGCCCGGACGTCACCGGCTTCGCCCCCGGCGACCGTGTCACCTCACTCACTCTCACCGGTTCGTACACCGAACTCGCCCTCGCCCCCGCCTTTCTGGCGAGCCGGATACCGGACGGGGCGAGCGCCGTGCAGGCGGTGGCGCTGGTGCGCAGCGGGCATGTCGCGCTCGCCGCGCTCGGCACCGCCGCGCCACGGAGCGCCGAGTCCGTACTGATCACCGGCGCGGCCAGCGGCACCGGGCATCTCGCCGTCCAACTGGCCAAGCTCCAGGGGGTGCCACGGGTGGTGGCCGCGGTCAGCTCGACAGCCAAGACGGAGTTCCTCCGTGGGCTGGGGGCCGATGAGGTGGTGACGTACGACCAGGAGTCCTGGGGCGCGCCGGTCGATATCGTGCTGGACGGTGTCGGCGGCGAGCTGCTGCCGCGTGCCCTGGCCGCGCTGGCCCCCGGCGGCCGGCTGATCTTCTTCAACTCCGGTGGCGGCACGGTCCCGGCGTATGAGCTGCTGGCCGGCGCCAAGACGATCACCGGGCTGACGATGCGCCACTTCTCCACCATCCACCGGGAGCTGTACGAGGAGCACCGGGCGCAGCTGTGGGAGCTGGCGGGCTCCGGCCGGCTGCGGGCCGCCGTCCATGCCGAACTGCCGCTGACCGAGGCCGCGAAGGCGCACGAGATCATCGAGGCCAGGGCCAACCTCGGGAAGGTGGTGCTGCGGCCGTGAGGCCCGGGCGGCGCATACGGCAGATTCAGGGCACCCGGCCCACGCGGCACTCCCGGCCCCCGCACCGCAGTCGGCGCTTCCGGCGCACCCGGCGCAGCACCTGCGGGCCGGGAGAGTGAATTCCGGCTGCGGGACGGAGAACCGACGCACGCTCCTTGTCGCGGTCCGCACGCGGCAGTAGCTTCCGTCGCGATGCACACATAGGACGTGGGATGTCCTGATGACCCGACGCCGATGCCTCGAAGGGCAGGCCGGACCATGACGTCAGTTCTCCGCGCACACCCCAGCCCCCGCAGCAGACCCCGCCGCCGCGCCGCGGCCCTGCTCGCCGCACTGACCGCCACAGCCCTCGCCCTCCTGCCGACCGCCCCCGTCCACGCCGCACAGGACGGCCCGCCGGGCACCCCCGCCGGCGGCTTCGACCAGCAGATCCTCTTCAAGGCCGCCCAGGACCCGGGCTACTACTGCTTCCGTATACCGGCCGTCGTGCAGTCCACGCGGGGCACGCTGCTCGCCTTCGCCGAGGGTCGGCGGCACGACTGCGGCGACGCGGGCGATATCGACCTCGTCCTGAAACGCTCCACCGACGGCGGCCGGACCTGGGGACCGCTCCAGGTCATCAACCACGGCAACGGTGACACCCACGGCAATCCGGCGCCCATCGTGGACCGCCGCACCGGCCGGATCGTGCTCGCCGAGACCTACAACAAGGGCCGCACCGACGGCCTCAGCTGTGATGTCCCCTGTGATCGCACCCCGCACCTCCAGTACAGCGACGACGACGGGGCGACCTGGTCCGCGCCCCGGGACCTGACCGCCCGCATTCGTCCTCCGCAGTGGAACTCCTGGTACGCCACCGGGCCCGTGCACGGCATCCAGCTCACCCGTGGACGGCACGCGGGCCGGCTGGTGTTCAGCGTGAACGCCGAGAGCTACGCGGACCACCGGGTGACCGCCAACCATGCCGCCCTGATCCACAGCGACAACGGCGGCACCACCTGGAAGGTCGGCGCGCTGGACAGCTGGCCCGTCGCGGCCGAGGGGACGTTCCGTCAGAAGCCCTCGGAGATGACCCTCCTGGAACGCTCCGACGGCTCCCTTTACGTCAACGGCCGCGAACAGGACGGCACCGACCTGGGCCATCGCACCGCGGCGGTCAGCCGGGACGGCGGCGACTCCTTCGCCGCGCCGTTCCGCGCCCTCCCGGACCTCTACACGCCGATGGTGCAGGGTTCGGCGCTCCGTCTGCCGCACCCGCGCACCGCCCGCGGCCGCACCCTGTTCGCGGCCCCCGCCGACCCCGACCGGCGCCGGACCATGACGATCCGCTCGTCCTACGACGAGGGCCGTACCTGGGAGGGCGTCGACCGCGGCGCCCGGGTCACCACCGACTGGTCCGGCTACTCCGATCTGGTCGCCATCTCCCCCGAGGTCACCGGCCTGATGTACGAGGGCGGTGCGGTCGACGCGCGGGACGAGATCCGCTTCGCCCGCTTCACCGAGGACTGGCTCGGCCCCCGGCGCGCCCCGGACCCCACGACCCGCGACACCGCCCCCGGCGCCCGGCCGGCGCTCGTCCTGGGCGGCGCCCGCGGCACCGACGGCCGCTTCGGGCCGGCGCTGTCCTTCGACGGCACCGACGATGCGGTACGTCTCCCCTTCCGCCGCGCCCTGCCCCTGGGGACCCACGACTTCACCGGCAGCCTGTGGTTCCGCTATGACGCCACCACCGGCGAACAGCCGCTGCTGTGGATGGGCGGTGTGGGCGCCAGGGCCCCGCAGGTCGCGATCTCCGGCGATCCCGCCCGTCACCGGATCGTCGCCCGTATCACCGCCGTCGACGGCGCCCAACCGGCCGCCGGCGCCCAGGCGGTGACCAACTCGGCCTACAACGATGGCAGTTGGCACCATCTGGCGCTGCGCCGTAGTGGCGGCCGGCTGCTGCTCACGGTGGACGGGGGCGAGACCACCGTGGCGCCCGATGTCCCGGGGTCGGTCAGCCGCGGCTCGGTCTTCGGCGTACACCTCGGCCAGAAGCCCGACAGCCGCGTCCAGTTCACCGGAGCACTGGACGAGGTACGCGTCTACCGGCGGGCCCTGACCGACGCCGAGCTGTCCCGCGTACGTACCGAGAACGCCCCGGCGGACGGCCCACTGGTCCTCGGGCTGCCGCTGGACCGGGTACGCGGGGGCACGGACAACTGATCAGTGCGGCGGACGAAGCCAGGGCCTGCCCGGACGTGTACGCGCCGGGCGGGCCCTGGGGCCGGTCCGGCCCGACGACGTCCTACCTCCGCGCCCCGCTCACCGTCACGTCCCCCGCGGCCTCCGCCGCCGCTGCGCTTCCGCCCACACCGCCCGCCACCGCCGGCTCCGGCCCCGCGGTCCTCGCGAAGCGCTTCGCGAGGACCGCGCACACCATCAGCTGCATCTGGTGGAACACCATCAGCGGCAGCACCGCGAGCCCGGCCTGTGCGCCGAACAGGACGCTGGCCATCGGCAGGCCGGCCGCCAGGCTCTTCTTGGAGCCGGCGAAGGTGATCGCGACCCGGTCCGCCCGGTGGAAACCGAGCCGCTTCGAGCCGTACCAGGAGGCGGACAGCATCACCGCGAGCAGTACGGCCTCCACCCCCAGCAGGCACAGCAGCCGCAGCGCGGAGACCTGGTGCCAGATGCCCTGGACCACACCTGCGCTGAAGGCGGTGTAGACGACGAGCAGGATCGAGCCGCGGTCCACCCGGCCGAGGGCCTTCTTGTGCCGGGTGAGCCGGTCGCCGATCCACCGCCGCAGCAATTGCCCGGCGAGGAACGGAAGCAGGAGCTGGCAGACGATCGAGACCAGTGACCCGGCGGAGAAGCCGCCGCCGTTCCCGTGCAGGACCAGGCTCGCCAGCAGCGGTGTGACGACGATGCCGACGAGGCTGGAGAACGAGCCGGCGCAGATCGCCGCCGCGACATTGCCACGGGCCAGGGAGGTGAAGGCGATCGAGGACTGGATCGTGGACGGCACCAGGCACAGGAACAGCAGGCCGGTGTAGAGCGTGGGCGGCAGGACCTGGGGAACCAGCACGCGCGCTGCCAGGCCGAGCACCGGGAAGACCAGGAAGGTGCAGGCCAGAACCGTGACATGGAGCCGCCAGTGGCGCAGGCCGTCCATCGCCTCACGGGTCGAGAGCCGGGCGCCGTAGAGGAAGAAGAGCAGCGCGACGGCTCCGGTGGCGGCCCCCTCCGCGGCGGTGGCGGCCGACCCGCGGGCGGGCAGCAGCGCGGCCAGGGCGACGGTGCCCACCAGCGCCAGGAGGTAGCCGTCCACAGGCAGCCGGGAGGGGAGCTTGGGCAGAGGGGGGCGGCGCATGGTCTCTCTTCGGTCGTTCGGCGGCTCGGGGTGCGGCACGGACACGGTGCCCCGTGCGGGCTCCTCCAGGGTGCCGTGAGCTGCGGCCATCGGGAACCCCGCTTACCGTGGTCACTGTGATGCCGGTCCGCGATAGGCGCCGCAGGGGTCACCGGCCCCATGGACCGGCCAAGGACGGAGAGCCGTGTTCGAACCCGCGCAGTTGCGCACCTTTCTCGCCGTGGCGCAGACGCTGAGCTTCACCCAGGCCGCGCACCGGCTCGGGGTGCGGCAGTCGACGGTGAGCCAGCACGTACGGAAGCTGGAGGAGGCCGCCGGGCGTCGGCTGTTCGCCCGTGACACCCATGCCGTGGAGCTGACCGAGGACGGCGAGGCGATGCTCGGTTTCGCCCGCACGATCCTGGAGGCGAACGAGCGCGCCACGAGCTTCTTCACGGGCACCCGGCTGCGCGGCAGGCTCCGCTTCGGCGCCTCCGAGGACTTCGTGCTGACCCGGATGCCGGAGGTCCTCGAAGAGTTCCGGCGGGAGCACCCCGAGGTCGATCTGGAGCTGACCGTCGAGCTGTCGGGGACCCTGCACGAGCTGCTGGCGGCCGGCCGGCTGGATCTGGTGCTCGCCAAACGGCGGCCGGAGGACTCGCGCGGACGGCTGGTCTGGCGCGACCGGCTGGTGTGGGTGGGGGCCGAGCGGCTGCGCCTCGATCCGCAGCGCCCGGTCCCGCTGGTCGTCTACCCGCCCCCCGCGCTGACCCGCGCCCGCGCACTGGAGGCGCTGGAGCGGGCGGGGCGGGAGTGGCGCATCGCCTGCACCAGCGGAAGCCTGAACGGACTGATCGCCGCAACCAGGGCAGGTCTGGGCGTAATGGCGCATACGAGGGGCATGATCCCGCCGGGCCTGGTCACGATTCAGCCACGTGCCGGACTTCCGGAACTGGGCGGCGTGGATTTCGTTCTTGTGTACGGACAGCGTGACCGCGCCGCGCGGGGCCCGGCGACGGCACTGGCCGACGCGATCCTCGCGGGCGGCGACCGCCTCCAGCTCCCCTGATCGGCGGCGGCGTTCCGGACAAGCCCGCTGATCCACCGTCACGTGCAGAGATTTGGTGCAGATATGGTCCCGGCGCCGTGATCGTCCGGCGTTGAACCAGCTACCCCGTGTCCCCTCTTCTCCGAAGTAACCCGATTTCTCCAGTTGATCATTTCCTGTGTGGCCATGTTCGCGAAGTGGTACGGCTCTGCCACATGGCGTCACGGTGGGGTACGGTCGCGGCCTTGTGAGCAACACCACGAGGAGCTGGGTCATTGCGCGAGTTCACCGTCCCGCCTTTGGCGACCGCGCCCCGGGTCGGCGGGCTGGCGGATGCCGTCTACGAGCACGCCGAATCCGACCCCGATCGCGTCGCCCTGGCGCGTAAGGACGACGCGGGAAACTGGCAGAACGTCACCTCCGGAGAGTTCCGGGACGAGGTCCTTGCCCTGGCCAAGGGCCTGCTCGCTCAGGGCGTCCGGTTCGGCGACCGGGTCGGCATCATGTCGCGTACGCGCTACGAGTGGACCCTGTTCGACTTCGCGCTGTGGTCCATCGGCGTCCAGTCCGTACCGCTGTATCCGACCTCGTCGGCGGAGCAGGTCTTCTGGATGCTGCACAACGCGGGCGTCTCGGCCTGTCTGGTCGAGCACGAGGACCACGCGATGACCGTCGGCTCGGTCATCGACCGGCTCCCGCAGTTGCGCAAGCTGTGGCAGCTGGACGCCGACCCGGTGGCCGAACTGACCGCGGCCGGTGCGCATATCGAGGACGAGGTCGTCCACCGCCACCGGATGGCCGTCACCCCGGACGCCACGGCGACGATCATCTACACCTCCGGCACCACCGGCCGCCCCAAGGGCTGTCTGATCACCCACGCCAACTTCATGGCCGAGTCCGACAACATCGTGCTCCGCTACGAGACGGTCTTCCACTCCAAGCCGGGCGACGAGGCGGCCACGCTGCTGTTCCTGCCCCTGGCGCATGTCTTCGGGCGGATGGTCCAGGTCGCCGCGATCCGTGGCCGGGTCAAGCTGGGCCACCAGCCCGAGCTGGCGGCCCGTGCGCTGCTGCCCGATCTCCAGACCTTCCAGCCCACGTTCATCCTCGCGGTGCCGTACATCTTCGAGAAGGTCTTCGCCGCGGCCCGGCGGCGGGCGGAGGCGGACGGCAAGGTGGGGCCGTTCGACAAGGCCGTCGAGATCGCGGTCCGTTATGCCGAGGCGCAGGAGCACAAGGCCTTCGGGACCGGCTCCGGCCCCAGTGCCTCGCTGCGGATGCAGCATCAGTTCTTCGACAAGGTCGTCTACAGCAAGGTCCGGGCGGCGATGGGCGGCCGGGTGCGGCACGCGATGTCGGGCGGCTCGGCGATGGAGCGCCGGCTCGGGCTGTTCTTCGCCGGCGCCGGGGTGCGGATCTTCGAGGGCTACGGCCTGACGGAGAGCACCGCGGCCGCCACCGCCAACCCGCCCGAGCGGACCCGCTTCGGCACCGTCGGCACCCCCGTCCCGGGCACCACCGTGCACATCGCGGAGGACGGCGAGATCTGGCTGTACGGCGGGCAGGTCTTCCACGGTTACCACAACGACGCCAAGGCGACCGATGCCGTACTGCACGACGGCTGGTTCTCCACCGGTGACCTGGGCGCGCTGGACGAGGACGGCTATCTGACGATCACCGGCCGCAAGAAGGAGGTCCTGGTGACCTCCGGCGGCAAGACGGTCTCGCCGGTGGGCCTGGAGGAGCGGGTACGGGCGCATCCACTGGTCGCCCAGTGCATCGTGGTCGGCAACGACCGGCCGTTCATCGCCGCGCTGGTGACCCTGGACCCGGAGGCGGTCACCCACTGGCTGGCCATGCGCGACAAGCCGGAGATGCCGCCCACCGACCTGGTGCGCGACCCGGACCTGGAGACCGAGATCCGGCGCGCCGTCGTCGCCGCCAACACCCTGGTCTCCCAGGCCGAGTCGATCCGTACGTTCCGGATACTGGCCAACCAGTTCAGCGAGGAACACGGGCTGCTGACCCCGTCGTTGAAGCTCAAACGCAAGGCGATCGAGACGGCCTACACGGTCGAGGTGGACGCGCTGTACCAGACGTGACGGGGCGGGACGCCGGCTGGCACCGCGCCGCTCCCCCGTCCGGCGGAGGGGGATCGTCCGACGGGCGGACGCCGGCCGCGCCACGGGCGGCGAGGCTCCTGCCATGGTTCACCGCCGCCTCACACTCCTCGGCCGGATCGCGGTCGTCGCCCGTGTCCCGTACCTCACGCTCAAGCTGCTGTGGGTGCTGGGCTTCGACATCGGCGTCATGGACACCCACCGCATCGGCCGCGCCGCCTGGGTGACGGCCAATGTCGTCACGTTCCTCCTGGACGCCGTCGCCGCCGTGGTGGCCCACACCCTCACCCGCCCGGCCGGCCTGCGTACCCCGGCCTGGCTGCTGGCCTTCCCGTTGTGGATGGCGTCCGGACTGCTGATCCCCCTGATGACCGGACTCGCCGGCGGCAGTGTCACCGCCCTTGTCACCGGCGCCGCCAACCCGCTGTCCACCGGCGACTTCCTCGCCCCGTGGGTCTTCGGCGTGGTCTACGGCGGCTTCACCGTCGAGACCGTCACCCTGCTCGGCGCCTTCGTGCTGTACGCCCACCAGCGCTGGGGCGGCCTGCTGCGCCGCCCGCTGCATGCGCTGCCGGACACCGGCACCCGGGCGATACAGCGGATCTTCGTGTTGCCCGCCGCGGTGCTGCTCGCGGCGCTGGGCACCGTTCATGTGCTGTGGGGCGCGGGGTCGACGCTGGGTGTCGCGACGGCCGAGGTGGCCGCCCGTACGGTCATCAGCTCCGCGTCGGAGTGGGTCGCCGGCCTGCTCTCCCTCGCCGGCGCGGCCGGGCTGGTGCTCCTGGTCCTGCCGGGCCCGCTGCCCCGGCTCCGGGTGCGTACGCCGCTGTTCCTGGCCTGGTGCGGCAGTGCCGCGGCGTTCGCCTGCGGCGGCTGTCTGTGGCTCGGGCAGGTGGTGGCCGACGGCTTCTCCCCCGGCGCCTCCGCGGTCCCCGAGGGGCTTCCGGGCCTGCTCGGTGCCCTGGAGCTGTGCGCCGGACTCGTGGTGCTGTGCGCCGGGTCGTTCGCGCTCTGCGAACTCACCGCCGCGACCCGCTCCGCACCCGCGTCCGGGGGCGGTCGCCCGGCCCCGCCCACGGCGCGTACCCGGGAACGCTCCGCGTTGCGCGCATCCCGTCCCGTCGCGCGGGAATGCGCGACGGCGGATGATCGTTGTCATCCCTGAAGAAGAAAGCCGACGTAAGGATCGATTCCCTCGTGAGCAAGGTTCCGTCCATCACGCTCAACAACGGCGTCGCGATGCCGCAGCTCGGCTACGGCGTCTGGCAGGTCGAGGACGAGCAGGCGTTCACCGCCGTCGGCCAGGCCCTGGACGCCGGGTACCGCAGCATCGACACCGCGATGATCTACGGCAACGAAGAGGGCACCGGCAAGGCGCTCGCCGCCTCCGGGATCGCCCGTGACGAGCTCTTCGTCACGACCAAGCTCTGGAACGCCGACCAGGGACACGACGCGACGCTGCGCGCGTTCGACACCTCCCTCGCCAAGCTCGGCCTGGAGTACGTGGACCTGTATCTGATCCACTGGCCGCTCCCGGCCCGGGACACGTACATCGAGACGTACCGGGCCCTGGAGAAGATCTACGCGGACGGCCGCGCCAAGGCCATCGGTGTCTCCAACTTCCTGCCCGAGCACCTGGAGCGGCTGCTGGGCGAGACCTCCGTCGTCCCGGCCGTCAATCAGATCGAGCTGCACCCGCAGTTCCCGCAGGCCGCCTCCCGTGCCTTCCACGCCCGGCACAACATCGTCACCGAGGCCTGGTCGCCGATCGGCCAGGGCAAGGGCCTCCTGGCGGACCCGACGCTCGTGGAGCTCGGCGCCAAGCACGGCAAGACCCCGGCTCAGATCGTGCTGCGCTGGCACGTCCAGCTCGGCAATGTCGCCATCCCGAAGTCCGTCACCCCCTCGCGCATCGCCGAGAACATCGACATCTTCGACTTCGAGCTGGACGACGCGGACCTCACCGCGCTCGCCGGCCTCGACTCCGGCACCCGCCTCGGCCCGGACCCGGCCACCTTCGACGTGGCCTGATCCACCGCCCGTATCGGGGGGGGGAGGGGGGGGGGGGGGGGGGGGAGGGGGGGGGGGAGGGGGGGGGGGGGGGGAGGGGGGGGGGGGGGGGGGGGGGGGGAGGGGAGGGGGGGGGGGGGGGGGCCGGGGAAGGACCGAAACGACCCTGCCCGGCGCGGCCCGCCGCCCCCTCCCGCCCGGCACCGACCCGGCCGGGCTGCCGGAACTCGCCAGGAC
>NZ_JBVHZH010000067.1:0-33591 GCF_055574515.1 Streptomyces sp. NPDC029466
TCCAGTCGGCGCGGCACGTGGCGGCGCTGCCGCAGGAGAGGCAGAGCGACTTCGAACTGACCGTCCACGAGGTCGTCGCGATGGGGCGCACACCGTACAAGCGGGCCTTCGCGGGGGATGATGCCACCGACCGGGACATCGTCGCCCGAGCGCTCGCGGACGTGGGCATGGCAGCGGCGGCCGGGCGCCGGTTCACGGCACTGTCCGGCGGCGAACGCCAACGCGTCCTGCTGGCCCGTGCGTTCTGTCAGGACCCCGATGTGCTGGTGCTGGATGAGCCGACCAATCACCTCGACATCCGCCACCAGGTCGAACTGCTCGCCCTGCTGCGCGCCCAGCGCCGTACGTCGCTGGTGTCGCTGCACGACCTCAACGCCGCCGCCTCCGTGTGCGACCGACTGCATGTCCTGCATGCCGGAGCCGTGATCGCGTCCGGACCACCGCGCGATGTCCTCACTCCCGCCCTGCTGGCCGAGGTGTTCGGCGTGCGGGCGGCTGTGGTCGACCACCCGCTCACCGGTGATCCGCTGATCGCCTTCGATCACCAGGCGCCGGCCGGCACGGAGACGCCTGCGCCGGCGGTACCCACCGGAGGATGACCGAGGGCCGGGCAGGAGGCGACAGCGTCCTGCCCGGCCCCTGGTGTGGAATCAGGCGGCGACCGAGTCGGCAACGACGTAACCGGCCTCGACGATGGCAGCGCGCAGCCGCTCGTCATCGAGGTCCGTGCCGTGCACCGTGACGGTGTGCGCGGCGAGGTCGACCACGACCTCGCTCACGCCCGGTACCTCGGAGACCTCTTCCGTGACGCTTGCCACGCAGTGCTCGCAGCTCATGCCGGTGACGTTGTACTGCTTCTGGGCCATGGGGAACTCCTGGGAGTCAGGGGCTTTCGCCGGTCTACGGATCCGCGGAGAGGGTGTTGAGATCGACGCCCTCACCTCAGGAGTCGGATGAGTGGAGGGCGTAGTTCCACGGCGGGGTGCCGTTGGGGACTGGGGACTTGGGATTGGGATTGGGATTGGGGATTGGGGATTGGGGAGGCTGGGAACTCACCCCCTTTCCTCCCCGACTTATGGAGCGCGGCTGCTGCCCGGCAGCCCACCCGTGACGATGAGGGGAGACGGGTGACCAACGACGGTCCCGGTGCGGAACAGGCCGGTCGCATGCCCAGGGGCGAGGACCGCTGGCCGCTGGTCGCCGTGGCGGGTGTGCTGGCGTTCGTGGCGATGCTCGACATGAACATCGTCAACGTGGCCCTGGCCGACATTGCTGACGGTCTGCGGGTGTCCACGGCAACTGCTCAGTGGGCGGTGCTGGGTTACCAACTGCCCGTGGTGGCACTGTTGTTGCCCGTGGGTCGGTGGCTCGACGGAGTGCCGCTGCGCTCCGCCGTGCTGACTGCGACCTGCGGCTTCGGACTGTGCAGCGCCCTGGCTGCCGCGGCGCCCTGGATGGCCTGGTTGATCGCCGCCCGTCTGATGCAGGGCGCGTTCGGTGCGCTGCTGTTCGTGCTGATGCCGGTTCTCGCGCTCCGCTCCGTACGGCCGGAGCTGCGCGGGCGGGCAATGAGCGTGCCCGCCACCCTGGGCCCGCTGGGCGCGGTGATCGGGCCCGCCGTGGGTGGAATGCTGCTGGACCACCTGGGCTGGCGTTCCGTCTTCCTGGTGAAGATCCCCTTCTGTGTGCTCGCCCTGGTCGTGGTCTGGAGGGCGATGCCTCGGGACGGGGGACTGCGGGCACCCGACCGGCGGTCGGTGGCCGACGCACTGCTGGTGGCCACCGGCGCCGCGATCGTGCTCCTGGCGTTGACGATGGCGCCGGACGGCCCGGCCTGGCTGCTGCTCGCCCTCGCCGCCGTACCGCCGCTGTGGTGGTGGCTGCGCGGACCGGGCGGACGTCCGGTGGCCGGCGCGCTCCGGACGGCGGGGCTGTTCCGGGCGCACGGGGCCGTGCTGACCCTGGCCGCCGGGTTCGCCGCCATGCACTACGTCGTCGCCCTGCACCTTCAGCGCGATAACGGTGTCAGCGCCACCACGACCGGGCTGACCGTGTTCGCCTTCCCCCTCGGCATGGGGGCGGCCGGGCCACTCGGGGGACGCCTCGCCGACCGGTACGGCGCCCGGCCGATCGCGGTCACCGGCGCCGTCCTCACCGCCGCCGGCCTGCTCCTGCTGCTCCCCCTGGGCGACGCCTGGGCACCGCTGGACGTGGCCTGGCGGCTGGCGCTGGCGGGCGTCGGGCTGGGCCTGAACGGGGGCCCGACCCAGGCCCTCGTCATGGGCGCGGCCCCACCGGACCGGGTCGCGACCGTGGGAGCCACGGTGCAGCTTGCCCGCAGTCTCGGCTTCACCCTCGGTCCCGCACTGGCCACCGCCGCCTGGGGGCTGACCGGACCGCATGCGGGCGTACGGGCCGCGCTCGCGCCGGCCGCCCTCGCCGCGTGCCTGTCCATACCCTTGCTCGCTCTGCCCGGCAGAAGGCCCGCTTCCCTCCCCGAAAAGACGACCGACCCGACGTCGGCCGCTCACGACTGACCCAGGAGAGACTCCTATGTGCGGAATCACCGGATGGGTGTCCTTCCACCACGACGCCCGCACCCAGGGCCCGGTACTCGAAGCCATGACGGCCACCCTGACCCCACGAGGCCCGGACGCGTGCGGCGCCTGGCTCGGCGAGCACGCCGCGATCGGTCATCGCCGCCTGGCCGTCATCGACCCGGCCGGTGGCGTGCAGCCGATGACTGACCGGCCCGACCGCCCGGCCACCGTTCTCAGCTACAGCGGCGAGGTGTACAACCACCACCAGCTGCGCGCCGAACTGCGCGGCCGGGGGCACAGCTTCCACACCCGCAGCGACACCGAGGTGGTCCTGCGCGCGTACGCCGAATGGGGGGTGGATCTCGCCGACCACCTGGAGGGCATGTTCGCCTTCGCCGTCTGGGACGAGCACGCCCAGCGGCTGCTGCTGGTACGCGACCGCCTCGGCGTCAAACCGCTGTTCTGGGCCACCGTCGACGGCGGCCTGGCCTTCGCCTCCGAACCCAAGGCCCTGTTCGCCCATCCGGAGATCCGGCCACGGGTGGACGCCGACGGGCTGCGCGAGGCGTACAGCCTGCTCTTCAACACCGGGCCGACGGTGTGGTCCGGGGTGCGCGAGGTGGAACCCGGCGGCCTGCTCGTGCTGGACCGCGGCGGCATCCGCGAACGCCGCTACTGGCAGCTGGAGGCCGACGCTCACGACGACGACCGGGACACGGCCGTCGAGCGGATCCGTGAGCTGGTCGGCACGGCCGCCCGCAGCCAGCTGGAGGCCGATGTCCCGCTGTGCAGCCTGCTGTCCGGCGGTATCGACTCGACCGTGCTGACCGCGCTGCTCGCCGACGAACTCCGGCTGCGCGAGGGACCGGACGCCCGCATCCGCTCGTACGCCGTCGACTACAGCGACCAGGCCGAACAGTTCACCGGCGACGTGCTGCGCACCGGCCACGACACCCCGTACGCTGCCGAGGCCGGCGCCTTCATCGGCACCGAGCACAGCACGGTCGTCCTCGACCCGCGCGCGCTGCTCGACCCCGAGCACCGCAAGGCGGTCGTCGTGGCGCGGGACTCACCGATCGGTGTCGGTGATATGGACACCTCCCTGTATCTCCTCTTCGGCGAGATCCGTCAGCACTCCACCGTGGCCCTCTCCGGCGAGGCGGCGGACGAGGTCTTCGGCGGCTACCCCTGGTTCCACTCCCCGAAGGCACTGAACGCGGCCACCTTCCCCTGGCTGCTCGTCACCGGCGACGAGGCGGCCATGCCGCTCAACCCTGCGCTCGACCTGCGCATCGGGGAGTTCCGCGCGGACACCTATCGCAGCGCGCTGGCCGCCGTGCCCCATCGCGACGGCGAAACCCCCGCCGAGCACCGGCAACGCGAGATGCAGCACCTGTCCCTGACCCGCTGGCTGCGTCAACTCCTGCACCGGAAGGACCGGTTGAGCATGGCGCAGGGGCTGGAGGTCCGCGTCCCCTACTGCGACCACCGCCTCGTCGAGTACGCCTTCGCTACGCCCTGGCAGCTGAAGAGCTTCGACGGCCGGGAGAAGAGCCTGCTGCGCGCCGCCGGCGCCGGACTCGCGCCCGACTCCGTGCTGCACCGGCCCAAGAACCACTACCCGGCCACCCACCACCCTGACTACAACCGCGGCCTCCAGGACCTGGCCCGCGAGGCCCTGTCCACCGATCAGGTCCGGGCCCTGGCCGACGAGAGGCACCTCAAACCCTGCCTCGACACCCCGCCCGACCGGCTGGAATGGGGCCATCGCCTCCGCCTCGAACGAGTCGTCGACCTGGCCCTGTGGCTGGACCACTACCGGCCCGAACTCGCCCTCTGACGACCTCCTCGCGCCGGGAGCCATTACACGGCATCAGTGCGCACGGTCACGGGCTCAGTCGGAGCTGTAGCCGTTCTTCGCGCCCGCGGTGTCGAGGCGGCAGAAGCACGACGCCTCGACGGGGACATCGGCGAGTGCGGCGGCCACGGTGAGTTGCTGGGCGACGATGCGGGCTTCTCCCGACTTGCCGAGCTGCACGAGGCATTCGTGGAAACCATGGAGGGCCCAGACGTTTCCTGGATGCTGCAAGGGCCTGGGCAGGGTGTCGTCGAGTCCGAGGTCGGCCCGGTAGACGGCCTCGGCCTCTTCGACCCGGCCCTGTTCCAGCAGGAGCGCCCCGTAGGCGTGACGGGTCGGCTGCATCCAGCCCCACGGTTCGTCGTAGGGCAGGTTGTCGTCGAGCTCGATGGAGCGCTCCAGGGAGGCGAACGCCGCGTCATACTCGCCCTTGCGGTAGGCGAGTTCGCCGTCGAGCATGGCCGAGGCGATGGCCAGGATGTCCCGGCAGGTGTTGTTGAACAGCATCCGCGTCTCGGGAACCCGTTCGGCCGTGCGGCGGAACAGTTCTCGTTCGGCCTCGGCCTCGTCGGTCGCCCCCGTGGCGGAGTACGCCACCGCGCGCGCATAGTGCAGCATTGCCGTGCTGACGCAGTACAGCTCCGGGTCGGCGGGCATCGGCAGCGCGAGGATGTCCGTCCACCGGCCGAAGCGGATCAGCACGTGCACCCGCATGGCGAGGAAGCCCTCCAGCCAGTCGGCCATGGGCGGGCTCTGCACGCGCAGCAGCTCCTCGGGGATGGACGCCTCGAGTTGCGCGGCCGTCTCCAGTGCCGTCCTGGACTGGCCGAGGAACATCGCGCCGTAGATCTTGAAGTGGTAGTTGTGCGAGCGGTACAGGGTGTAGAAGTTCATCGCGCCGGCCCGCCGCAGGTACCTCTCGTCGGCCCGGATCGCGTCGCTGTTGCCCGACACGACCCGTCGGTAGTCCCCGCACAGCACGTCGAGATGTGAGGGCATGTGGTGCAGATGGCCCCCGTCCGGGACCAGTCCTCGCAGTCGGTCGGCGACCGAAAGAGCCTTCTCCGGTGTCGGTGACATCTCCATCAGGTGGATGTACATGTGGAGCGTGCCCGGATGATCGCTGCCGGTCGCGGTCAGCAACGCGCGGTCGAGGACGGCCTTCGCCTCCAGCGTGCGCGCGCCCGCAGCGGGCTCGCCCGTGCGCAGGTCCCACAGCTGCCACGGGGTGAGGTTCAGCAACGCGTCCGCGTAGAGGGTGGCGACGTCCAGGTCGTCGGGTGCGAGTTCGTATGCGGCGCGCATGGCGTCGGCATAGGGCTCGTTCCAGAGGGAACAGTCCGGCGCGGGGCGCGAGGCCGGGTAGCGCTCGCGCAGCGCCTCGATGAGCGCGCGCTCGGTCGGGGTGGCGCCGTCGCACCGTGCGTGGGCCCGCTCGACGGCGGTGTGCGCCCGTTCCACCGAGCGCCGCAGATCGGCGTCGTCGAAGAACTCCCAGGGCTTGTTGTAGTTGGGGCCCAGGGCGTACGCGATGCCCCAGTACGCCATGGCGCAGCCGGGATCCGCTGCCGCCGCCGCTTCGAAACAGGTGACGGCCTCTTCGTGGTTGAAGGCGTAGCTCCATGCGAGGCCACGGTCGAACCAGAGCTGTGCTTCCGGCGAACGGGTCGATACGGGCCGGGTGAAGGTCCCGAGGTCGAAGTAGTCCATGAGGATCTCCTGCAGAGGGATGTGACTCGGTCAGCGCCGCCTTGGTTTCGTTGGACCCCTTCAACGTGGTGACCATGTCCACCGTGCGGACCAAGGTGCCCTGGATGGACGAACGTCGCCGCACCGCCTCAACGAGGTCCGCCTGCTCCTGGCGGAGCGCTCCCGGGGAGTCATTTCGACTGTAACCCGGCTGTGGCCGCCGCCCGGATACCGCTCGGGTGCCACGCCGAGGAACACCGCCAGGATGCAACCGGCCACCGGATCCATCTCGCCCGCCACGCCCCGAGCCGATCGCTGACGAGCCGAGCACATCCCAGTCCTGGCCCCCTGTGGCCTGGTGGCGGGATCCGCGGCTGCCCTGACGCTGCGGGCGGTCGTGGGCCCGCGGAGACCACCGACACCACCGACGCCACAACCTCCGTTCAGGACTCCTCCCGGCCCTCGGAGGTATCTAAGACGGCGTTTCGGGAGTCGTGTCCGTTTCTTCGCGTGGCTTGAATGAGTTGGGCCCGGCGCCCCCGCCCATTCACCGAGGCGAGGGGTGCCGGCTCCCACGGGTGCGTAGACATGCGTGAAGTCGTGCAGATACGCCTGCCGTCGAGCCACCCAGGGAGCACTGACCATGGCAATCCAGCGACGCCAACTCCTGCGATCCGGCCTTTTGTTGGGTGCCGGAGCCGCCCTGCCCACCGCCCTCGCGAGCGCCGGCCCCGCACTCGCCGCGCCGGCCCTCGTACGGAACGGGCGCCCCGCCCTCACCCACGGAGTACAGACCGGCGACGTCACCGCGCACGGCGGCATCGTCTGGACCCGGGCCGACCGGCCCGCCCGGATGGCGGTCGAGGTGAGCACCCGCCCCGACTTCGCGCGGTCGGTGACCATACCCGGCCCCGTCCTCACGGCCGAGACCGACTTCACGGGCAAGGTCAAGCTGTCCGGCCTGGCCGCCGGGAGCGACATCCACTACCGGGTGCGGCTCGCCGACCCCGACGACGCCTCGCGCGTGGGCGATCCCGCGACCGGGCGGCTGCGTACGGCGCCCGAGGTCCGCGACGACGTGCGCTTCGTCTGGTCCGCCGACCTGGCGGGCCAGGGCTGGGGCATCAACCCGGATGCCGGTGGCTACCGCATCTTCCGGGCCATGACGGAGCGCGACCCGGACTTCTTCCTGTGCAGCGGCGACTTCTGGTATGCCGACGGCGTGATCCCCGAGACCCGGACCCTCCCGGACGGCCGCGTCTGGCGCAACCTGGTGACCCCGGAGAAGTCCAAGGTCGCCGAGACCCTGGCCGAGTTCCGCGGCCAGCACAAGTACAACCTCATGGACGAGAACCTCCGCGCCTTCGCCGCGGCCGTCCCGCAGATCAACCAGTGGGACGACCACGAGGTCCTCAACAACTGGTATCCGGGCGAAGTGCTCACCGACACCCGCTACACCGAGCGGCGGGTGGATGTCCTCGCCGCTCGCGCCCGGCAGGCGCTCTTCGAGTATCTGCCGATCGAGACGGGTCCCAGCGGCGACGGCCGGGTCCACCGGGTCATCCGTTACGGGCCGCTCCTCGATGTCTTCGTACTCGACATGCGCAGCTACCGGGACGCCAACAGCGCGAACACCGGACCCGCCACGGACAGCGGAATCCTGGGCGCAAAGCAGGTCGCATGGCTCAAGCGCGAGCTGGCGGCCTCGCGGGCGACCTGGAAGGTGATCGCCGCGGACATGCCGCTGGGCCTCGTGGTGCCGGACGGCGCCGCCCAGGAGGCGATAGCGCAGGGCGACAGCGGTGTCCCGCTGGGCCGCGAGGGGGAGATCGCCCGGGTCCTGTCCTTCATCCACCAGCAGAACATCGCCAATACGGTCTGGCTCACGGCGGACGTGCACTACACCGCCGCCCACTACTACGACCCGGACAAGGCAGCCTTCCAGGACTTCACCCCGTTCTGGGAGTTCGTCTCCGGCCCCCTCAACGCCATCGTCGCCAACGAGCCCAACAGGCTCGACGGCACCTTCGGCCCCGAGGTCCGCTTCCAGGCCCTCGCCCCGGACGCGGATCACAACAATCCGGCGTTCGGCTACCAGTACTTCGGCGAGGTCGACATCGACGGCTCGTCCAAGGTCATGAGCGTACGGCTGCGCGACATCGACGGGAAGGCGCTCTACTCCGTGGCAATCGACCCGCAACGCTGAGGAGTCCGCAGGACAGGGAAGGCCCAGCAGGCCGGCACGTGCGGTGTTCCCGAAGGATGGTCTGGCGATGCGGGGCAGGGACGCTCTCCGGCCCGCCTTCGCCGATGCCGACTTCGCTTCAGAAGCCGTTTCCCCGGGCCGGCGACGCCCAGCGGTGTCGCCGGCCCGGCACACAGGCATGTGAACAGGCCATCGGGTGCGATGGGTTGGCGGCGCGACACGCCCAGGAACGGAAATATGCCGGCGCCCTGAGCAAGGTTAACCGCAGCGCTTTGCGCGAGAATACGTCACCTGATCCGGGCATATTAATGCGCCGACGGCCAGACGCGTGGAGGACGAACGCGCTCGTGCGGAAGGTGCCTTGGCGCATTTGCGTTCACCGCTCCGAGTGGCGACTTCTCACGCTCCCTGCGGGAATTCCCGGCCATAGCATTTTCCCCGGCTCGGGGAAATCGCTCTCCGAGTGGCAGTCGTCGCGTGGCCCAAGGAGGCATCCCTTGCGCGTCCGTACCATCCGAAAGCTCATCGCCACCGCAGCCACCACCCTGGCCGCGGTCGCGCTCACCACGCCCGCCCAGGCCGCCGCCCCGTCCCTCAGGGCGGTGCCAGTCGGGCAGCCGGTGGTGGCCGTCAGCCAGGTCACCGGCAACTACTTGCTTCCGGACGACACGAAGGGGAATGCGGGGACGTATCTGCAGGTCTATCCGAGCGACCAGCCGACCTGGAACAACCAGTGGCAGTTCGACGTGGTCGCCTACTCGGACAACCGGCCCGTGTACCAGCTCAAGAGTTCTCCCGGAGGCGCCTGCGCCACGGACGAGAACGGTGCCGACAGCATTTCGTATTTGCGCGTCTGCAGCCGGGGAAACAAGGGCCAGTGGTGGCTGCTCAAGCCTGTTCCCGGCACCGACCCCGACAACCCCGATTACGGGATCGTCTCCTACGTGCACGAGGATCTGGCGCTGACCGCACGCAGTGAAGGCGACAACTACGTGGACCTGAAGAAGATGTGGGGCGGCAGCCCCTCGGCGCGGCAGGGGTGGCACTTCTACCCCGCATAGCGGCACCACCCGCACCCGGTGCCGATTTCCGGCCGCCGGCCAGGAACCGCAGCAGCGCGTCCTGGTCCTCGGCGGTCTTGGGCCGGTGTCCGCCGGACCGGCCGTGGGCCCCGTCGCCCTTGGCGTCACCGGGTGTCGGGTGCGCCGCGGTCAGCCCACTGTCGGCCCTCTCCGTCCTGGGCCCGGCTTGCGAGCGGGGAGGGGGAGGGGGATGACTCGGGCGTTGTCCGGGGGAAGGCCCGTCGGTAGTTGCTGGGTGACACCCCGATCTGTCTGAGGAAGTGGTGGCGGAGGTTGTTGGCCGTGCCGAGGCCGCTGAGCTCCCCGACCTTCTCGATGGGCAAGTCGGTTGATTCCAGCAGGTGTTGGGCCCGTCCCAGGCGCTGGTTGAGGAGCCACTGAAGTGGAGTGGTCCCGGTGGCGGCCTGGAGTCGCCGGTGGAGGGTCCGCGAGCTCATCGCTGCACGCTGAGCCAGATCCTCGACCGTCAGGGGTTGGTCCAGGTGGGCACGGGCCCAGTCCAGGACGGGCCCCAGGCTCCCGTCGTCGGTGGTGGGCACGGACAGATCGATGAACTGCGCCTGGCCGCCGGGCCGGTGGGCGGGCACCACCATCCGGCGGGCCAGCTGATTGGCGACATGTGCGCCCAGGTCACGGCGGACCAGATGGAGGCAGAGGTCGAGTCCAGCGGTCAGCCCGGCGCTGGTGAGCACATCGCCGTCGTCCACGTACAGCACCGAGTCGTCGACTTGTACCTTCGGGTAACGCTCGGCCAGTTGAGCGGTGTGCATCCAATGGGCGGTGGCGCGTCGTCCGTCGAGCAGCCCCGCCTCGGCGAGCGCGAAGGCGCCGGTGCACAGGGAGACCATGCGGGCGCCTGCGTCGTAGGCATGGCGTAGGGCCGTGATCAGTGCCGACGGCAGCGGTCTGCCCTCCTCGACGCAGGGGTCGGGCACCGAGGGGACGATGACCGTGTCGGCGCCGGCGAGGTCATCGAGCCCGTAGCGGGTCCGCATCGCCAGCCCGGCCCCGGCCCCGGTCGCAGAGCTGTCCTGCTGACCTGTCCCCGTGCTGCACAGCCGCAGGTCGTACCAGGGGTCGGCCAGGTCCGGCTGCGGCTTGCCGAAGACGGTGCAGGGGATGCTCAACTCGTACAGATCCCATGAGGGGACGCCGATGTCCTCGGCCACGACCACGGCGACGGAACCAGGATTCATACCTCGCAGGGTACGGCAGGAATTTGGTGGTTGCTGTCACCAGCGTCACTGTTCCCGGCCGTCGCGCGCTGCGATCTTGGTCCTACGTGACCAACCGCCGCAGGCGGACATCCAGGGAGTTGTGGCATGCATTCTGATCGCCCGGCAGTAACCGTCATCGGCTTGGGCTCCATGGGCTCGGCGCTGGCCGCCGCATTGCTGGAGCGGGGCCACGAGACCACCGTGTGGAACCGCTCGGCGCACCGGGCCCAGCCGCTGGTCGACCGGGGTGCCCGCCTTGCCGCGACACCCGAGGAGGCAATCGCGGCGAGCCCGCTGACCATCGCCTGCGTACTGGACTACGAGGTGCTGCACTCCGTCCTCGACCCTGTCGCCGGCTCCCTCGCGGGCAAGGTCCTGGTCAACCTCACCTCCGGTTCCCCGGAGCAGGCCCACGAGGCCGCCGCGTGGGCCCGGACACACGCCGCCGACTACCTCGACGGCGCGATCATGACCACCCCGCCGGGGGTCGGCAGCCCCGAGATGATGTTCCTCTACAGCGGTTCACACGCCGTCTTCGAAGCCCACCGTCAGACGTTGGCGACCCTGGGGGACCCCCTGCACCTGGGCACGGACCCGGGCCTGGCCTCCCTCTACGACGCCGCGCTGCTCGGCCTGATGTGGTCCACCATGACAGGCTGGCTGCACGGCACCGCGCTGGTCGGCGCGGAGAAGACACCGGCCACGGCCTTCACCCCTGTCGCGATCCGCTGGCTGACCGCCGTGGCCGGTTTCCTGACCACCTACGCGCCCCAGGTGGACGCCGGCCGCTACCCGGGCGACGACGCCACCGTTGACGTACAGATCGCGGCCATCGACCACCTCATCCACGCGGCGGCGGCCCGTGGAATCGACAACGCCCTGCCCGAACTCCTCAAGTCCGCCATGGAACGGACCAAGGCCGCAGGCCACGGCTCCGACAGCTACGCGAGCGTGATCGAGGTCCTGAAGAAGCCGGCGGACGACAAGTGACCCTGACACCAACAGCCACCACTCAGCTCGTGCCGGATCCGATGGATCCCGCTACCGCCGTGCCATGGACGGACCTTCTGGCCGCTGCCACTGACGAATGCCTGGCCGCCCTCCTCAAGGGAGCCGACCAGGACTGGTCACGCCCCGCCCACGCGCTCGACTGGACCTGCCGCCAGACCCTCGACCATCTCGCCCTCGGCCTGATGGGCTACACCGGCCTGCTCATCGCCCGTCCCGACGACCGCTACATCACCCTCTTCGCCTCACTCGACGCCCAAGCCCCCGTCCCCGGCTGCCTGGAAGGTCTGCGCATCGCCGCGTCCCTCCTCACTTCGACCGTCCGCGACACGCCTGCCGAAGCACGCGCCTGGCACCCCTGGGGCCACTCCGACGCCACCGGTTTCGCCGCCATGGGAATCACCGAACTGGCCGTCCACACCTACGACATCACCCGCGCCCTCGGCCAGACCTGGACCCCGCCCGACGACCTCAGCACCGCCGTCCTCGCCCGCCTCTTCCCCGACGCTCCGTCCGGGCACGCCCCGTCCGAAACCCTGCTGTGGTGTACGGGTCGCACCCCGCTCCCCGGCCTGCCCCGGCGCGCGGACTGGCAGTGGGACGGAACCATGCGCTGACCCGCCCACACCCTGACAGCCAGGGCCCCTCCATGGTTCCGGAGGCCACTGCCCGCTTCCTCTGGACGCCTCACACCAGCGCCCCCGGGCCGGACCGTGGAGAACCGCCTGCGAGGCGTGCTGGATACCTGGCGGCGGATCCGGATGGAGCCGGCCCCATGGCAGTGCTCCTGAGGACCAGCATGACGAGCGAGGAAGCGGCAGAGTTGCTGCGTCGCCATGCCGGCCCCTGGGCGAGCCCGATGAGCCAGTTGAACGGCGTCGCCCCGTCGGTGTCGCGGGATGCCGGGCACCTCATGGCCTGACGAGGCGGCGGCGCCCGCACCGCAGGTCACCCTGAATGCCGCCCGGCCCGCGGGCCCGTGGCCCGTCATGGAGCCTGCCGTGGGCCGGGCCGCCGTCACGCCGTCGTCACGCCTTCGTAGTCCCGGGCCCAGTGGGACCAGTGCCCTGGGCAGGGATGCGGGCGTCGGCCCATCCCTGCACCGCCGGCTCCGCCAGCGAGTGGACCCACCAGTCGGCCAACGCCGTCTCCCTGTCGCTGGGGCGGGGACCGACTCCGAGTACCCGCATGCCTGCCCCTGCGGCAGCTTGGATGCCGCAGTGGGAGTCCTCGACGGCCAGCGTGTCAGCGGGCTCCACCCCACAGAGTTGGGCGGCGGTGAGGTAGACGTCCGGATGAGGTTTGGGTCTTGTGGTGTCGTTGGGTACCACGATGTGGCTGAAGCAATCCCGGAGTCCAGCCATTCCCAGGCAGGACTCGACGACTTCGAGCGGGCAGTTGCTGGCCACGGCCAGCGGGGCGAACTGCACCGTCGAATGCACCAATTCGGGTGCCCCGGGCATGGTGGTGGGGTCCGCGGAGACGAGTTCACGGAAGTGCTTGAGCAATGATTCCGTCATGTCCCCGGTCAGTTCCGGACGCCCGGCCTCATCGGCCATTAAGCGCCCGCATTCGGTGTAGTGCAACCCCCGCGCCTTTTCCGCGAATTCGTCCGAGGGCGCGCAGCCGTAGCTGTTCAACACCATGTCACGGGCGTCCTCCCAGTGGCGTTCGGTGTCCATCAGCGTGCCGTCGCAGTCGAAAACGACGGCCGCGGGGGTCCAGGAAAGGATGCTGTCTGCGGTCATTCGGGGTTCCGTTCTGATGGGGCCCGAAGGCGCCGATGCGACCGGTCGCGAAAGAGGCAGGGCAGCGTCGGTTTCACGGACGCCCGGCACCGGGCCGAGGGATTCCGGCAGGGCAGCTCCCATGGAGCGGAGTTCTTCCGCTCCAGCCGGAAAATAACGATCGTTACGTTACGGATGGCAACGCAGAAAGGTCAACCAATTCACAAATGTCAATATTGTGTGCTCTACGTATAAGTGAAGGTGCCGCAAGCCGTCTCCGTGCCGCCCTGGAGGATGCGGAAAGCACACATCGAGCCGTGCCGGGTGCACAGCACACGTGCGGGCGGGGTCAGTTCGGTGAACCGGGAGGCCCTCAGCCGGCCGGAAAGGGGCCGTCTCAGACTGCCCCGACTGCGGTACGAGGCGGCCTGGCGGGCGGCTTCCAACAGCACCATGCCCGGCACATGATCGGTGGAGTGGTCGAAGAAGAACGGGTGCAGCGGGTCGGCCGGCGAGACCAACAGCTCGCCCTGGTCGAGAGCGAGGACCGCATCATGCGGGTGATTCACGGTCAGCTGCGCGGCAGGCGGGCGGTACTGGGCCTCCGGAGGGCGAGCCGGGACGGCATCGACCGCGCTCCTGGCGCGCAGCGCGGTGAAGCGCGCGCCGTCCAGGAATCGCACACCCCCGCCACCTTGGCCGAATGTCACCCCGCCCGCAGCGAAGGTGACATGCAGGCGCAGTCCGACGGCGGACTCGTCCGGCGCCCGCCGTACGGCGCTCACCCGCGCCGAGCAGGTGATTTCGGTCGCTCCGGCGCGGGCCGGCAACTCGTCGGCGGGGCTGAGGCGGAAGTACAGATCGGTGATGACCGCGCGGAAGGCCGCCGGAACCGCGTAGAACCGCAAGGGAATGTAGAGACCGAGCTGACGCAGTGTTTCCACCAGGATCAGCGGACTGTGCCGCTGCGACCCGTCGCGGGGGAACGTCGCATGCGCGCGTGGCCATGACGCCGCCGCCAGGAAGGCGTGCGGGGTATCGGTCGGCCGTACATCCGTAAGGAGGACCTCTGCCACCGAGGTCCGGTGCACCAGCTCCCGCTCGACGGTGCGTGACCAGCTGAGCGGCTCACTCTTTCCGACGACCCTGACCGTTGAGGTGCTCATACGACCAGGGAATACCGAAATTCGAACATGCGCACCCTTGAATTCCGGGGCGCGGGGAGCGGTAGGTTGCCTTCCGGCGGAGCGAGAACAACCCTTGAGGTGTACGTGCAGATCCGGGCGGAAACGACGCGCAGGTTCCTTCTTGAGGCGGCGGCAACCTTGTTCGACGAGAAAGGGTACGCCGGTACCAGCATCAGCGACATCAGTGCGCATTCCGGTCGCACCAGCGGGGCCATCTATTTCCACTACGCCAGCAAGGAGAAGCTCGCCCTGGCCATCGTCGAGGAACATTTCGCCACCTGGCCGCATTTGATCAGCCGCTACCGGCAGCCCGGCCTGCCCGCCCTGGAGAAACTCGTCGGGCTGAGCTTCGAGGTGGCACGCGCCTTTCGAGACGACATCGTCGTCCGGGCCGGAGCCCGCCTTTGGGCCGAACGCAAAGCCATCGACGCCCAGCTCCCCGCACCCTTCCTCGGCTGGATCGAAGCCGTTACACAGCTACTCGAAGAAGCCGCCCGCAACGGTGAACTCGCCGCCGATGTGCCACCTGCCGCCACCGCCCACGGCATCGTCTGCTCCTTCTTCGGTCTGCACACCGTCTCCGACGCCCTGGAGGGACGCCGGCACATCGAGGAGCGCCTGCATGACCTGTGGACTCTGCTGCTCCGCGGCCTCCAGGCCGAGCCCGATCCCGCCGCTCTGCTCGCTCGCGTGCGCTGAGCGGCGCCCGACACCGTCAGCGTGTGGACCCTTCTCCGGTGTCGTGACGGTGGCTGAACTTCGGCCCGCGTCAAGGTCGTTCGTCTTCGGCTTCGCCTGCCGGCCGGCTCCACCGAGACGCGGTGTGCGAAGTCCAGCGATGCGGCTGCCTTCTGTCGGCAGGACGGGTTCTTCTTCCTGCACGGACATGGTCCCCCGGCCGGACATGATGGACGGCACGTATCACGAGGCGCGCGCCTTCTTCCGGCAGCCGCTCAACGAGCAGGTGTGCTTCAACTCCGGGGCCACAGGGCCAGTTTGCGGGCTATCGCGCAGTGGGCCGCGAAGAGAGCCGCTTGCACGGGTGACGAGGCATGCGAGTAGTACCGGATCGGGCACTGCTCTAGTACTGCAACGGCGTTTGCTGGGACGGTTCGACAGACCGGTCGTAGGGCTACTCATGGGTGGGGGCCTTGCTGAAGTCAGGGTGTGGGCAGTGAACTGCACGCTGTGCACGAGCGGTTCGTGCCTCGGTCTTCCAGGACGGAGCCGCGGGTCGGCGTTTGCCCGTATGCGAGGGCTGATCGTTCCGCTGGAGGCAACGGCTGGACACTGGCCGAACAGGCCGGTCACTCGGCTTCGGACCGTATCCATCGACTGCTGAACCGGATCGAGTGCGAAGCCAATGAGGTCCGCGACGATGTGCGCGACTTTGTCGTCGAGAACCTCGGCGACCCCGAGGCCGTCTCACCGTGGACGACACCGGCTTCTTGAAGAAGGGACCCGTTCGGCAGGGATGCAACGGCAGTACTCCGGGACCGCGGGACGCACGGAGAACTTGCCAGGTCGGCCGGCGTCTTCCTCGCCTATGCAGCCGGCGGCTGGACACTGATCGACCGCCGGTTGTCTCTGCCCACCTCCTGGACGGACGACCGCGAGAGGTGCCGCCAGGCCGCAGGCTGGCACCGCCACATCACCCTGGCCATGGCTGCCCACGCTTGCCTGACCGTCAGTCAGAGTGTTCTCACGCCCGGGCCTGTATCGCGAGATCGGCACGGCTCGGGCGCTCAGGGCCCGATGTTGGGCTACCGAGCGCCCGGCCGACCGGGATCTCGCTGCTCCGGTCCGGTTGCGGCGCCCGCCCGGACGCGGCGGGCGCGGGTGGGTCAGACGCCGGGTGGGAAGACGTAGGTGAACGATCCCGATGAGCTGCCGCCGGGGGTGGTGACGGTGACGTCGAAGGTGCCGTCGGTGGCGCTGGGCGGGGACACGGCGGTCACGGTGGTGTCGGAGATGACCGCGAAGGGCGCCGGCGTGCCGTTGAAGGTGACCTGTTCGGTGTAATTCAGGCCGGTGCCGGTGATCGTCACCCCGGTGCCGCCGGAGGTCGGTCCCACGCTGGGGCTGACGTCCGTGACGGTGGGCTGGTCGAGGTAAGTGTAGAACGGGCCGTCGGCGCTCCCGCCGCTGGTGATCACGGTGACGGTGACGGCGCCCGGGGCCGGGGCATGGGCGGCTCTGACGGTGACCTGGGTGTTGGAGACACTCTGGATGACGGCTCGGGTGGTGCCGAAGTACACGTCGATCGCTCCGGCGAGGTTGCGGCCGGTGATGACGATCTCCTGGTCGCTGCCCGAGACGGGGCCCGCGTCGGGGCTGATGCCGGTGAGGGCGGGCGTCGGCATGTAGTAGAAGGACCCGAGGGTGCCGGTGCCGCCCGCGGTGGTGACCGTCACGGGGACGACACCGGCGCCGGCGGGGGAGGTGACGGTCACCGATGTCGCCGTATTGGCGGTGATCACGGCCTCGGCGGTGCCGAAGTGCACGGCGGTGGCGTTGGCCAGGTGGTGACCGGTCAGCGTCACGGTGGTTCCGCCCGCCATGGGCCCCTGGTCGGGGATTACGGTCGTCGCCATGACGCCGACGGTGCCGGCATTGACGTTGCCCACATAGGCGCGTGTCCCAGCGGGGAAGACGGCGAGGCCGGTGGGGCCGTCTCCCGCGCTGATGTTCTCGACGACGGTGCGGGTGGCGGTGTCGATCACACTCACCGTGTCCGGTCCGGAATTCGGCACGTACAGATGGGCGCCGTCGGGGCTCAGCGCCGGGAAGCGCGGCTGGGCGCTGACGCCGATGTTGTCGGTGGTGGTGTTCGTGGCGGTGTCGATGACGCTCACCGTGGAGCTGCCGGCGTTCGTGACGTAGACGAGGGCCCCGTCGGAGCTGACCGCCAGCAGGATGGGGACGTCGCCGGCGAGGATCGTGGCGACGACGGTGTCGGTGGCGGTGTCGATCGCGCTGACGGAGCCCGAGAAGCTCGCCACATAGGCGCGGGTCCCGTCCGGGGTGACAATCACGCCGGTCGGCCCGGTCCCGACGGTCACGGTGCCGGTGACGGTGTTGGTGGCGGTGTCGATCACACTCACCGAATCGGTGGTCTGCCGCGTCACATAGACGCGCGTCCCGTCCGGGGTGACCGCCGCCATCGTCGCCCCGGCCCCTACGGGGATGTCCGTGACGAGGGTATTCGAGGCGAGGTCGAACACGCTGACCAGACCGTCGTCGAAGACGGCTACATAGGCGCGGGTGCCGTCGGGGCTGATCGCCACGTCGGTGGGACCGGCCCCCGTGGCGATGGTGTCGATCACAGTGTTCGTGGCGGTGTCGATCACACTCACCGTGTTCGAGCCCCGGTTGGCCACATAGGCGCGGGCCCCGTTCGGGGTGAGGGTAATTCCCTCCGGGGTGTCCCCCACGGGAATAACAGCGCCTGCGGCAAACGCGGCATTCAATGCGGCGTAGGGTGCCCGGGCATGCTGCGAAGATGGTGACGCTAAGGCGAACATGACACTCCCCAAAGAAGGCGGGACGCTCTTTGTCCCGCGCATGGAAATGTCTGCTCCGCCGCATGGGCAAACAGCGAGCAGTCAACTGGCCGCGAATCTGGCCAGCGAAATACACACGCAAACGGAGAATACTCTCCCGGGGAAAGTATTTAAAGGTCGCACGATATCTCGGATAATCACTTTAAGGCGCAGGGCGGGCAGGCCCGGCCGCGAGCCACCGGGCGGCTGGGGCTGCCGCCTGGCACTTCACGCCCTGCCTGTCGCACCGATCTGACGTAACGTCAAATTCATGGTCTCATGGACCACTTACGGGCATCGCAAGGTCGCCGTGGCCGTCGCCGGGGTCGCGCTGTCCGACTGCGGACGCGTGGACCGGGCCACCCCGTACGCCCTGCACGCCCAGGCCGCCCGCCGGGCACTCGCCGATATCAAGGCCGGGCGGCGCACCGCGAACCTGTCCTTCGGCGTCCGGGGCCCGCTCCAGTTCGAGGTCCCCTACGGGCACACCCTGATCGCCAAATACGTCATGGCCGCCCGTCGCCATATGCACCAATACGGCACCATCCTGGAGCAGTTGGCCCAGGTCGCGGTGCAGGCACGCGCCAACGCGGCGGGCCGGCCGCCTGCCACCCGGGGATGCGGGGGCTGTTCCTGCTGGTCGAGGCGGTACGCCAGCCCCGCGGCGAGGCCGGCCCGGACCGTCAGGTCCCGAAGGCCGACGGCGCGCTGCCCCGGCAAACGCCGTTGCAGTACTAGCACTCCAGCGGTCGACGGACCTCACCCGTGCCCAGTGTGATCACTGCCCGCGGCCGCATGGGCCCCTCGCCGCGTCGGGAGAGCAGGACCACCTCCTCGACCACCGCCGACAGTGCGCCGAGCCGGACGGCACACTCGTCGGCCAGGCGCTTCGGGTCCTGGGTGCGGCCGAGGGACAGATGCGGGGTGAAGCGGCCGGCGCGCCCGTGGCAGAGCGGGAACCGCCGTCCCAGCTCCCGGTGGAGACGGGCCCACGGCGCCGGGTCCGCCGCAGCCGGATCGAGCCACAACGTTGCGTAATGCCGGTGCCGGAAGTACCGCACTCCGGCCAGGCGCGCCGTGAAAGCCGTGCTCTGTGCCGCCCCGGCGGAGAGCAGCGGCACGGCCTGCGCAAACACTTCCTCTGGTACGAACCCGAAGAGCAGATTCACATGTGGCGGCCAACGCCGTACCTGCGGATCGTGTTCCCAGCGGATGTCCTGAATCCCCGGCCAGAGCTTCGGTGGCGGCAGCCACGCCACTGCCGTCCGGGCCGTTGGTGCCACTTCGAGCGCATCTACCGGCTCGGCCCCGCCGAAATCCGGATTCCCGTTCATAGGGCCATGGTCCCAAATGTGGCTCGGAAAACCGCCCAGAGCCTCTCCGAAGGGCCGCGCCGAGGTATGGCCTGATGCTCGGCACCGCCCACCTGTCGTCTCCGCCCCGTCCTGAGGATCACGGCACACACTGCTGACCGCTTTCCCACCCGACCCATCGGACACGCCCTAACTGCCACCCCCGCCCCACCAGTGCAGGTCTTCTTCACCGGCTCGGGTGGCCGGCTGGGACTCGATGCGGCGCAGCAGATCATCAAGAGCACGGTACTCGGCTTCCGCCGCTGCCAGATGGCCCCGCTGGCCGAGTACCCACGCTCGTGCGTGCCGGGTGTACAGGGTGTGCGGGTGGTCGTGGCCCAGCATGCGTGAGCGGTCGTCCAGCACTGCGCGGTACTCTGCCTCGGCCGCTGCCAGGTCGCCCCGCTGGCCGGCGATCCAGGCCAGGTTGTGCCGGGTCCACAGGGTGTCGATGTGATCCGTACCGAGGATCCTTGAGCGGCCTTCGAGGACCGCTCGGTATTCCGCCTTGGCCCCGTCCAGGTCACCTCGCAGGTCAAGTACCTCGGCCAGGGCATGTCGGGTCCACAGTGTGTGGGGGTCGGCGTTGTGCAGTAACCGGCGCTGGATGTCGAGCACTGCGCGGTACTCCGCCTCGGCTGCGTAGACGAGTTGGACAGCGACCTAAGAGCTCTCGATCCGACCGGCGTTGCTGGTGTACTGGCGTTGGACTTCCGGACCGGGCCGCTCACGCGATCACGATCTGCAGGCGGAGTGGAGCCCGGTCCAGTCAGTGGCGGCCACCACCTCCTGCGCAATGTCCCTCACAAGCCGACCGTCCGTCACCACCCGCACCGTCTCTACAGGAGCCCGCTCATCCAGGAGACGTGCCTTGAGAATACTGCCTTGCAGCTCCTTCTCCAGCTCCGAGCCGTGTTCGCGGCCCATCAGCCGCTCCAGGCTGCCGGTGAGCAGTCCGTCGGCCAAGGGTGTCGCCATCATGCGGGTGCTGATGCATTCTGTGGCCGCCGCCGTCGGCACCGCTGGCCGGTCGTGGTGGGCCAGCAGCACATACTGGACCCTCAGGGGTCCCGCCGGGCCGCGTCGCGCTCCAGGGGCAGCTCCAGAAGGTTCCGTTCGTGCCGTCGCCCGATGCCGCGGGCGAGCTGGACGTCTCGGCGGGGTGGGACGGCGAGCGGCTGGTCGCGGGCTATGCGGAGTAGGTGCTCGCCGGATCGAGCCGCCGGATCGAGGCGCGTGCCCCGGGCTGCGTGCCCCGGCAACCCGGTGGCGTGCGGTCAGTCCGGCGGGATCGCCGCGGCCAACCGCAAGGCCGTCCGCGGCGCCCCTACGGCGGCTCCGCCGAGCGAACGGTCCTGCGGCGATCACTCGCCCGGTCACGGTTCGACCGGTCGGCGGCAAGGGTCCGGGGCTGCTCGAAGGGTCACCCCGGGAACGGGGTGTGCGGACGCTACCGTCCGGTGTAGGTGAACTCGTCGTCCGGGCTGGTGGGAGAGGTGGCCTTGCCGACCGTCACGGTGATGTTCACCGTCTGTTGGACGTCGACTTGACCGGGCGCGGTTGCGGTCATCTGGCCGGTGGAGACGAACTTGGATTCGGCTACCTTGTCCTTGAAGTGCACGGTGGCGCCATTGGCGAAGCCCTCGCCGTTGATGGTGACCGGGGTGCCGACCTTTCCACTGGTCGGGCTGACCGAACTGACCACTACAGGTGCGGGTCCGCCATAGGCGAACTGCGACATCGCGATGGCCGGGGAGGTGCCGAGGGTGTTGGTGACGCGGACGTGGACGACGCCTGTTCCGTTGGGGACCTTGGCGGTGATCTTGAGACCGGAGGAGTCGATGGTGGGCGGCTCGGTGCAGGCGAAGCGGCCGAAGTCGACCATGCTGTCCTGACTGAAACCCGTGCCGTTGATGGTCACCGTGGCGCCTGCTGCGCCGAAGGTGGGACTCAGGTTGGTCACCACCGGCGGGGAAGGCACGTCAGGCGCCCCCACCAGGTCCAGGTAGGTGGAGTTGGCGTGCTGGTAGGCGACCTGGCCGAGGAAGTCCTGGGTGGTCTTGTGGATCAGCTTCTCGGAAAAGCTCGTGTATCCGGTGTTCATCAGGCAGAGCGTGCCGGGCTGGACGTAGACGTTGCCGTTGGTGCGCCTGGCGATCTTCCCGATGAGTAGCTTCACTTCTTCGGTCGCCTGCGGTCCCGGGCTCGGGTACCAGCCGGTGGTGGTGTCGAGATCGGCCCACGCGTGCGGTACCAGGTCGTAGGCGTTGTTCTGGCGCTCGTCGATGACCCACGGAATGGAGTCGAAGTAGTCGACGAAGCTCTGCACGCCGGCGGTGGGAGCGGCATAGGTCATCACCCCGAACTTCGGCTGTTTCGGCCAGCTCTGTGCCTGCAGGTACGGCGCGAGCATGCTGGCGATGCAACCGCCCAGGCTGTGGCCGGTCAGATAGACGGTCGGCTGCGGCGAGGAGGGCGCCGCCTTGAGCGCGACGGAGAGCGCCTGAGCGAGCGTGACGTTCGGGGAGGGAGAAGCGATCGAGCGGGCGGTGACCACTCGTGTGAACGCATCCTTTGCCCCCTTGGAAACGTAGATGGGCGTCGGCGATCCGCTTTCGGGGAACGGGACGACCGTGCCGACATCGAGGTCTTCGAGGATGTCGGTCCAATCGGCGTCCGTTCCGCGAGCGACCACGGCGAACGCGTTCGAGCCGTCGGTGCTCCGTGCGAGGTAGGCCATATTGGCGTTGGCTTCGCTCAGGGCCAGCCACACCAGTTCCCACGAGCCCTGCGTCGCAAGGGTGGGATCGCTCAGTTGCGCGTCGATGCCGGTGATGATTCGTGTGGTCTGCTGCTCCAGGGTTTCCCCGGACGGACGCGGGGTGGCCCCGGTGGCTGCAAGGGCAGCGAGGGTCATGGTCACCTGGGCGATTGTCGGGTCGGGCGCCATCGTCGTTCCTGCTCCTCGGATGTTTTGCCGGTGCGGAGGCGGGACGGCCTTTCGGCAGCATCAGGGCAGATGTGTGCCGAACCGACCGCCGGAGTGGATCGCACACAATCAGACCTCCCCTCGGCGTGGTCCGGTGCTTTTCCTGCCTTCAGGCTGACCAGGTTCACCTCGTTGGCGGTTCGTCATGCGTGTGTGCGGTTCGCCGAGTCAGGTGCGCAGCACGGGCGCCAGAGCTGCGGTGTCCGCGGGCGGGCGGGCCCGGGGCGGCGGCCCAGGCGACGATGCCGTTGGGGCGGATGACGCGGCCGACAGATCGCCGCGGTCGGCAGGGGTGGGCCGCCACGGTCGGCAGGCGGTCCCGCCGCCGGCCGCACCGGCTATTGCTCTTGGGCAGCAGCGGCTCCAACGCTTCCCATTCTTCGTTGGTCAGGGTCAGGTCACCCATGCTGAGCACGGGCCGGCCAACGAGTCAGCTGATCGAGCAGATGCTCCCAGCCGGAAAATCGAATGCGTCCTGGCCTGGCTGATCCTTACGCTGAAGTGATGGACTCTGTGCAGGTCAGGCCGATGCAAGAGGACGATCTCCCTTCGGCGGAGCGGGCTTCAGCGGTGACGTTCTCCGAGGCGGAGCGAGCGACCAGACGGGTCAGCGATCCGGAGGCCGAGCCGCGGTCGGCGGCCGCCTCGAAGCAGTGGATCGACCGGATGCGCTTCTATCTGAGCGTTGACCCGGGTGGGTGCTGGGTCGCGGTCGACGAGGACGCAGGCGCCGGCGGAGCGGTGGGATTCGCCATCTCGCAGAACCGCGGCGGTCTGTGGTTCCTCGCCACGTACGGAGTGCTGCCCAGCTATCAAGGACAGGGACTCGGCAAGCGGCTGTTGGACGCAGCACTCGCCCACGCTGACGGGCGCCCCGGCATCTTCTCGTCCAGCGTCCATCCCGGTGCCACACGTCGCTATCGGATGGCGGACTTCTCGCTCCACCCGCAGATGCGGATGGCCGGCACCGGGGGAGGGTGGAGACGCCGTGTGATCGCCGGGCTCAGGGCGGGAGACAGTGCCGACCGTTGCTGGAGGGATGAGCTGGACCAGGACCTGCGTGTTGCGGGCCACGGTCCGGACCACGGCTACATGCTCGACACCCTGCGGCTGGTCGTGTGCCGGGACATCGCGAGACCGGGATATGCCTACCTCGACGACCGGGGACGAGCGTCACTGCTGGCCGCCTCGGACCCGGAGACCGCGCAGAAACTGCTGTGGGAAGCCCTGGCCTCGTCACAGGGAACAACCTTGGTCAACTGCATCACCACCCCCAACGAATGGGCGATCGATGTCGGTCTGGCCGCACGTTTCGACATCGGCCAGGAAGGCTATATCGCTGTGCGTGGCATGCCTGTTCCGGCGCCCTACCTCGCCAGCGGGCACTTTCTCTGACCCGCCGGGACACGCCAATCCCAGTAATGTCGGCCGGCCTCCTCATCTGGGCCGCTCGTGATCGGAGAGACACTGCCTGGCCCGGAGTCAGGTTGAGCTGCTGGAGGGCGCGCGCTGCCGGGGTACCAAGTGGAGGACCGTCAAGAACCGCTGGCTTGGTCCGCAGGGTTGGGGTGCTCTACGGGCAGGCGGAGGCCCGGCGGGTCGCCGGCTCGGCTCGTCCGGTGGCTGTCGTCTACAGGCTCAGCAGCAGGTCCCGGACCGCGGCAGGCTGGGACAGGAAGGGGTGGTGGCCGGCGTCGAGCTCGACGACGCTGCCGGCCCGGCGGGCGAACTCGCGCTGCCGCCGAGGCGGGGTGCCCCGGTCCTGGGCGCAGATGAGGTACGTCGAGGGCAGCTGCTGCCATGCGGCCGCCCCGACCGGCTGCTCGGTCACCTGCACGCTCTGAGGGGCGAGGTGGTCCGCCGCCTGTGACTGGACCTCGGGGTCGCAGTCCTGGAGGAACGTGTCCACGAGTAGGTCGGGGCGGACCACGAAGGTGCCGGCGTCGGGGTCGACGTCGAGGAACGGGGCGGGGCCGCCGTCCCCGAACTCCGACAGGCTCTGCCCGACCTCGGGCAGGTAGCTGGAGACCAGCAGCAGGTGGCGCACCGATCCGATGCCCGCAGCGGCCTCCGCGGAGACGATACCGCCGTAGCTGTGGGCGACCACGACGGTCGGTTCGTCGCCGGCCTGGAGTACCTGCCGCACCGCGGCAACATCCTCGGGCAGCCCCGGACCGCCGACGCCGCCGGGCAGGCCCGCCTCGCCGCAGCTCGGCAGCGCGGGAGCCACGCTCGGCACCCCCCGCTCCTGCAGCAGCTCGGCGGTGCGGTGCCACCACCACGACCCGTCCCGCACGCACGCACCGTGCACGAACACGACTCTCATCGCCACCTCCAAGCCGGCCTCGACTGCCAGCCGGCCGGCTTCCGCTTGAGTGGACGCCGACCCGGCGACGGTGGCCATGGTTCGCGCTGCCACTCCCGACCTCCCCGAGGATCCCTCCAGCGAGCAGGTCGCCGCGTGGGTGGAACTCGCCGAGCTGGTCGGCGACGAGGACTTCCGGGCCCGGATGCGCCGCACGGCCACGGGCCAGGCCGCCGGGCGCAGGCCCGACATCGAGAACGATGCCGGAGAGGAACTGATGGAGTTCACCCGTCAGAAGGTAGCCGAGGCCATGGAGTCGGACATCGATCCGCTCAGCGACAGGGCCGCACCCATCATCAACGACCTCGTACACCGCTTCGCCGAGATATTCGCGCGCACCCCTGACACGGAATTCCGGGACTGGATGGCGCGATGGTTCGAAGCAGCGCATGATCCCCGAGTGGACCAATACTGGCGGCTGGTGTGGATCGTCAACGGCTGGAAGGTAGTACCGAACCTGATCCCGGTATACCCCTGGCTCATCCAGGCTCTGCGACATGATTGTGACGCATAGTTACCGTAGTGGGACTCTAGGCCCGGATGGACGACGAGTTGAGGCTTTCGCCGTGGCTGGCGCTGTGAGGGTCTACCGTCGGGATCATGCCCACGATCAGTGACGCCGAGCTGATCACGCGTCCTGCCACTCCGGTTCCTCCTCGGCCTCGAACCGTCGCATTCCCGTGTGGGCTGTAGTGTGGGATGCACCCATTTCGGCCGCGACGTCCGCGGCGCGGGGACGGCCGGAGAGAACACGTTCGACCAATAGCCACCTGCCGTGAATGGTCAGCCGCGCATTACGGTGGGACACGAAGACCTCCGTGCGCTGCAGTGCTGGACAGCTGCACCGCACCGGAGGTCTTCGCCATGTTCAAGACTCAGCGGGTGTTGACAATGCTTGTGATCAATACGCCTACCGGCCCAGTACACCGCCGTACTCGACCGCACCATTGAGCCTCAGACCGGCAGGGGTCACCGAGGTGATCAGGGGCGGGGTTCCATCCTCACGGGAGGGGTGGAACCAGACGCCGCCCGACTTGCTGTTCTCGCCGGGGGCACCGATTGCGATGTCCGGGTAGTTGTCGCCGTTGTAATCCCCGGTCGAGACGGCCGCGCCGAAGAGGTCGCCCGCCTCCGCGGTGCCGGGCACGCCCGCCGAGTCCTGGCTGAAGGCGGGGCCGGTCATCACACCGGTGTGGCTCGCGGCGAGCCACAGGTACGAGCCCGCGTTCGTCTTCGAGCCGATGGCTTCGTGGCCGACACCGACGATGAGTTCATCGATGTTGTCCCGGTCGAGATTGGCCACCGACAGGGACGCGCCGAAGTCGTCCTCGACCTCGGCAGTACCGCCGACATACGGCGAGGACTGCGTGGTGCACGCGACGTTGCCGCCCAGGGTGGTGCCCTCCTCGCCGTAGACCACGGCGATCGCACCGCCGAGGCGGTCCTCGCAAAAGGTGCCGTCGGCCTCCGGGTTGGGCTGGACCAGGCCGATGGCCAGGTCCGAGGTGTGGTCCCCGTCGAAGTCGCCGGTGGCGATCGCGCTGCCGTAGTCGCTGGTGCTCCACGTGGTCGACCAGGCGCCCGAGGTCCGGCTGTAGACACGGGTACCGGAGCTTTCCACGCCCTTGAAGGTGACCGCCAGGTCGTCCGTGCCGTTGCCGTCGAAGTCACCGGCGGCCAGGGCGCGGGCGCCACCGAAGGCGTACCCGTCGATGAGCTGGGTGCTGGTCGGCGAGCCAGAGGTGAACGGGCCCGGACGCATCCGTGCGCTACCACCCTCCTCACCGGAGGCGGTCAAGGCCAGGTCCTGGTCACCGTCGTGATCGAAGTCGCCGGCCGCGATCTTCCCGCCGAGCCGGGACAGCTCCGAGTCGCCCTTGGCGGCGGTGAGGCCGCCCTTGGTGAAACCGGACGCGGAACCCCACACGACCGTGACGGTGCCGTGGTGCTCGGTGCTGGAGCTGGTGAGGGACTCACCTGAGGCCGAGAGGGCCAGGTCGGCGTAGCCGTCGCCGTTGAGGTCGGCGACGGCGACCGCCGTACCGAACAGGTCGCCCGCCTCAGAGGTGCCCGGCACCCCGGCGGAGGACTGGCTGATGACGGTGGACTTGGCTGGCCCGTTCGCGCTGCCCCACAGCACATTCACGTACCCGGCTTTGGCCTTGCCGTCGACGGTCGCCTTCGGCATGCCGATCGCAACGTCCTCATAGCCGTCGCCGTTGAAGTCGGCACGTGTGGTCGTGGTGGCCGAGGCGGACCCCGCGAGCGGCAGGGTCAGTCCCGCGGCGGCCAGGCCCGTCACGGTAGCGATCGCTGCCATGGTTCTTACGCGCAAAGTGTCTCCCAGAAGTGCGAGGGAATCGATCGTTCCGGCATGTGACAGACGGGCCATACAGAAGGTTGCTCCTGAGTGGATTACAAGTAGGTAACTGCGTTCGAGGTCGATGCCATGGCGTGCCGGACCTGCCCCTGATCACCGAGAAGCAGCCGCTTGGGTATGACGCTTGCCCTCGGTGCTTGAGATCGTTAAAGCGCCTGGAATCCTCGCAGTAGCCTGCTGAAAAGAGCGGTGAGCAGACCACGGTCGCGCTGGACGCGGTGGCTCAGGAGGTCCGGCGCATGCTGGGTCGAGGTCGAGGTCGAGGCCGAGGCCGAGGCCGCGGGGCGGACCCCAAGGGGCCCGGATGACGACCGGCCGTCCGGGCCCTCGTGCATCCGGCGTCGGTGCCAAAGCCGGTGGAGCGTTTAACCCGGCGGAGGGGAATCGGGCGCGGCCGAGCGGCTGCAGCCTTCTCCCGACCAGCTGGACAAGGCGGGTCGGAGTGGAGCGGAAGCTGAGAGAGCGCTGTGTGCGGCCGCTTCTCATGGCGCTCATCGCCCAGGGGGACAAGGTGAGTTGGGGCAGAATGGATGGCCGTGCCGCGATCGCGGCGTGGGCCGGGTTGCTCAGACCCATCTCCCGAGGGAAGGACGGAACGGCGATATGACGACGACAGCGCTTGATGACGTGTCCACCGACGACGACCGCGTGCGCGGCTCGGGCACCATCGGCTCGGGTCGCGGTTTCGCGCTGCTCCTGGTGATCACCGGCGCCCTGGGCATCCTCGCGGCCTGGGTCATCACCCTGGACAAGTTCGAGCTGCTGAGGGACCCGAACTTCAAGCCGGCCTGTACGTTCAACCTGATCTTTTCCTGCACCAACGTCATGGAGAGCGAGCAGGCTCAGGTCTTCGGCTTCCCGAACCCGATGGCCGGGCTGGTCGGCTTCGGCGTGGTCGTCGCGATCGGTGTGGCTCTGCTGGCAGGTGCCCGATTGCGCCGCTGGTACTGGGCCGGGCTGAACATCGGCACCGGGCTCGCAGCGGTCTTCTGCATGTGGCTGATGGTCCAGTCGCTGTACCACATCAACGCGCTGTGCCTGTGGTGCATGCTGACCTGGTGCGTCACCGTCCTGATGTTCTGGTACACCACCGTGCACAACCTCAAGCACGGCATCATCACGGCCCCCGAGGGGCTGCGCCGTACGGTTCTGGAGTTCCACTGGGTGGTGCCGGTGCTCTGGGGCGGTGTGATCGCGCTGTTGATCCTCACCCGGTGGTGGACATCGGTCTGGAGCAATCTCTTCTAAGGGGGTCGGCCGTAACTGTCTTTGGCATGAGGGTGGTTGGAAAGGACTGACTGGATCCTGGGGACCACCGGTGGGAGGCAGGGGCCCGCTGATATGTTGCGCCGATGTCAGCGATCAAGAAGTTCCAAGTCACCTTTGACTGCGCAGAACCTGAGCGCCTCGCTCGTTTCTGGTGCGAGGTATTGGGGTACGTCGTACCGCCGCCACCGGAGGGGTTTGCCACTTGGGACGATTTCAAGTGCTCGCAGCCACCTGAGCAGCGGGATTCATGGTTCGCCTGCAGTGATCCCTCAGGTGTGGGCCCGCGACTGTACTTCCAGCGGGTCCCCGAAGGGAAGGCCGCCAAGAACCGGGTGCATCTTGATGTGCGGGTCGGCACCGGACTCGTGGGGAAGGAGCGTCTCGCCGCACTTGAGGCCGAATGTGCACGGCTGGTTCCGCTCGGCGCGGTACACGTGCAGACGCTGTATGACGGCACTGATTCGTGCATCCCGATGCTGGACATCGAGGGCAACGAGTTCTGTATCGACTGAGCATGCTCCGAGCCGGCGGGGTGGGGAGCCGGGCCTCCCTTGGACCTCTTTGGGCCTGTACGGGGCGGGAGTTATCCAGCGAGGGCGAGGTTGTGCAGCAGCCGGGCGAGGCCGTCGTGACGGCTTATGACGTCAGCTCCGCCATGACAGAGGCCTGGGGACTTGCGTTGGGATCACCGGGCTCATCAGAGGGAGATGCCTGCGATGGAGTCCGGCCTGGTGGATGGCGGTTGCGGTCTTCTCGTAGCGGGTGGCGATTCCTCGCCGCTGTTTGAGGCGGTTGATGCACCGCTCGACGGTGTTGCGCGGCTTGTATGTCTCGCGGTCGAAAGCCGGTGGCCTGCCGCCCTGGCTACCTCGTCACAGCCGGCGCCCACGTTCGTCCGCCGGTACCGGGATCACCGCCCGGCTGCCGCGCTTGCGCAGGTGGTCGCGGATCGCGCGTGAGACGAGTACGCCTTGTCCGCCACGACCATGTCCGGGGCCGTGGCCTTCCGCGGCGGGGGGAAACGCAAGCAGGCCCTCACGTCGGTGAAAAGCGGGTGCGTCACCGGCCTGACCGGCAGTGAGAACGGAGGCGAGGGGGAAAGGCGGCCGACGTCCGCAGCCAGGTGGGCCTTCGTGCTCAGCCCGCCTCGGGACCGGCCGATGGCGTGTTCGGCCGGCTCTCCGGCCGGGCCCCCTTTTGCAGGTCCGGCCGCGTGCTGGTGAGCCCGCACGATCGTGGAGTCCACCGACACGGCCCAGGTCAGGTCCTCATCGGCGTCGGCCTGGGCCATCAGCGCGGTGAAGACACGCTCCCAGGTGCCGTCGAGGGCCCACATCCACAGCCGGTTATAGAGGCCCCGCCAGTTGCCGTATACCTCCGGCAGGTGGACCCACCTCGTTCCGGTCTGGAACTTGAAGGCGATCGCGTCGATCACCTCCCGGTGGTCACGCCAGCGTCCACCTCACTTCGGTGTCCGGTCCGGGAGCAACGGCTCGATTCGTGCCCACTGCACATCAGTTAACGGCATGCCCAGACCAACCACCGGCTGATCCAATCGAAACTGTCTAGTCGCCGGTCGTGCCGTCGAGCAACTCGCGCAGGATGTCCAGGTGGCCGTTGTGACGGGCTGTCTCCTCGGTGAGGTGGAGGAGGATCCAGCGCAGGTCGACGTGGAGGCCGTTGCGGACGGCCTTCTGGGCCTGATTGTCCAGGCCATTCCCGGTGACCAGTTCGCGGTAGCCGGCGCTCTGTTCGGCGTATTCGTCGAGCAACTGCGTGAGCGGGAAGTCGACGGCGATACGCATCTCGCGGTCGGGGTCGTCCTCGGTCCAGGGGCCCCGGTCTTCCTCGCCTAGGAAGACCACCTGGAACCAGTAGTACTCGACCCAGCGGAGGTGGTTGATCACTCCGCTTATGGTCATCAGCGGGGAGCCCGGCAGGAGCGCCTTGCGAGCGTTCTCCGCGGAGACCCCCTCGCACTTGGCTCGGGCGGTGTCACGTGCGTAATCGAGAAACGTGGTGAGCTGGCTGCGCTCGTCCCACGCGGTCGGCGTGTCGTCGATTCTGGTCATCGCGCGAAGCGTCCCCGATCAACACGGGCGATGTCGAGGTATTTATCGACGGGCCCAACCTGCCCCACCTAGCTCCTTGTCCGGCGGGTCGCTACAGCGATTCAGCGCCGGTGGGCCACCCGGAATGATCCGCCGGGCAGGTCCTTAGGGACGGCTGCGCGGGGGCGTACGACGCATTCTCGCTGCTGGAGCGCCGATGTAGTATGATCATGATGCAACTTCGGTCCTCGGGCCGGAACCGCGCGTCTGTGGTCCAAGGAAAGACGTCCACCAGCCGGTGGGAGATGCAGGTGCAAGGCCTGCCGGGCGCTCTGCCAAGGGGCCCTTCCTGGTTAAGGAAGGGCCCCTTTTTTGCATGGGTGGCCCGCTCGCCGGGTGCCGCGGACCAAGCACCGCGGGCGCGGAAAGCATCCGCCGGCGTTGGGCTACCGCCTGGTCCGCGTCTTGCCAGAGGGATACCGTCGCGCGTTTCGTGAAGAGCGCGGATGCACAAGTCCGCCCGGTTCAGAGCGGCACCTCGTCATCGAGACCCGGCGTGAGCGCTGCGTGGGCGCGGTCGCGGCCGACGAGCGCTCGTGGCCGGTGAGGCATCGGCTGCGCGTGCGGCGTTCGAGGCTATCCAGGGCGGATCGGACGGTCCATCAGGTGACGTTATGCCGTCCGGCCAGGGCTCTTGCCGAGAGGCCTTCCGTCTCAGCGCCCTTCCGGATGCGTCAGTAAAGCTCTCCCTCTCTTGTCGACCTTCTTGGGAGGTGCGGAGGCCAGGCCCGGCTTGCGGTGTCGGTGAAGCGAACGCGTATGGGTCGGGAAGCCCCGCCAACTCCCGCCAACTCCCGTGAACTCCTGGGAACTTCACCCACCCGCCAGTAGCATCCGCCCGCCAGTAGCACGTCGCCCAAGCAGTCATCCTCGAAAGGGGCTCCTGCATGCGCTTGACCTCCCGCGTCGCGCCCGCCGTCCTCGCCGTGGCCGCCCTCTTGCTCGGCGTCCTCCCTGCGCAGGCCCAGGCCCACCCCGACCGCGCCCTCGACCGCACCCCCGACCGGGTCACGGTCGGTGACCGCACCTACATCGCCGACGGCCGAGGCCGCACTCTCCAGTGGCGCGGCTTCAACCTCGCCGACAAGAGCAGCCGAGGCGCCAACGCGTTCGCCGACATCCACAAGAGCGACCTCGAAGACATGGCCGCCCGGGGGTTCAACCTCGCGCGCCTCGCGTTCTTCTGGGACGACCTCGAACCCACCCCCGGGCACTACGACCGCGGCTACCTCACCAAGATGCGCCGCATCCTCGACTGGGCCAACCGCTACCACATCAAGGTCATGCTCGACGCCCACCAGGACGTATACGGCCCCCACTTCGGCTCCCGCGGCGTCCCCGACTGGGCCACCCGCGACGAGGGGTTACCGTTCTGGCCGATACCCGACGACTGGTTCTCCGAGTACTTCGAGCCATCCGTACAGACCGCCTTTGACCACCTGTACAAGGATGCCGACCTCCGCGCCGCGCACGCTCGCATGTGGATGACGGTCGCCTCCGCCCTGGGCAGGCACCCGGCGCTGCTCGGCTACGACCTGATGAATGAGCCGTTCGCGAAGTTCCTCGAAGGCGAAGACCTCCCCGCCGCCGCGGCCCGCTTCGAGGCCACCGAGCTCACCGAGCTGTGGAACCGCCTCGCCCGGGCGATCCGCCTGGTCGACCACAGGTCGTGGGTATTCGTCGAACCGACCGTCATCGTCGGTATCGGCGTCCCGACCCGGATGGGCCACATCGACGACCCGCACGCCGGCTACGCGCCGCACTTCTACGAGACCGGAATGGAAACCGGCGCCGACTACGACCCCAATGGCACCTTCATCCCCGCCTACGAGGCCGCGATCAGCGACTACCCGACACGTCACCGCATGCCGGTGATCGTGGGGGAGTGGGGCGGCAACCCCTACGTTCCGCACGCAAGCCAGTTCGTCACCGACATGACGGCCTCCCTCGACCGCTTCTCCAGTGGCTGGACATGGTGGCAGTGGTGCCGGGGCGGCGGCTACTGCTTCCTCGACCAGACGGGCGCCGCGAAGCCCAACGCCCAGCTGCTCGTCCAGCCGTACGCGCGGGCCGTCGCGGGCGACCCGCTCAAGTTCGCGTACGACCCGGCTACACGCACCTACACGCTCACCTTCCGCACCCGCGACCACGCACAGGGGCCCACCCAGATCACCGTGCCCAGGGACACCTACCCAGGCGGGTACCGCGTTGATATCCAAGGCAGCAAGGCGAGTTGGGATGACCACGGCCAGACCGTCAGCGTGAGCACCCATGGCAGGGCGGGAGCCACCTACAGGGTCACGATCAGCCCGAGGTAGCCAGCCGATTCGCTGGGGGATGCGGCCCGCGGCCCCCGCATCAACTGAAGGAAATTTCTCCACATCACTGCGGGCGAGCACCTGCCGCCGGAGCCGGTGACACCACCTCCTTCAGGCCATGCGATCGACGTTCACCTCACACGTCAGAGGGATGCCCAGGTCGACTCGGTGGCCTTGCTGGAAACACAGGTCGGCACTGAGACAACCTGTGTGACCAGCCTTCCGGCCTCGCGGGCGCGCGAGGGGGTTGGGCAGCGGCTGGACCAGGCCCCGCGCCGAAGTCTTCCTCTACGTCGTCAGCCCCGCCGGCCTGAGATCGCCCGCCGGACGCCCTGGGGGTCGGCGGCGTGTGGCGCGCCCAGCAGTGGGTCTCGCAGGCGCAGTGGGCCACCGTCGTGTCCGTCGCCCGGCCGAGGGAGCAGATCGTAAGCGTCCCACCGTCCACCCCGTGCTGTTCGTCGGCGGCGGGCCCGCGGTGGCGGCGCCGCCCTTAACGGCAGGGCTGGCGCTGCCGCAACGGTTGTTAGTGAGGCGTTACCGGTGCACTAGCGATCTCCGTGAGAGTCATGTGCGTCCAAGGGCGTGGGTGGAGGCCGCTGAAGCCGTCAGCCTTCTGCCCGCCCATTGAACGGGGGAGCACGACATGCAGAAGATGACGCCGAACAACCCCGTCGGCGCCTCCGACATCCCCTATCTCACCGACGACCACATCAAGTTGACGCTGAAGAACCTGCGCGCGGCGTGGCTGGAG